>CAYLKS010000003.1:0-99498 GCA_964384205.1 uncultured bacterium | reverse complement strand
TTTTCTTTTTCAAAATTTTTATCAATTGCTTCTGGATATTTTCCATTAAAACATGCAATACAGAATTTATTTTTATCAATATGGTTAATAGATTTTAATAAACCATCTATTGACAGGTAGCCTAATGAATCTGCACCTAAAAATTTTCTGATTTCTTCTATAGAATAAGTGGCTGCAATTAATTTACTTTTATCAGGAGTATCCACACCATAGAAACATGGATCAGTTATTGGAGGAGAAGATATTCTAAAATGTACTTCTTTTGCACCAGCATCGCGTATCATTCTTATAATTTTTTTACTTGTAGTTCCTCTTACAATAGAATCATCAACTACAGCTACTTTTTTATTTTTTAGCACAGGTCGTAAAGGATTAAATTTTATTCTTACCCCAAAATCTCTTTTTACCTGGCTTGGGTGAATAAATGTTCTACCCACATAGTGATTTCTTATTAATCCTAATTCATAAGGAATGCCCAATTCTCTTGCATATCCTAAAGCAGCAGCATTACTTGAATCAGGTACAGAGATAACAAAATCCACATCTGCTGGATGCTCTTTTGCAAGCTCATGTCCCATTCTTCGCCTTATAGTTTCAACATATTCGCCAAAAACGAAACTATCAGGCCTTGCAAAATATATATATTCAAATATACAATGCTTTGGTGTTTTAGGTTCGAATGGTTGTGAAGATTTTATTTCATCATGTTCTATGATTAAAATCTCACCAGGTTTAATATCTCTAATAAAGTCAGCACCGATAATATCAAAAGCACATGATTCAGATGCGATTATAACAGAATCATTTAATTTTCCAATACTTAAAGGTCTAAAACCATAAGGGTCTCTCGCAGCTATCATACATTTTTCAGTCATAAATATAAGAGAGTATGCTCCTTTTAATTGTTTTAAAGCATCTATTATCATTTCTGGTAATGTTTCTTTTGAGGATCTTGCAATTAAATGAAGTATTACCTCACTATCCATTGTGGTTTGGAATATCGATCCTTTTTCTTCCATTTCTTTTCTTAGTTTATAACTATTTGTAATATTACCATTGTGAACTATGGCAAGTTGTCCTTTTTTGAAATTTATAACTAAAGGTTGAATATTTTCTAATCTATTACTTCCTGTTGTTGAGTATCTATTATGTCCAATAGCTATTTTACCTTTTAAAAAATCATCAATAATTCTTTCATCATTAAATACATCATTAACATATCCTAAATTCTTATATAAATAAAATTGTTTTCCATCTGTAGTTGCAATACCTGCACTTTCCTGTCCTCGGTGTTGTAGGGCATAAAGTCCCATATATGTATAGTGAGCTGCATTTGGATGGTTAAATATACCGAATACGCCACATTCTTCTTTTAGAGTATCAAACATTATTTTATCCTCCAGTGTTTATTCTTTATAATAGAATTGGATGTATAGGAGTTTTGATTTTTTAACATTTTTAAAGTTAATGTTGTCTTTTTATTTATAGAATTGTTCACTCTGATATCTCCTGAATTTTTCTGTAAATTCCAATCACACGTCCTACTACATAAAAATTTTCGAGATTTTCAATTTCAATAGGCTGGTATTTATGATTTTCCGGAAGAAGTATTATTTTATTTTTGTCTTTTTTAAATTTTTTTACTGTAAATTCTCCAAAATAATAAAAAACCCCGATTTCTTTATTAGAAATTTTATTTGTTTTTTTTACAATAACATAATCATCGTCTAATATACCAGCTTCTACCATGCTATCACCCTGAACTTGCAGGGCAAAAATATCTTTTTCTTTATATTCTGCTGCAGGATTAAGATAACCTATAATGTTTTCATCTGATAATATAGGAGAACCTGCTGCTACTTTACCAATTATAGGAATTCCTTTTTCTTTTTTTTTAACTAATAATTTGATGCTTCTATTTTTTTTATCTATTTTTTCTATATAACCTTTTTTTTCCAATGCTAATAAAATTTTCCATATACTATTCGTAGATTTTACATTAAGTTCATTTGCTATTTCTCTTATACTTGGTTGATAACCTTTTTCGTCAATAAATCCATATAAAAGATTTAATACTTCTTTTTGCCGTGTTGTTAAATTTTCCATACTTGTTAGTATAGTGAACATTTGTTCACCTGTCAAGGCTTTTTTTGGTTCTTTTTATTAAATTTAGGATGATCTTATTTCTTTTATTTCTTATTTTGGTATATATTAGAGTTTTAGTCGGTAAATATAAATTTTCCCAGATTGAATATTGAGAATATACTAATTTCACATTAATATTTTTTTTCTGATTTGATATAATTATTGAGTCTATTTTGGTATTTTTTTTATCGAAATAATAATTTATATTGTAATCTGTATAAATTACATTTAATGTATTATTTTTTATTTTTGCTTGTTTTAAGATGTCATTTTCTAATATCAATGGAATATTAAGCAAGATACAATCTATAATATTTTTATTTAATTTAATCCCATAGATATTGTTTTTAAAATTATATTTTTTGGTTTGTCGAGACGGCATATTTGTAGTTAATTTTATTGATGAGGAGTCAGCTTGAAATTCTAATATTTTTATACCAAAACTTGCTGTAAGAATTGTTTTATTGATTTTGGGAGAGATTTCTGAGAGAATTTTTCCCTTATAGTAAGTGTCGTTATAAAATGTGCTTATAATATTGTCAACATTTATTGAATACTGCATTATTTTTTTGTATTCTTCTAACAGTAGATAAGGATTTTTGTATTCTTTTATTTTTTTAGGTATAAAAAGTGAGCAGTTAAAGAATATAAAAATGATTAATATTAAAAGTATATTTTTCATTAGAAACTCCTGAATTGTTCGATTTTAATATCCTGTAAATCACGAATATTTAGTAATAAATAATATCCTCTTCTATATTTTGATGATATTATTCTGACCATAAATTGCCAGCAATGGAGATCATTATAAATTTTGTACTCCTGATCTATTATTTTAAATTTATTGAGATCAACTCTTAAATTTCCTGCCATACTCCATCTTGGAGATATATTCCATGTAAAATTGATATTAGCCCAGGAAGTTATTAAATTTTTAGTATATATGCTTTGTAGTTGTTTTTTGTATTCAAAATAAGTTCTCATATTTACTTTAAATAATGGTTTATATCTCCCTTTCCAATCTGATTGAAAAATGTTGTTTTTGGCTTCAATTTCTTCTTCTTTATTTTTTTCTTCTTGGTTGTTTTTTGTATTTTGAGAAGTCTTTTCTGAGAATTTGAATAAAGGTATAGGAAGAAAAATACCACCTATATTTATTGTATTAAATTTTAAATTTAAACTATAGTCTGTAGAGAACCTAAATTCTTGCAACTGGGGTAGATTTTTGAAAGGTTTTTGATTGATTTTATCATATATGTCATGAGTGATATAAGTATTGATATTAAGACCTTTAATAGGGTTGGCACGGAAGGTTGTAGTAAAGTTAGACCATTTTTTATTTGTGCTATTTTTGTCATAAGATATATTTTGATTAATAGTAAATAGATCAACTTTTTTCTCCTCATCTTTATGATTTATTTTTGCCTGGAAAAAATGATTTAGGCTAAAATTTATTCTCATTTGATCTTTTTTCGTTGCGTAATAAGAAATTCCCTGGAAATTTTGAAAAGTTCGGGTATCACTATCTTTTGGAGAATAAGAAAATGTTACCGAAGGATCTAATTTATGCCTTAATGTTTTGATTCCAAATAGATGAGGAGCAAAAACTCCATATAGTGTATTTGACAAAGTTAAATTATAATTAAATTTATGTTTAATAACATTGTGAACATAAGAAGTATCATAGGAATAAGTAGTATCAGGTTGTTCTATGAGTAGTGGGTAATCTGGAATATAATTGATGTGAGAAATAGTATCAATAATTGCGGCTTTGTCAAACCATACTTCAGAAACATTTATACTTTGGTTTATATTGACATATGATTTAATTTTATTAGATTTTGTGATTGAAAAATTGTTAATAGCTCCATAACGTTTTTCTTTATAATGAGTTGAATCAAGTTCGGTTGAATCTTTGGATTTCATATAGTATAATGATTTAAAATTATATGAAAAATAAAATCCTTTGAAATTCATTCTTTTTAGATAAAATGATAAGGAAGGGAGTTTTTGTGTTATAGTTTTTTTGTCAAGATTTTCTGTTCTGTTGAGATTAAGGCTAAAATTTCCCAAAGAGAAACGTTTATTATATAAAAGATTTGATTGAAGCACCCTTTCCAATCGAGATTGTAAATCATCTGTTAATAATTGGTTATATATATCACTACTAATGAAATTGGTATTGATTGATAGATTGCTTGTTTGGTCTATTATTTGGCTGTGTTTTATTTTTAATTTCCATTCTCTGGAATTTTTTCTGTACCAATATCCAGCATCAATTGCACCATTTAATTTATATCTGAGTTTATATCGAAATATATTGGTGAGGGCAATATTGGAAGTGCTATAAAAGCTTAATTTTGTTAAATTATCAAGGTAATCATTTATTGCCCAGTAAAATCCGGTTTCTTTGATTACATAGTAATCTTTTCCTAATAGTCGTTCTTTTCCAATTTTGGGCATCAGCAATCCAGAATGTCTATCTGTTCTTATTGGATAAACAAAAGCAGGGAAGTAAAAGACAGGGAGTTTTTTTATATAAAAATATTTATCTTTTTCTTGAAATGGTAGCCCTGTATTAAAAGGCAAATAAAAGACAGGCACTCTATTTATTACCATCATAATATGTCTTGCAATAGCTTTATCCTTAGGAATAACTTTTAAATCTTTGATATAAAAATAGTAATGTTGTTTTTGTGGAATGAGATCACATGTTGTATATCTTGATGATGTTAAAAAAATATCTTTTCTTTCAAATGATTTTATAGTCTCACTGGAATAAAAGGCATTTTCTATTTTTGATCTTCCATATTTTATAATACCTTTTTCTTTTTTGAGATTATAAAGAATAGTATCCCCATATATTGTATCATTCTCTTGTTTAAGAACTGGATAATCTATTGTATCTCCTTGCTCATTTATTGTATATGTGGCAAAAATCGTCTGGCTGTCAACATTTATTTTTATATATCCTGCTTTAAGCCTCATGTTTTTATAATCAATTTGAGCATTTTTATATAGTTCTATTATTTTTACCGGTTTTATGGTATAATTTAAATATCCAGATGCTTTATATTTTAATGTGTCTTTTTTAATTACAACCTCATTTGCAATAGAAATATTTATTAAAATCAAAAAATAGATAATTATTTTATTCATCATAGTATATGTACTTGATATAATAAATTGGGATGACAATGACAGAAAATAGTAGAGTGCCAGTAATCCATAGAATTTTTAATTTTATATTTAGTTTTTTTGTTATTAAGATAGATAATATATAATATAAAATTACCATAAAATCAAAAATTATAATAGATTTTAGAACCAATAGAATGCTAAAGAAGTGGTTTATTATAAAATTATTATTTTTAAAGAGTAAAAAAAGAGGGATAAAAAAAATATCTATAATAAAAATAGAAGTTATCAGACCTATAAAAAATTTATATGATTTCATATTAATTCACAAAAAATAATGTTAGTTTTGGAATATAAGTTATAATTAACAATCCTAATAAGAGAATTAATATATATGGTATTGTGGCTTTGTAAACTTCGATAATATTTTTTTTGAATCTAAAAGAAGAAATAAATAGATTCATACCAACAGGGGGGGTGAGATATCCAATTTCAAGATTTGCCAAAAAGATTATACCAAGATGAACGGGATCAATACCAAAATTTTTTGCAACTGGTATAATTATTGGGACTACAACAACAATTGCAGAGAAAATATCCATCATACATCCTACAATTATAAGGAAAATATTTAGTAATATTAAAAATACATATTTGTTAGATATATATTGCTCTATAAATTCAAATATTTTCATAGGAACTTCTTCCATTACAAGATAATTGGTAAGACCAAGTGCCATGGATAATATTATCAATATCCCACCTATCATAATCATGCTTTCTGTTGTTATAGGAATAAAATCTTTTTTTAAAGAGAGATCTTTTTTTATGAAAAATTCTACAATGAAAACATAAAATACTGTTATTACCGATGCCTCAGGTAATGTTATAATTCCTTTTAATATTAAAAATAAAACAACAAATGGTATCGGTATTTCAAATATAGTATTTTTGATCGCTTTGTAAAATTCTTTTATGTTAAACTTTGTTTGTTTTAATGTAATAATTTCTTTTTTTCTTTTTAAGACAATGAATATAGATAAAAGAATGATAAGAAGGAGCCCGGGCAATATTCCTGCTATATATAATTTTTCAATACTTGTTTGGCTGACAGTACCGTACAAAATAATGGGAAGACTTGGTGCAAAAAGAAGCCCTAAACTTCCGGAAGTAGTTACAAGGCCTAAAGTAAGTTTTTCATCATAATCTTGTTTTATTAGAATAGGATATACTAAGCCACCAATAGCTATAATTGTTACGCCTGATGCGCCTGTAAATGCTGTAAAAATAGCGCATGTTACAAGGGTGGTTATTGCAAGTCCACCGGGAATGTGAGAAAAAATTTGATTGGCTAAATTTACAATTCTTTTTGGGGCATTACTTTTTGATAGGATGTAGCCAGCATATGTAAATAATGGAAGTGCTACAAGAGTAGGAACATTTGTAATTCTATACATTTCTATTATTATACCCGTTAGAGTACCACCACTATTTAAAGTTAGATATATTGTTATTAGAGATAAAATAGCGAAGAGAGGTGTATTTAAGAGAGCAAGTAATAATATTATAAAGAAAAATAAAAAGCTAATCATTAGTATTATTCCTGTATAAACTTATTAATTCAACAAGTCTTATTATAACACTAATAGTAATAAAAATAAAACCAATTAATATTATAGTACTAAAGTACCATGTTGGTATAAGAGGTATTAATATTTTTTTTTCAAGTTTCATAATTGATATAAAGTCATAAGATGGGAATATAAGTATAATTAATGCAACTAAGGTTGCAATATAAGCAATTATTTTTAATATGATTAATTTTTGAGGTTTTAAGAAATTGGAAATAACTTCCATACCAATATACTGGTCATGCTTTATTCCAAGACTTGTTCCAAAAAGGCAAAAGATAATAATTAGATACCTAACAAAAGGATCTATCCATAATATACCAGATTGGAAAAAATATCTTAATATAATCTGAGTTAATGAAAGTATTACTGTGGTAATCAGAGCTGTTATTAAAAGAATTGATTCTATTTTTATAAACAGTGATTTTATTTTATTTATTATGTTCATTTCTAAAATCACTTAGTGATTTCTCAACTTTGTTGAGTAGTTGTACTGGGAATAGTCCATATTTTACAGCCATATCCATTCTTGCTTTTATACCAGCTTTGTTTAGTTTGTCTAATTCTGTTTTGTCTTTTAATTCTGTTACAATGATACCGTTTTGCTTTAAGATTTCAATAGATTTTTGATTATCTTTTCTTGATAATTTTGTTAGTTTTTTCATATATTGTTTACTTAAGGTTCTGATTGTATCTTGATATTCTTGAGGGAGCTTATCCCATTTGTTTTTGGATACAACAATTGCCCCAATAGCATTTGCTAATGGAATTTTTAACATATATTTTACTTGAGTATTCCATTGAAGAGCAATAGCACCCAGTGGGGATGTATAGAGTCCTTCAATCATTCCTGTTTGTAAAGCAGTGATTACATCTGTTACTGCAAGAGGAATAGGTTTGAATCCAAGAGCATTAAATGTAGCTTCTGCAACTTTATCTCCTTCCCACATCCACATTTTAACACCTTTTAAATCATCTATTTTTTCAATTTTTTTCTTTGTGAAAATATATACAAAACCTACTTCTGTCCATCCTAATAATATAAAACCATTCTGTTCAAATTTTTTTGAAAATTCATCAAATAATAATTCATGGATATAATCAACCTCTTCATAATTTTTAAAAAGAAAAGGAGAATCAAAAATTCTAACTTCTGAAACTATTTCTCCTAAAGCTACTCCTGTAAATCCCCCCGCATCAAGCTGTCCAGCTCTAATTTTTCTCAATACATCTAATTCCTCTCCACTTACTCCACCGGGGTATATTTTAAATCTTACATTATTTGAAGTTGCTTGCTTAATTGCATTGTTTAATTCGGTCATAACGTTAAGCCATGTTGAACCTCTTGTGGCTAATGTTGCAAATTTTATCTTATACTTTTGATCTCCGTAACTTAACGTAATAATTACAAATAAAATTATAATTAAAATTTTTCTCATACTTCCTCCATTATTTTTTTTTATTTTAAATAATTTTTAATGATTAGTCAAGGGATAAGCTTATTTTATTTTATTTTTATCCCTTCTATGATCCAGTAACTTCTCACTTTTAATGTATCATTTAAAATAGTTATTGGTTCTGAGTATTTCATGCTATCTTTTATCATATATCCATTATCTAAAAATGAATTGTTATTGTTGTCATTAAATATTCCTATTAAATAATTTCCTGAATTAATATAGTTTATTGTAAAATTTGCATCTTTAACTGTTCTAAATGATAACCTACTTTTATTAATATCAAATAAAATTAGTTTTGGATTAGTATATGTTTGGAAATTTAATATTTCTCCACTTAATGTTGATAGTTCTTCTTCTGTTATTTTATAAAATTTGTTTTTTTGTATAATTGTACTATCATTTAATATTAATAATATAAATTCTTCACTTATTTTTGTTATATCCACAGAAAATGATAGATTTTTTATATTTTCTACTTTAGGGATTATAGTATCATTTTTCATTATTATTTCTGTTTTTATTGTAGGTATTGGAATATTACAAAGAATTTTTAGTTTTTTCTCATGAAATGGAATCGTATCATTATAAGAATATATGAATTTTGGGTTAGAGATATTAATAGAATCTTTATTAACCACAAGTAGGGTATCTACATTGAAGGCTTCATTGTTTAATTTTATTATTTTAAATTTAAGCCTCAAAGAATCATTTTTCTTTAAAAGATTATTATAATAAAAATATATTTTATTTTTTGTTTTATTTATAAGATAGTTATTTAGTTCTGAATCTATTTGTTTAAAATTATTGGAAGTAGTAATTTCAACAATTCTACTACAGAAAAATTTAATATTTTTTATTGAAAAGTTTTTTTCACTTTTTTTTAGGAATATAAGATTTTCTTTATTTAGTTGGGGAATAAATATATTTTGCTCTTCATCATAGTCACAATAATTATTTTTATTTTTATCATAAAATACTTGTAATAGCAAATTATTAGATTTTTTTATATAATCTATTGAGAATTTATGATTATCTTTTGAAAAATTAAATTCTCTAATTTTTTTCTTATTGTCATAAAGATTTAGTTTTACTTTTGATAAATCGATAGAATTATCAAATAAATATAATTTCCCTTTTATAGAATTCTCTGGTATTTTATTTTTAGGCCCATATATTAGCAGTATATCATTGAGGATTTTGTTATTATGGATATCTTCTAATTGAGTATTAAAATTTATTATTACAATGCTGTCTTCAGGAGTTTCCTTAAGTTTTATATTTATTTTATTATTTTTTATATTAAGTTTATATTTTAATTTAGGATGTATGGAAAAGGAATTTATTACTGTATTTTTTTTTATTTCTTCAGAAAAAATAATTGTAACTTCATTATTTTGCAGATAATTTTTTACAGGAGGAATTGTTTTAACAAGTTTGGGTGGAGTCTTATCAGGTGGGCCACCAGGAGGTGGCATTATTTTAGCACATTGAAAAATTATAAAAATTGTAATAATGTTAAGTTTTAAAAAGTTCGAAATAATATTTGGCTTTTTCATTATTTTTTATATTCTGGTAAGAGTTTCCTAAATACCAATAAATTTTTTTAGGGATTTTTGGGGAATCGAGTATTGATTCTAAATATTTTATAGCATTTTCATAATTTTTTATTTCAAAATATATTATGCCTAATTGATAATAGACTTTATAATTTTGATAAAACTTTAGTGCTTCCAGTAGAGATTTGATAGCATCCTTAAAAAGATTATTATTTTTTAAGATTAATCCTTTCCAGTACCAATAAAGTCCTTTTTTTTCGTTATATTTTATAGCTTTTTCAATATGTTCTAAAGCTTTGGAATAACTGCCTTCATAGAAATAAATTTTTGTCTTTAAAAAATAGTAAAAATCATTTTTATCATTATTAAATAATTCGTCAAGAAAGGTATGCGCTTTTTTTATCTGTCCTAATTTTATCAATAGTTTTGCTTTATAATTAATATTTTCTTTAGTTAATCCTTCTTTTGAGATAATTTTTTCTATAGTATTTAAAGCGGATTCCCATTCTTCTGAATTTATATATTCTTTTAGTAATTGTTTATAGTCAAATTCTTCTATATTAATTTTTTCATTATTAAATTTTTCATTTATTTCATTGAAATTTAATGTATTTTCTGATATAAAAATTTGTTTAATTTCATCAATAGGACTATTAATCATTTTTAATAGAAATTGTTTTCTGGTTTAAAAATTTAACGATTAAATCCTGATCTTTCATTGTTATTTCTTTAAAGGTAATAGCGATTCCTTTTATTGTTTTGCCTTGAACTTCAACTTTAATTTCTCTAATGACTTTAGCAAGGACTTTAATAGGGTGTATCCCTTTGCTTAGAAAAATGTTGCCATAGATAAAGTCTTTTTTTTCCCAGTTGTATTCAGATACTTTTCTAAATACAAGTCCATTACCACTGAGATTTATTATATCAGTTTTATAAACTTCTGTCAAGGAGAAATCTTGATCTGGATGAAATTTTAGTGTTTTGTATTCAAATGATGCGAGGTAATTCATTCTAAAAAATTCTCTTTTATTCATTTGAACTTAATTCCTTGTATTTAGTTCTTAGAATAATAATTTCTACACGACGATTTTTTTTTCTGTTTTCAGGTGTATTATTAGGTACTAAAGGTCTATATTCAGCATAGCCAGAAGCAATAAATCTTCTGGGATCGAGTTTGCACTTTTCTATGAAAAATCGTACAACAGTAGTTGCTCTGGCTACAGATAATTCCCAATTTGTAGGAAATCTTGCTGTATGGATTGGAACATTATCGGTATGCCCTTCAACAAGTATATTATAAGGTGTGTTTTGTAATACAGGAACTATTTTTAAAAGGAATTTTTGTCCTGGTTTTAATAAATTTGCTTGACCTGACTTGAAGAAAATAGATTCAGAGGCTCTGATGATAACACCTCTATTATCAATACTCATACTAATATTTTTTTCTAAATTTTGAGTTTTTACAATTGCACTTATTTGAGAAAAAACTTTATTTAAATCTTCCAGTTCTTTTAGATTAATTTTTTTAGCTAAGCCAAATGAATCTCTTAATTCTAATAATTTTTTTTCCTTTTCTGATAATTTTTTTTGACCGAAGGCATTAGACATGGAATTTACTATATCGTTTACTTTTACTTTGTTCATAGTTTTTATAGCAGAAAGTAATATAAAAAAGACCAGTAATAATGTCATCATGTCGCCATAAGTCACAAGCCATAAATTTTCTTCTTCATCGTGAGCTGTTGGCGGATTGTTCAGGAATCTTTTTTTTGATGCCATAATTATCTTCTTCTTGTTAATTTTGCCCTATAGTGAGTTTGTCTCATCTCTGGTGGCAAGAATGAATTTAATTTTCTTTCAACGATTCTTGGATTAACACCTTCTTGTATTAATAGTATTCCTTCTATTAAAATCGCAGAGAGTAGAAGTTCATTATCTGTCATTGATTTTAGCTTTTCTGCTATAGGGATGAAGAGTAGATTGGCCAACATAGCTCCGTAAAAAGTTGTTATTAATGCGACGGCCATTGCAGGTCCCATTGCTTCGGCTGTTGCACCTATATCTGCCATAGAACGGAGCATTGCAATAAGTCCTATTAATGTTCCTATCATTCCAAAAGCAGGTGATAATTTAGCCATTGTTCTAAAAATCTGTTCTCCTTCGCTATGTCTTATTTTCATATATTCAATTTCAGTTTCTAATACATCTCTAATTAATTCCGGCGGACTTCCATCGATGACCATTTGTAAACCAATAGATATTATTCTGTTTTTTATTTTTTTGAGATCAGCTTCTAAACTTAAAATTGAATTTTGTCTTGCCTTAATTGACAGACTAATTAAAAGACGAATATATTTATTATATTCATTTTTTTCTGATTTGAAAATATTTTTTAATACTTTAAATACTTTTATTACTCTTGGTAAAGGATAGCTTATAAAAGTTGCCGCTATTGTTCCTCCAAAAGTTATCATAAATGAGTCAAGATTGAGAAATATTTTATAGCCTCCCTGGTGTACTATTGCTATAAATAATAATGTTGCACCAGAGATAATTCCTATAATTGTACTTCCCATTTATGCCTCCCCTATATCTTCTATTTTAATTTCTTCTTCAGATAAATATATCTTTTTGTGTTCTGTTTCTTCTTCAGTTGTTTTTTTATATCCCTTTATATTTATAATAACATTTTGATATATCTTGTTAACTACATTTATACTTATGTTTTCTTTATTTATTATAGATTCTCTCAAATTTTTAAAAAAATCATTTTTTTCTTTTAATATTTCTTTGTAATTATTTAATAAAAAAAAGAAATGAGCAATTTTTTTTATAATTTCAGTATCATTATCTGGATTTTCCATAATCATATTATGTAGATATGCACATTTATTTAGATCAGTTGAAATATAATCAGGTATTTTTATGTTATGTTCTTTTATTAAATAGTCTTTATTTTTTTCTAAAATGTCTATTTTTGAGTTTATTTTTTTTATTGTTTTTTCAGTATTAATTAACTTATCTATATGAAATGGAGAAATACCTGCTGTAATCTTTGTTTTTATAATATCTTTTGATCCCAATGTTCCTACTTTAATATTTCCATATACTATTGTACTTCCGCTAATAATGCGAGAGTTTTTAGAACCGATTAAATTTCCAGAACATATAACTTCACAATTGATTAGTTCTATTTCTAACTTTATATCCTTTAATCCAATAATATGGGATTTATTTGCAGATACTAAATTGATATTTTTAGCTGATACTATTTTAGCTTTATTCATTCCCATGATAGGCTTTTCGATCATAATATTCCCATCAGCAATTATTGTTGCTGCTTCAACAACTCCTTTCACCAATACATCTCCACCACTTCTTAGCTCAAAACCTGTAATAACATCTCCATTTACAATTACATCATAACAATAACAAATATTTCCGGTTTCCATATTAACATTTTCTAATATCAGAGGCTTATAAAAGACAATTGAGCTATCTGTTATTCGTATATATCCTTCTTCTGGAGTAGTTAAAATATATTCATCTTCATTTTCTTTGCTGATTATAATGTTCCCTTCTATTATATCTTCTATGGAAAAATCTTTTTCTATTAATTCATTATAGATATTTTCTATTTGAACTTTTTTCTTTTTTATTTTTATTTTAAGAACTTTCTGTTGGGGAGTAACTTGTATTTTTGTTTCATTAAGAATTTCTGTATTATTTTTAATATCAATTAGTTCTACTAACTCAAATAAAGGAAATTTTGATTGTACACATGATATTTCAGGGTGTTTGAATTCTTCTGATATCCAGCATATAATTTTTAATTTTTCAGGTTTTTTTTTAACTCCTATAAAATTTAAATATTTTTCAAAAACCTCATAAGATATGTTTTTTATTTGAGACTTTGTTAACTTATCTTTTATTTTACAATACATTTTTGTTTTATACTCATTTTCAATAAAATCAAAATGATCTTTTAATAAATCTAACATATATAAAATCCTCTTTTATATCATTATCGGTATTTTATATCTGAAAGTTTAGTTTTTATATATTGAAAAGCAGGTGTCCCAAAAGTAAATAAAAAATGTCCATAATCGTATATTTCTGTTAATGAATAAAATAAGTAATTTTTTTTTAATTTATTTTTGAAAATTGGCATATAATCAAAACTGTAAATTGGTTTTCTTGAATAAATTGATTTTATTTTTTTTAGATGTAGATTTTTTACACAAACAGAGTAGGAATAGATTTTATTAGATATTTCTAATATACTTTTATTATAATGACCAAAGGGGAAAGAGATTCCAAAGACATTTTTATTTGTGATATTTTCCAGAATATCTTTTGATTTTTCTAAGATATATTTGACTTCTTTTTTAGATTTAAAAAGTAAACTTTTGTGATCTGTTGAATGAGAACCTATTTCCCATCCATGATCCGATAAAAATTTTATCTGCTCTTTATCAAGGTGTTTATATTTTTTTTTATCAATATTAACATCCCATGAGTTTAATTTTCCTATATAATCTGTAGGAATGAATATTGTACCTTTTAAATTATATTTTTCCATTATTGGATATGCATAATGTAAAATATTTTCATATCCATCATCAAAAGTAATTGATAATTTATTTTTTATTTTTGAATTTATGTATTCATTTGTGGTTAAGGTAGTAAATTTTTTTGAAATATAATCAATATGTTTGCTAAATAGTTTTGTGTTGATTTGAGAAGGATGAATTTCAAATTGTTTATCTACTTTATGATAGAGGATGATCATTATGATAGATGATGATTATTTCGCATTTTTTCTATAAGCATATCTTTAACAATTTTTGGAACAAGACAGTCTATTGGAGCATTGAATTGAGCCAACTGTTTTACTATAGTAGAATTGAGATATGAATATTCTTCGCGTGGTAAAAGGAATACTGTTTCAATTTTTGGTGACATTTTTCTATTCATTAGGGCCATCTGAAATTCATATTCAAAATCAGTTACTGCTCTAATTCCTCTTATAATTGCCGTGGCATTTGTTTGTTTAACAAAATCAATAATTAGTCCTGTAAAAGAATATACTTCCACTGCTGGATTATCTTTGAAGATTTCTTTTATCATTTTGAGACGCTCTTCTATAGTAAAAAATGTCTTTTTTGAAGGATTTATTGCTATTGTAACGTAAATTTTATCAAATATTTCCAGTGCTCTATGCACTATATCAATATGACCATTGGTTATTGGATCAAAGGTACCAGCATAAACACCTATTTTTTCCATAATTATCCTTTCTCTAAAAATATTAATTTAGTTATTCCATCTTTTTTTATTTTTACCTTAAAATTATTTAGATTTAAATCGCTATCTTGTATTGAAATAGGAATTTTTAAAATAATGATAGCATATTCCTTGGCAATATTTTTCGATTTTTTTAAAAAATTATTTATTTGAGATACTGTTATTGATTGATAGGGAGGATCAAAAAAAATAATATCAAATTGTTTATCTAAACGATCTATTTCTATCCAGAAATTTGATTTTTTTATTAAAAATTTATCCTTTGCTATCCCGGATTTCTCAAAGTTGTTTTTAATAATATTAATAGCTTCTGAAGATTGTTCTATTATGTAAACAAAATTAGCATTTCTACTAATACTTTCTATGCTAAATGAACCAGTGCCTCCGAAACAGTCTAATATAGTTAGCCCATCTAAGTATTGTCCTAATATATTGAATATAGTCTGCCTTGTTTTATCAAGGAGAGGTCTTATTTTACTTTTAGCAGAAGGTGTTATTAATTTTAATCCTTTTAGACTACCACCTGTTATTCTCAATTGTTTAACTCACAAAATTAATTATCATAGCATAAAATTTATCAAGATAACTAATATCTATGTAATTGAAATAATATAAAATTAATATTATGCCGAATATAATAACTAAAAATATGATTATATTTAGTACTATCTGTAATACAATAGTAAATAATGTTTTTTGAGGTTTAGAGGTTTTTAAAAAATTTATAGCTTTTTCCATAATAATCAATCCATTATAAATAACGTATTTGTAAAAATTTCTCTTTTATCTTCTGGAATTTTATCTTCTAAGTAGTTTGAAAATTCACAATTTAGATCTGAATATGAAATATAATTTACATTTAACCCGAAATTGGTTTTTATTTTTAATATATTGTTTTCCATATTAGGTATTATGCCAGTTAATACAATGAAATCTAATAAATTAATATTTGTTTCTAAATTTAAGATCTCTTCATATAGATGCTCAAAAAACTTTTCTGGTTCTTTATATTGATAGGTTTTTATTTTGTCGATTTTGTTGTTGTACCATAATATTAATTCTACATAATATTCATGGGATATAACAAGGATAAAATTATTAGATTCATCTACAAAATTGTTCAATAGTTTTTCAATGATTTTTTGATATAAACTATAGATTCCCAACAGAGGAATATTTAGATCTTTTGCTATTTTTATAATATTATTTAGAATGATTTTTCTAATGAAAAAGAATTCGAGATGAGTACCGGAGATAAGTTTTTTTTTATTTATATAATAGTTGAATGCCTTTGGAGGCGATACTAAGAAAAAATCTGCCATCCATTCATAGAGGTATTCTATTTCAGATTGAGAAATATCTTCATTAATATTAATAATTGAGTGTAAAGTACTAAAAGCAGGTAGGCCGATATAAATTTTGTCTTTTTTATTAAATTTTATATTTTCAGTAATTTGGATAAAACTTTTATATAAAATATCAAAATCTAATTTTTTATTTTTTATATAACTATCATTTAAATGTGCAACTTTTTTTATTAAATTAACTCCTTCAATCCCAAGCATTATGAGATTGAAGGGGGTTATATTAATTAAATATGTAGTTGTTTTTGGCATTAAAATTATTCTTTATTTTCTTCCCAATCTTTTTTACCATTAATTATTTTACCATGACCATAAACGCACTGTAAAATATAAACTTTTTTATTGAGTTCTACATATTTGGTTTTTGTAGTATCTGTGAAATCTAATTCATACATTAATGATTCTGGCATATTAGGGTCAACATCAAATGTATCTTTTTTGAATTTTAAAACATATGGGGCTGAATCTAATGGACAGAAGTTGATCTTGTCAATATCTTCAATGAATTCTTTTAAGTCTTCAAAATCATCTGTATATACTGAATCTTTGTCAAAATATAAGCTTTCAGCTCTTGCAATTAATTCTAAGTTGTGTCTACATTTTATTTCCATTCTTCTTTCATAGCCCAGTTTTGGAATTATCAATGTCATAAAGATACCAACTACTAATAAAACAGCGATAATCTCTACTAAATTGATTGTACCTCTAACTTTGTTCGACATTTCTTCCTCCTGTTTAGTTTAATTAATTTTTCCCTTAATTTATTACTATAATAAAATAATTACTGTTTTTTGTCAATATTTTTTTATATTATCGCTTGGAAATTAATATCAATTTTAATATCTGTTACAATAAAGGTTACTTATTATAGTTAAAAGTATTTTCCAAGAAATAAATAAGATTATAGTAGTGAGCGAAATTAAGATATAATCATATAAAAATGATATATATATTAAATCAATTACTAAATAAATTATAACTTGACTTTTTAATGTTAAGTTTTTATTTTATATTAAATTAAAAAGGAGGTGGAAATGCTTCAGCCTTTGAATTTTAGTTATAAAGATTTTGGCAGCATTATGAGAAAAGCTTTTAGTCTCAAAAAGATGTTGTCAATGGCATTTTTTCTTTTTTTAGCCTTTGTTTCATTGAATTTGTTTTCATGGCTTGTTGTATATTTAACAAGGGATTTACATCAGATTGATTGGGTTGACATATTATGGAAAGATAGAGGGCTTGTTCCTTTTTTGTTTGATCAGGTTTTACCATGGTATGGAAGTGTTATATATTATATAGGAATTATATTAAGTTATATTTTTGTTATGTTAGGTTTACAGGCTGTTGTTAAAATTACATTTCAGGAATTAAAAGGAGATTTTTTCTTTTCTACCTTTGATGCTATTAAATACTCTTTTAAAAATATTGCAAAAGTTGTGGCTCCTCAATTATTGATTTTATTTTTAATTTTTTTAATTGTAATTGGAGGATTGATAGAATCATTGATTTTCAAAATTCCATATTTTGGAGAACTTTTTAATTCATTTATGATGATAGTAATAATTCCTTTTTCTATTATCTTATTTTTTGTTATTATTGTTTTTGGAGTTTCTTTATTATTTGTTCACAGTATTGCAGGAACTGTAGAAGATGATTTTTTTGAAGTTGTATATCAGATTTTCTCCACGGTTACTTCTCAGCCATTAAGATTAATTATTTATTCATTTTATACAATTGTTCAGGCAGTTATTGGTTTGTTTATATGGTCTTTTGTGCTTTATAAAAGTTTTAAAATATTTGAGTTTATATTCTCCTTATTGGCTAAAGATAAGATTTTCCCAATTATTAATAATGCATATTATTATATTACAAATTTATTTCCTCAATGGAAAATGATTTATTATAATGATATTTTAGGTACTTTTAGTTTTATTTGTACTCCTTCCCATCAAAAATTTATTCCTGTTAATTGGTCAATGACTGTAGCATCGGTTGTTATGGCTATTGTGATTTTTAAATTATTGTTAATATCAATTTCTTACTTTTTTTCTATTTTAGCAGTGGGGGATACAATAACTTATTTGATAATTCGTTATAAAAAAGACGATGAAGATTTAGTAAAATTATCAGATGAAGATGATATGGTTGATCTTGAAGCAGAATTGAAAGAATATGAAGTTACAGATGGGGGAGATGATTCAAATAGTGAGACTAATGAAGAAGATAAAAATTAATTAAAAAAGGAGAGGGTTTTTATGTCTAAATATGTATATGTTTTTGGACCTGGATATGCTGAAGGTGATGCATCTATGAGAAATTTGTTAGGGGGAAAAGGCGCTAATTTAGCAGAAATGTGTAAAATTGGTATTCCAGTTCCTGCTGGTTTTACAATTACTACAGAAGTTTGTACTCTTTATTATAAAAATGGAGAAAAATATCCTGATGGATTAGAAGAAGAAGTAAAAAAAGCTTTAGCAAAGACAGAAGAAGCAATGGGGATGAAATTTGGAGATCCTGAGAATCCATTGCTTGTATCAGTTCGTTCAGGTGCAAGAGTATCTATGCCTGGTATGATGGATACTGTTCTTAATTTAGGTTTGAATGAGGAAATTTTACAGGGTTTAATTAGGAAATCAGGAAATGAAAGATTTGCATGGGATACATATAGAAGATTTATTCAGATGTATGGAGATGTTGTTTTAGGGTTAAAACCTCAATCTAAAGAAGAGCAAGATCCTTTTGAGGTTGAGATTGATAAGTTAAAAGAAGAAAAAGGCGTAAAATTGGATACACAGCTTACAGCTGAGGATTTAAAAGAACTTGCTCAAAGATTTAAAAAGTTAGTAAAAGATAGATTAGGGAAAGAGTTTCCTGAAGATCCTTATGAGCAATTATGGGGAGCAATTACTGCTGTTTTTGGTTCTTGGAATAATGAAAGAGCTATTGCGTATAGAAAGATTAATAAAATTTCTGATGATTGGGGGACAGCAGTTAATGTTGTTGCAATGGTTTATGGAAATATGGGAGAAGATTGTGCAACAGGTGTTGCATTTACAAGAGATCCTGCAACAGGTGAAAAGAGATTTTTTGGTGAATTTTTAATTAATGCTCAGGGTGAAGATGTTGTTGCTGGAATAAGAACTCCTCAGCAAATTACAAAAGAAGATTCTATTAGATGGGCAAAGGAAAATGGTATATCTGAAGAGGAAAGAAGGGAAAAATATCCTTCTTTAGAAGAGGTTATGCCGGAAGTTTTTGTAGAACTTGAAAAGGTATATAAAACATTAGAAAATCATTATAAAGATATGCAAGATATAGAGTTTACAATTCAGCAGAAGAAGTTATATTTGTTGCAAACAAGAAATGGGAAAAGAACCGCAAGAGCAGCAGTAAAAATTGCGGTTGATATGGTGAATGAAGGTTTAATAGACAAAAAGACGGCAGTGTTGAGAGTGGATCCTTCTTCAATTAATCAATTATTACATCCGCAGTTTGATCCAAAAGCAGAGAAAAAAGTTATTGCAAGAGGATTAGCGGCATCACCGGGCGCTGCAGTTGGAAGAGCTGTATTTAGTGCTGAAGATGTTGAAGAATGGACTGCAAGGGGTGAAGATGTTATTTTGGTTAGAATAGAAACTTCTCCTGAAGATGTTACAGGCATGAATCTTGCGAAAGGTATTTTGACTGCTCGTGGTGGTAAAACATCTCATGCAGCAGTTGTTGCAAGAGGTATGGGAAAATGCTGTGTAGCTGGTTGTGGAGATTTAAATATAGATTATGTAAAAAAAGAATTTGTTGTTGGTGATGTTGTTGTTAAAGAAGGAGATTGGATTTCTATAGATGGTAGTACAGGTGAAGTAATGGTTGGTAAAGTTCCTACAATTCCACCATCATTATCAGGTGAATTTGGGATATTGATGGAATGGGCTGATTCTTTTAGGAAATTAGGTGTTAGAACAAATGCTGATACTCCTGCTGATTCAAAGAGAGCAAGAGATTTTGGTGCAGAGGGTATTGGACTTTGCCGAACTGAGCATATGTTTTTTGAAGGTGAGAGAATAAAATCTATAAGGAAAATGATTTTAGCAGAAACTTATGAGGAAAGAAAGAAAGCTTTAGATGAGCTATTACCATATCAAAGAGAAGATTTTTATGGAATTTTAAAGGTAATGGAAGGTTTACCGGTTACTATTAGATTATTGGATCCGCCTTTACATGAATTTTTACCTCAAGAAGAAGAAAATCAGAGAATTATGGCGGAAGAGCTTGGTGTTCCTATTGAAAAAGTAAAAGCGAAAGTTGAAGCTTTACACGAATTAAATCCAATGCTTGGTCATAGAGGTTGTAGACTTGGTAATACTTATCCTGAAATTACTGAGATGCAGGTAAGAGCTATTTTTGAAGCAGCTTGCCAATTAACTAAAGAAGGATATAAGGTTTATCCTGAAGTAATGGTTCCTTTGGTTGGTATTTTAAAAGAATTTGAATTTCAGAAGAAAATTATTGTAGAAACAGCAGAAGCAGTAATGAAAGAAAAAGGTGTTAAAGTTGATTATAAAGTAGGTACCATGATCGAATTACCAAGAGCTGCATTAACAGCTGATCAAATAGCTAAAGAAGCAGAATTTTTCTCTTTTGGAACAAATGATTTAACTCAGATGACTTTTGGTTTTTCAAGAGATGATATTGGTACATTCTTACCTGAATATCTTGAAAAGAAAATATTGCCAGAAGATCCGTTTCAATCATTGGATCAAGAAGGCGTTGGCCAATTAGTAGAAATGGGTACAAAAAAAGGCAGATCAACCAGATCAGATCTAAAGGTTGGTATTTGTGGAGAGCATGGAGGTGATCCTAAATCTATTGAATTCTGTCATAACGTTGGTTTAAATTATGTAAGTTGCAGTCCTTTTAGAGTACCTATAGCAAGACTCGCTGCTGCTCATGCTGCAATTAAAGAAGAAAAGTAATTGAAAATAACATTATACAATCGGGGGATATTTTTAGGATATCTCCCGATTTTTTTATTTTTATGGATGAGTTAAGGGCTAAAATATCTAAGCTTAGAGAAAAGATAAAATTTTTATCCAAAGAAAATCAAATTTTAAAAAATAAGAATATTGCCTTATCCAGAGAAAACGAAAGATTAAAATCTGAAAAACATGCTTTAATTGATGATTTAAAAAAGTTAAACCAGAAAAACAAAGATTTGGAATCTTTTAAAATTAAATACAATAAATTACTTAAAGAAAGAAATAAACCTTTTTCTGAGAGAAAAGAAGATAATATTAATGATACAAATTTAGAACAAATTTTACAATCTCAGTTGGGACAATGGAAAGAAGTTCTGGAAAGAATCAGGCATCTTGATAATAGATTTAATAAATTGAATAAGAAAATTAATTCGTCTTTATTGCCTGCAAGGCGTATTATTTCAAAGCTTAGTCCATCAGATATTAGAGTGGGATTATTTGTTGATGTTCAAAATATTTTTTATGGCGCAAGACAGTTCAATGCAAAGTTGAATTTTGATTATTTACTTAAAAAAGCAGTTGGTAATAGAAGATTAATTAGAGCTATTGCTTATGTTGTATTATCTTCGGAAGTTGATCAGTCTGGTTTTTTAACAATGCTTCAGCATAAAAGCTATGAAGTAAAGAGCAAGGCGTTGCGTTTACGTATGGATGGTTCTGCAAAAGCAAATTGGGATATAGAAATGACAATTGATATTTTGAGTTATCTGGATAAATTTGATGTTGTTGTATTGGTTACTGGTGACGGAGATTTTGTTCCTTTGGTTAATATTTTAAAAACATTGGGACCTATAGTTGAAGTTTATTCTTTTCCTCAAAATACATCTAAGGATTTGATAGAATCAGCTGATAAATATATTCCGATTGATGAATCTTTTCTTATTTTAAATGAGTATCAGCCTTTAAAAAATAAGAGATAGCTTTAAAGGATAAGAGGTAGCCAGGAGTTTTTTATGATTGTTTTGACAAAAAAGCAAATGCAGCAGGTTGATAAATTATCGATTGAAAAATATTTTATTCCCGGTATTGTTTTAATGGAAAATGCAGCACTTAATTCTACAAATGTTATTTTAAATATTATACCAGAGTTTAAAAAATATAATTATCATATTTTTACTTATAAGGGGAATAATAGTGGAGATGGTTTTGCTATAGCAAGGCATCTTTATAATAGAGGATGTAATGTTTTTGTATATTTATGGGAAGATAATCCTGATAATTTTCGCGGTGAAACAAAAGTGAATTTTGACATCATAATGTCTCTTAATGGTATTAAAAAAATTGTCAAACCTGAGATTGATAAATTAAATTTTGGAGTTAATGATATTATTATTGATGCTATTTTTGGAATTGGATTTCAAGGTAAATTGCGAGCGCCTTTTTATGATTTGATTAATAAATTAAATTCTCAAAATGTTTATAAAAGAATAGCAATTGATATACCTTCTGGACTTGATGCTGATAGAGGAGTAGTAGAAGAGCCTATTTTTCGAGCAGATTTTACAGTTACTATGGCATTTCCTAAAATCGGAATGATCTTTCATCCTTCGGAATTATATACAGGAGATATATTCGTTGTTGATATTTCTATTCCAGAGGAAGTACTATCGGATGTTGATATTTATATGTATTCTTTAGAAGATGATGAAATCTTTTTTCCTGAAAGAAAGGATTATTTCCATAAAGGGAATTATGGAAAAGTTAGTATTATTGCTGGCAATCATGGGATGTTTGGGGCAGGGTTGCTTGCCTCCAGTTCTACATTGAGATCTGGTGCAGGTCTTGTTAAGTGGTATACATTAAAAGATGCTGCAAATGTGAGTTTTAGTTCACATCCTCAGATTATGACAATTGGACTTGAGTCTTTTTTGGATATTTATAGAGAGTGGGAAAATATAACAAAATGGAGTGATGTGCTTGTTGCAGGGCCTGGTTTTGGCAGGGATAATATTGTAAGAGATGTTTTGAAATTTATACTTGAAAATTGGAATGGTAAATTGATTTTAGATGCTGATGCAATTTATAATTTAAATCTTGAGTGGTTGAAAGACAGGTGTAATGAAATGACTATTATAACTCCTCATCCAGGGGAATTTTCTAAATTGACAGGTATGGGAATTGCAGAGATTTTGAAGAATCCGGTTGAAATTGTTAGAAAAATATCATTAGAATACAAAATTAATATATTGTTGAAAGTTATGCCGTCGTTTATTGTAGATTATAATGGCAATGTTTATTTGAATTCATCAGGAGATGATTCTCTGGCTACCGCTGGTTCTGGGGATGTTTTAACTGGAATTATTGCTGGAATTACTGCTCAAAATTTTGATTTGGTGGAATCAGCAAAAACAGCTATGTATATTCATGGAATAGCTGGTGAGATTGCAGGAGAGAAGTTGTCAAAATATTCTGTTACTTCAAAAGATTTGATTGATTTTTTACCAGAAGTGTTTAATTTTTTTACAAAGAAGGAAATATGATAGATATACCTCCAATTAAAGAAATTTTAATTACAGAAGATCAAATTAAAGAAAAAGTGAAAGAAATTGGTAGAAAAATTTCTGAAGATTTTAAAGGAGATGAAGTTTTTTTAGTAAGTATTTTACGAGGTGGTCTTATCTTTTTAGCTGATTTGATAAGAGAGATAGATGTACCTTTGCAATATGACACTATAGAAATATCGAGTTATGGAGATGAAAAATTTTCAAGTGGAGTAGTTCGTCTGATCAAGGATTTAAAATCGAATATAGAAGGAAAGAATGTAATTATTGTTGAGGATATTGTGGATACAGGAAGAAGTTTACATTATTTAATTAATAATTTTAAGATAAGAAATCCTAAGGCATTAAAGGTGTGTGTGTTGTTGGATAAAGTAGATGCAAGGGTAATTGAAGTTCCAATTGATTATCATGGATTCAAAATACCTAATAGATTTGTAGTAGGTTATGGACTTGATTATAAAGGTTATTTGAGGAATTTGCCGTTTGTTGGAGCAATGGATTAGTTTTATAAAAAAAGGAGGTTTTATGTTTAAGAGAGTATTATTTTTACTGGTAATTTTTGCATTGGCTTTTTCATTTTGTGGTAAAAAATCTGAAAAAAAATCTACAGAAGAAACAGCAAAAAAAGAAGAATTGAATCTTCCTAAAGGTAGAGAGATTGCAGTAATTGAAACAAAATTTGGTAAAATTTATTTGGATTTTTTAGAAAATGATGCTCCAAAACATGTAGAAAATTTTAAAAAATTAGCAAAAGAAGGTTTTTTTAATGGGACTACTTTTCATAGAGTAGTGCCGAATTTTGTTATACAGGGCGGAGACCCTTTAAGTAAAGATGATGATAGAGCAAATGATGGTACAGGAGGACCTGGTTATACAATTCCTGCTGAAATAAAAGCAAAGCATTTAAAAGGTTATGTTGGTGCTGCCAGAATGCCTGATAATGTCAATCCTCAAAAAGAATCTAATGGAAGCCAATTTTATATTTGTCTTAGAGATTTACCTATGTTAGACGGTAATTATACTGTATTTGCAAAAGTTATCGCAGGCATGGATGTTGTTGAGAAAATTGCTCAACAGAAAACAGATGAGAGAGATAATCCAATAGAAAAAATTGAAATGAAGGTTTATTTAATTAAAAAATAATCTTATGAGGCAATTAGTAAAAATTTTAGATTATTTTTTTCTTTTAAGACCTATTGTGTTAATTCCAGTATGGTTTTTTTATCTTATTGGAGTTTACCATGCTATTTTACTGAATAAGGGCAAATTTGATATTATGTTTTTCCCAAACTGGCAGCTAATCAAGGGATTCTTGATAGTTTCGATTGTGGGTGGTACTGCTTACATAATTAATCAGATTTATGATATTGAAACAGATAAGATTAATAGAAAGTTATTTTTGTTATCAGATGGTTATATTAGTGTAACGTCTTCCTGGATTTTTGTTTTTGTATTGTATTTATTATTGTTTTTTTTACTTTATAACCAAAATTTCCATGTTAAATTATTTACTATTGCTTTAGTTATATTAAGTTTTTTATATTCGGCCTATCCTTTTCATTTTAAGGGTAGGCCATTTTTTGATTTATTCTCCAATGCCTTTGGTAATGGTTTCTTAAATATTGGTATAGGTTATTGCTTATATTCTCATAATATTTATAATTTATTAGTTATTTCACTACCATATATTTTTATGACAGGTGTTGTTTTTTTGTACACTACTATACCTGATATTGAGGGAGATAAAAAAACAGGCAATATAACAACAGGTGTATATCTGGGGGTAGATAAAACTATAATTTTAGGATTAATATTATTAATATTGTCTATTACTTTTGGTATTATAAATAAAGATATTATCGCTTTGCTACCAATTTTGTTATCTTTATATTTTTTTATTATAGTTTTTTATAAAAAAGAAGTACATTATTTTTTAAAAGCTGTTAGACTTTGTACAGCATCAATTACTTTAATTGTAGGTATATTATTTCCTTTTTTTATATTGATTATTATATTTATAGTTTTATTAAGTAGGTTATATTATAAGAGAAGATTTGGAATTATTTACCCTAAAATTTTTACAAAAGATCGGATATGAAGGTTTTTGATTTTATAAGATTGACCAGACCTTTTAATGGGTTAATGGTTTTTTTGTGTGTTTTTGCAGGCGCTTTTAGTGCTGGTAGTAATTTTCATATTAATAGAGAATTGATTTTAATTTCAATAGTTTCTTTAATAGTAACATTATCTGCTAATATTATTAATGATTATTTTGATCTGGAAATAGATATGATAAATAGGCCGCAAAGGCCTTTGCCATCAAATAAGATATCCCCTGTTTTTGCATTGTATATTTCTATATTTTTATTTTTTTTGAGTTTTTTTATATCGAGTTTTTTGAACTGGAAAATTAATATTATTGTTTTTTTAGCAGTAATTATTTCATTTTTTTATACACCTATTTTTAAGCGGATTATTTTTATAAAAAATTTTACTGTTGCAATCAATGTTGCTTTTGCTTTTTTATGTGGAGGACTTGCAGTTAATTCTTTTGTTTCAGCTATACCAATGGCCCTTTTTGCATTTTTTATTTCAATTTTCAGGGAAATTATGAAGGATATTTATGATTTTGATGGCGATAAAAGGAATAATATTTTCACTTTGCCTGTAAAATTAGGTAAAAAACGTGCCTGGCTGATTGCTAATGCTTTTTTATTAGTGCTTTTAATTGCCATTTTTTATTTTTATTTTTTTTATCAGCAGAATATAATGCTTTTAATCTTTATGTTAGTGCTGGTAATTTTCCCCATCTTTATTTTTTCTTATATTGTTTTTAAAAAACATTTTGAGGAAAATAGTTTATTTTTTGCTTTAAGAATATTTAAGATATTTATGTTTTTGGGGCTGTTACTTTTTTTTATTTAATATATTTTTCTTTAAACATTTTTTTTAATTTTTAGTCTAATATATCAGAAAGAAAAAAAACAAGGAGGATAAAATGAAAAAGTTAATCACTTTAACGGTTGTTGCTTTTTTAATTTGTGTAGTATCAATTAATGCTCAGATGAGGCCTAAGATGGATGACAAACCTGTTAAAAGAATGGATATGAATTGTATGATGGGTAAAGGTCATATGGATAAAGATATGCGTATGATGAAATATAAGAAGGGGATTTTCCTGGGTTATATGTTTTATCAAAGAGTAGCTGAAGAAATAAAATTAACAGATAGTCAATTACAAAAAATTAGAGATTTGGATTTTAAAGCAAAAGAAGAATTAATCGATTTAAAAGCTAAAATGCAGCATTTGGGATTGAAAATGAAACAAATGATGCTTGATGACAATTTTAATAAACAAGACTTACTTTCTCTTAATAAAAAGATTTTGCAATTAAAGAGCCAAATGGAAGAGTTGAATTTTAAAACAAAACTTGAAATGTATAGTGTGTTAACAGCAGAACAACGTAAAAATTTAAAAGATTTGAAAATGAATAGAGGTATGCCACGAATGGATAGATAAGTTATAATCTAATTGAAAGTAAAAAAAGGAGTGTAATCTATTGTTTACACTCCTTTTTTTATTGCTTTTTTTATATATTTTTTTATTTTTTATTAAACGAATTTTTATAAATTATGACTAATATATTAGAAAAAGAATTTAAAGAGTTTATTAAAAAATATGAGAAAAGATTATATATAATTATATATAAGATGGTTAATGATAAAGAAGTTGCAGTTGATATATTACAGGATACTCTATTTGATGGTTATCGTAATTTAAAAAATTTTGAAGGAAAATCGAAAATGTATACTTATTTTTATAGAATTGCAGTTAATAAATCTATTTCTTATTTGAGAAAGAAAAAATTAATGAATATCATTCCTTTTGACAGTTTTATTAATTTTTTTGCGTCGAAGAATAATAATATTGTTGATAATTTGATTAATAGGGAAAAAATAGATATTTTAAATAAAGCAGTAGAGAAACTTCCGCCAAAGCAGAAGGCAATTTTTCTGAGTAGAGCTTATGATAATTTATCTTTTAATGAGATTGGTGAAATTTTTAGCATTACATCAGGAGCAGCGAGATCTAATTTTTTTCAAGCTTTGAAAAAAGTAAAAAAATATATGGAGATAAATTATGAAAAATTGTAATTTTTTCGATTACATAAAAATTTTTGTATTTTCTCCTGAGGACCTATCAGAGGAAAAACAAAAAGAAATACAGGAACATTTAGCTATATGTAGTATTTGTGCTAAAGAATTTGAAGATTTAAATTCTATAAGAGAAGTAGTAGAAAAAGAAAAAATAGATTTTCCTGATGAGGAATTTTTTGAAAAGTTACCGGAACATATTATAGAACATATTGGTAATAGGGTAGTTGAGAGGACAAAAATTTTAAAGCCTGCAATAGTGTTTTCAGTTTTTATTATTATGGTTATTATGTTTTCTTATTTTTCTTTTAATAAACATACTACTAATAATATAGATCTTGATGTTTATTTGTATGATATCTTGCAAACAGCTAAGATGAATGATAATTCTTTTTATTTTGATGATCTTGTTTATGATTTTAGTGATGTTGATACTACTTATTATTTAGAAGATGAATTTACAATAGATGATATTACTTTAATTGAGAATAACTTAGATAAAATTCATATTTTAGAAGATAAAAAATAAAAAGGAGATTTTATATGAATAAATTATTTTGGTTATTTGTTATTTTTATAATGTTTTCAAGTTTACGAGCAGATGATTTTAAAAGACCGCCTGATCCAAGACTTGATTCTAAAATTCAGACACTAAAATTATTGAAGTTAACAGAAGAGTTAAATTTGACTGAAGAGCAGACAGCAGTAATATTTCCATTAGTAAAGAAGAATAGAGAGAAACTTTTTGAGCTTTTTAAACAAAAAGAAAAATTAATAGATAGTTTAGATGGCTTGATAAGAGAAAATAAAATAGATAGGAAACATTGTGATAAAATTATTGATGCTATAGATGAAATTGGATATCAAATTAGAGAAGAGATGGAGAATTTTCGTAATGAAATGAGAGATATTTTAACATATAAGCAGTATGTTAAATATATTGTTTTTGAAGAGAAATTTCCAAGGCGATTGAAAAAATATTTACATGAAATACGCCGTGGCATGTGTAAATAAATTTATATAGGTATTTATAGGAATTTTAATAAATAAATATTAATTTATATTTTTTAATAAAGAAAATTTTTTTTATATCATTTTAGAAATACAAAGTATAATATATTGATATACAATAAGTTGTAAAAAATTATATTTTTTTTATAAAAAAAAATAATACTTGACAAGAAGAGGAAAAATTATATAATTAGAATTAAGTGGTGATAAGTGGTAAAATGTGGTGAAAATTGGGAAAGGTTTTAGGATAAAAAATGAATTATTTTTCTGGTAGATTTTTAAATTCTGTTGATATAAAAGGTAGAGTAGCAATTCCTCATAAGTTTAGAAAATTATTAGGCGCAAGTCAAATAGTAATTACAAAAGGTTTGGATGGATGTTTGTATTCTTATACTGTTGAAAATTGGGAGAAGTTGTTGGAAAAATTAGAAAACCTTTCTCAGTGGAATTCTTCTGCAAGAAAATTGCGTATTTTTTTTGCTGGGAATGCTGATTATGTGGATATAGATAAACAAGGACGGATAAATTTGAATTCTAATTTTATCAAACTCTTAAAATTAGATAATAGTAATAAAGAAAGGAAAGTGCTGTTTGTTGGTGATATAGATAAAATTCAAATATGGAATCCAGAAGATTTTGATCAGTTTATGGGAGATGTGGAATCAGATATAAATAAAATTGCTGAAGAATTATCATTTTCATTTTAGGTGATTGACAAATGAGATTTTATATTTCTAAGCAGCAGTTAAAAGTGTATTTTAATAAAACAGTAAAGACAGAGGATGTTGATAATATGTATTCTGTTTTAGATAATGATTTTGATATATGTATTCTTGACTTTAAAAAAACCACCTATATCCATTATAGAGATGCTCAGAAATTGTTAGCGTGTTGTTCTATTATGAAAAGAAGGGGGATAAAAATTATTTTTAGAAATATGTCGTCTGATGTGCGAAATATTTTAAATTTTTCAAAGGATTTTATTGATTTTCCAGTCCTTGATAGGTATTTGAAAAATGCAAATATATCATAAGCCAGTTTTGTTAGAAAAGTCTATAGAATATCTGGATATAATTTCTGATGGAATATATGTTGATGCAACTTTGGGTGGCGGTGGGCATTCTTATGAAATATTAAAAAGATTATCCTCTAATGGTATGCTTATTTCTATAGATATGGATAAAGATGCAATTGAAAATTTTTATAAAAAGTATAAGCAGTATGATAACTGGAAAGTTGTACGTGATAATTTTGCTAATATAAAAAATATATTAGCAGAGCTGGGAATTAATAAAATAAATGGAATATTATATGATCTTGGAGTTTCATCATATCAGTTAAATCAATATGAAAAGGGTTTTTCTTATAGAGATGATGATGCGATTTTGGATATGAATATGGGGCTTTCTGAAAATAGTGCTATAAATATTTTGAACAATTATTCTCAGGATGAACTTGAAAGGATTTTTAAGGAATATGGAGAATTAAAGCAATATAGAGCAATTGCAAGAAGGATCATCGAATTCAGGAAGGATAGAGAAATAAAATATGTACGCGATATTAAAGATATTGTTGAGCCAGTTTTTGTTCATGCTAATTTGATAAAAGAGTTATCTAAGTTATTTCAAGCTATAAGAATAGAAGTCAATAGAGAATTAGAAAATTTGAAGAGATCTCTGGAAGATGTTTTGGGTTTTCTTGATTCTAAAGGAAGGATTGTTGTAATTAGTTATCATTCTTTAGAAGATAGAATTGTAAAGGATTTTTTTAAATTAGAATCAAGTGATTGTATTTGCCCTCCAGAAGTTCCAGTTTGTAATTGTAGGCATAAAGCAAGTTTGAAAATTATTACTAAAAAACCAATTGTTCCTGATGAAGTAGAAGTAGAATTTAATATTCGTGCGAGAAGTGCAAAACTACGTGTAGCAGAGAAAATTTAAAATAAAAGGAGTTATTAAATGAAAAGTTATTACTCTTTTAGGCCTTCCAAAGTTAAAAAAGGTTATTATTCACAGAAAAAATTTATAGAGCCTGTGAATTTACCAGTGAAAAGATTAATGTTTATGCTATCTGTATTGATAATATTGTTTTCAATTAATATTTACAATAGAGTATTTATTTTGAATAGTTCAATTAAACTTTCTAATTTACAAAAGGATCTTTTTTTAGAATCAAAGATTAATCAAAATATATCTATCAGAATCCAGGCTTTAAAGTCGCCTTCCAGAATTTCTAATTTCGCAAGAAAAAATCTTAATATGATTTATCCGTCTGTGAATAATATTGTCATTTTCACAGAAGAAAATGAGATAGATAATGAATATTTAGCAAAATTATGAGGTATTCTTATAGAATTGAGAGAGTTAAATCATTTCATTTAAATAATTTGAAAATAGTTAGTGGCATATTAGTCTTTTTTTTGATAGCAATTATTTTTAGATTATTTAATTTGCAAATATTGAAGCATGGGTATTATGAGAAAAAAGCAAAAAAGCAATCGATGCTGATTACTCCGGTCCCTGCTAAAAGAGGATATATATATGATAGAAATGGTCAGACGCTTGCTATAAATTTGAAAGCTTTTACTTATTTTGCTGTACCTTATAAAGTTAAGGATACATTAAAGGTGGCAGAGGTATTTTCAAAATTTACATCGAAGAGTAAAGAAGATATTTTAGATCAATTTAAAAAGAGAAATAATTTTTTATATCTTGCGCGAAAGGTTATGGACAATAAAGCGCAATTAATAGATAATTATCATTTAGAAGGAGTATATAAAAAGGTTGATGATATAAGATTTTATCCTTTTGGAGGTCTTGCGTCTCAGGTTATAGGATTTACGAATATTGATAATAAAGGAATAGAAGGTTTAGAATTTAAATTTGATTCTTTATTATCAGGTGAGGATGGTTTATGTTATCTTTTGCGGGATGGTAGATTGAATAAATATAGATTGCCCAATAATATTATAAAAGAACCAGTAAATGGATGTGATATTTATACTACATTGGATTGCAAGTTTCAGGAAATATTAGAAGATGAGCTCTCTAATATAGTTGATAGTCTGGAAGCGGAGATAGGCATTGGGATAATAACAAATGTTCAGACTAATGAAATTTTGGCTATGGCAACAGTTCCTTTATTTAATCCTAATGAATATCCAAGGAAAGTTATCAATGAAAATAGTAGAAATAGAGCTATAACAGATATTTATGAACCAGGTAGTACATTTAAGATTTTTTCTTTAGCAGCAGCGATGCAATTGAAGCTTGTTAATGAAGATGAACTTATTTTTGCCAATAATGGACATTATAGTATTAATGACGAGGTTATTCATGATCTTCATCCTTTTGGCTGGGTTGGATTGAAAGATATAATAGCACATAGTTCTAATATAGGTATTATAAAGATTGCTGAACGTATCTCAGATCAGAATTTTTTTAAATTTTTAAAATTATTTGGTTTTGGAGAAATTACAGGAATTGAACTTCCAGGAGAGGTTAGAGGTATATTAAGAAGCCCTGAAAAGTGGTCTGCAAGGTCTAAAGCTACAATGTCTATAGGGCAGGAAGTGGCTGTTACACCTATACAATTGATCAATGCTTATAATTTAATTGCAAGAGATGGAGCGCTTGTTGAACCGAGAATTATCAAAAAAATAGTTTACCCGGATAAGAGAGTCGAAGAATTTGATAATCTTGTTATAAGAAGGGTGCTTGATGAAGATATTAGAAAAAAGTTAATTGAATATCTTATTGCTGTAGTTGATTCAGGCACAGGAGTTAGGGCTGGTATAAAAAGCATACCTATTGCTGGTAAAACAGGTACTGCTCAGTATATTGATCCTTTGACTAAAAAATATTCAGGGCATAAAACTATCCCCAGTTTTATTGGTTTTTTGCCAGCTGATGAACCAAAATATAGTTGTCTTATAATTATTAAAGATCCGAAGAAGGGTTCAAATTTTGGAGGAACTGTTGCTGCTCCTGTGTTTAAAAGAATATTTCAACGTATTTTTTTATTGAAGGGCAATAAATTAGAAGATTATTTAGTTAAGAAGGGAATCGCAAAGAATTTTGTGAATGTTAATTCAAATATTGGTAGTGAGTTGAATAGAAAAATCATTTTCAAAGAAAAAAAAGGTTATGTAATATTGCCTGATTTTAAGAATTTAGTTTTATCCAATGCAAAATTAATTCTACAAAGAAATAATTTTAAAGTTGTATCTTATGGTAAAGGAATAGTTTATAAACAAATCCCAGAACCAGGTGCTGAAATTAAATCAGGAAAAACAGTAGTTTTATATGCTAAAGATATTGTAGAGGAAAAAGTGGATATTGATTCAAAAAATGAATTAAATAACAATATCATTATTCCGGAAGTTACAAATGAAGATTAGAGAAATTTTTATCGAGCAAAATCATTTAAAACATTATGATGATGAATTTAAGGGTATTCATTTTGATACAAGGCAAATTTCTGCTGGTCAAATTTTTGTTGCCATAAAAACTGAAAAAAATGATGGACATAATTATGTGGAAGATGCTATTATTAATAAGGAAATAGCTGGGGCTATTATAGATAAAAATTATTTAGAGAGATTTGATAGAAGTTTATATAAATATTTAGTTCCTGTGAATAATGTTGAAAATTATCTTATTGAAAAGGGCAAGTTTTTTTTGGATAAACTTAATTTAAAATATAAGATTGCAATAACAGGTACAGTTGGTAAAACAACTACAAAAGAGTTATGTGCTTCTATGTTGAATAAAAAATTTAGGGTGTACAAGAGTTTTAAGAATTTTAATAATTTTTTAGGATTGATTTATAATATTTTTAATATACCAGAGGGTACAGAAATTGTTGTTTTTGAAATTGGCACTAATTATCCGGGCGAGATAGATTTTTTGGCAAGTATTATAAATCCTCATATTGGGATTATTACAAAGATTGGGCATGGTCATTTGGAGTTTTTTAAAGATTTGGAAAATGTTGCAAAGGAAAAAGCTGATATTTTTAGATATTTGCAGAGGGATAAAATTGCTATTTTTAATAAAGAAGATTCAATTCTTCAAAAATATATAAAGGCTTTTGATATTAAGAAAAAGGTAATCATTGAATATGGTAAAGATTATCTTTTAAATGGAAATATATTACAATATGCTAATCGTAGTTTTGAAATAAATTCTTATATTTTACCTTATATTGATAATCTTGCTTTAGTTTTGGCACTTGCTGATTATTTTGATATTAATAATAAATTAATTCAGCAATCTATTGATGAATTTAAACCGTCTGACAAAAGGATGGAGATTATAGAACTAAATAATATATTAATAATAAATGATTGTTATAATTCTAATCCTGATTCTATGGAATTGTTTATAAGAACAGCTACTCATTTATCGAATGAGAAAAAGAAGGAATTAGTATTTGTGCTTGGGGATATGTTTGAATTGGGCGAATTAGCAGTAGATTTGCATAAGAAAATAGGGAATTTATTATTGAATTATAATGAGAATATAATGAAAATTTTTGCACTTGGAGATTATTCAAGATATTTTATAGAAGGAAATTCTAAGGGAGAATTTTTTAATAATGATAGGAATGCACTTTTTGATCGCTTAAAAGCTTGCTTAGGAGATGATATTATAATTGGCGTTAAAGGTTCAAGAGGAATGAGAATGGAAGAAATAACTGAAAGGATTTTAGGATATGTTAAAGGCGCATAAAGGTAGAATTGATACTGTAATATTAGCAATTGTTTTTATTTTGGTTGGAGTAGGTATTGTAATGTCTTTCAGTATAGGAAGTATAATTTCTCAGAATAAATTTTATTATCCTTTGAATCATATTATAAAGATATTGATAGGTATTGTGTTAATGTATATTTTTAGTAAGATAGATTATCACAGTTTCGAGAGGAAAGGATTTTTGTTTTTATTAATTAGTATCTTTTTTTTGATAGTTGTTTTATTGCCAAAATTGTATTCATCCTCTGGTGTTCATAGATGGTTAAGGTTTGTCTTTTTTAATTTTCAGCCATCTGAAATGGCGAAGGTTGTATTGATTATTTTTTTAGCAGATGTTTTATCGAGGAAACAGAATATAATAAAATCTTTTACAGATTTATATATACCATTGATCATAATAGTAGGTTTGGTATTTTTTTTGATAGTTTTGGAGCCAGATTTTGGTACTGCGGTAACAATTACTTTGGTTTCTTTTTTTATAATGATTGTTGGAGGAGTTCCTAAACGATATATTATTGGTACTATATTAGTAGCAGCTCCATTGATTTATTTATTAATAACTCATTCACATTATAGGTATATGAGGTTTTTAGGATTTTTGCATCCTGAACTTGATCCTTTAGGCATAAATTATCAGATTAATCAGTCATTGATTAGTATTGGTAAAGGAGGCTTTTTAGGAGTTGGTATTGGCCAGAGTAGTCAAAAATTATTTTATTTACCGGAATCACATACTGATTTTGTTTTTTCTATTTTTGCAGAAGAAACAGGTTTTATAGGTTCATTAATATTGGTTTGTTTATATTTTTTGATTTTTATAAGAAGTATCAAAATAGCAAGATCTGCTCTTGATTTATTTGGTTTTTTACTTGCATCTGGTATTGGAATTATGATTGTTTTATATGCTCTTATTAATATAGGAGTTGTAACTTCAATATTACCCAATAAGGGGTTACCTTTGCCTTTTATTAGTTATGGAGGTAGCTCTATGTTGTTTAATTTGATAAGTATTGGAATTTTGTTAAATATTTCAAGGCATGTTCTTGATAAAGTGGAGAGGTAATATGAGAGTATATTCGCGTTATGAAAGAAAATATTCTAAAATAGATAAGAAGAAAAAATTGGAGATAAATTTTAGAAAATATCTGTTATTTTTATTTGGTATTGCTATTGTATTTATTTTATTAGATTTTGGAATTAGAAAAATTGATTTTTTCAAGGTTAAAAAGGTTGATATAAACAAGTTAGATTATATAAAACCGGAGTTATTGTCTCATATTTATTCTTCTTATATAGGGAAATTTCCGGATAAAAAAATGATATCAGAATTATCATTTAAATTAGATAGTACTGGATTATTTAGTAATATTAAGGTAAGCAGGACATTGTTATTTAATTTATCAATAGATATAAAGGAGTATGAGTTATTAGGAGTTGTTAATTATAATGGCAATCCTTATTATTTGAATGAAAATGGGAAGTTGATTAGTGATACTTTGTTGGATACTTTATTAATTTTACCAGAAGTTAGAGATCTTATTATTGATAGTATGAGAGTTTTAAATAAGTATAATATAGATTTATGTAAGAAGTATATAAAATATATAAAGAATAATTTGGGGAATATTTATTCAAAAATTAAATTCATTAAATTTGATAAAGACAATGAGATTATTTTTGTTTTAGATAATGGAAAATTATTGGAGTTATCTAAATATACCAATATTGAGACTATTAAGCAGCTGGGATTCATTTTTGATTATTTATATTTAGATAATAGTTTTAATTTGATTGATTTGAAATATAATAATCAAATAATAACCAAACAAATATAAGGCAAGGAGGAGTAATGAGTGGAGCACAGGAAGAGCGAATTGTTGTTGGACTTGATATAGGTACAACAAAAATTTGTGCTATTATTGCTCGTAAAAATGAAGAAGAAGGTCCAAAGATTGTGGGGATTGGTAACACCCCCTCTAAAGGTTTGAGAAAAGGAGTAGTTGTTAATATTGATGAGACTATAAAGTCTATACAGCGAGCAATAATAGAAGCAGAGAAAATGGCTGGGATTGAAGTTATGGATGTATATGTGGGGATTGCAGGAGATCATATTAAAAGCCAGAATAGTAAAGGAGTTGTTGCTGCGCGCGGTCAGGAGATTACAGAAGAAGATGTTAGAAGGGTGATAGATGCAGCTATTGCTGTACAGATTCCAAATGATAGGGAAGTGTTGCATGCTATTCCGCAGGAGTTTATTGTTGATTCGCAGAAGGGAATTAATGATCCTGTTGGTATGTCTGGGGTTAGATTAGAAGCAGAGGTCCATATTGTTACAGGAGCAATTACTTCAGCACAAAATTTATATAGATGTGTTGAAAAGGCTGGTTATGGTGTAAGAGATATTGTTTTAGAGCCGCTTGCTTCAAGTCTTGCTGTTCTTACAGAAGATGAAAAGGAATTAGGAGTTGCTTTGATTGATATAGGAGGTGGGACATCAGATATTGCAATTTTTCATGGTAATGCAATAAGATATACTTCTGTTGTTGGTTTGGGTGGTAATAGTATAACTGATGATTTAGCTTTCGGATTATCAGCTCCGATTGATGAAGCAGAGAGGATTAAGAAAACATATGGTTGTGCTATTGAAGATTCTGATGAGGATCTGGAAGAACAGATAGAAGTAAGGCCAGTTGGTGGTAGAAAAAATAGATATGTTACAAGGGATGTGTTGAATAAAATTATTCAACCACGTGTGGAAGAAATATTAATGTTGATATATAGGGAATTGAAAAAAAGCGATTATTATGATTTGTTAGGCGGTGGTATTGTTTTAACAGGAGGAGGGGCGTTATTGAGAAATATGGATCTTTTGGCGGAGCAAATTTTTGAGAAACCAGTTCGCATTGGTTATCCTGTAGGATTTGGCGGACTGAAAGGAGTTGCATCAGATCCTCAATATTCCACAGGAATTGGATTATGTTTATATGGATTACAAAATTATAGTGAATCTGAAGTATCAAGATTTTCATCGGATGGCAATAGATTTAAAGTTATTTATGATAAAATGAAAGAATGGATTAAAGATTTATTTTAATAAAAAATATAAAAGGAGGATACTATGAGTTTTGATTTAGAGTATGATGATCTAAAACAAGCCAAAATAAAAGTCATTGGTGTTGGTGGTGCAGGAGGCAATGCCATTAATAGAATGATTGATTCTGGTCTTTCAGGTGTTGAGTTCATAGCAGTTAATACAGATGCTCAGGTGCTTGAAACATCTAAAGCATCTGTAAAAATTCAAATTGGGGAGAAGACTTCAAGAGGATTGGGAGCAGGAGGTAATCCAGAAATTGGTCAAAAAGCTGCAGAAGAGAGTAAAGAGGCTATTTTAAATTCAATTATAGATGCGGATATGGTTTTTATTACAGCTGGAATGGGTGGCGGCACAGGAACAGGTGCTGCTCCTGTGATTGCTCAGCTTGCAAAAGAAAATAATATTCTAACAGTAGCTATTGTTACTAAGCCTTTTTTATTTGAAGGTAAAATTAGATTAAGAAATGCAGAATTCGGTCTTGAAAATTTAAAAAACAGTGTTGATACTTTGATTACTATACCCAATCAAAGATTGTTATCTATTGTTCCTAGGGATCTTCCATTTACTGAAGCATTTAAGAAAGCAGATGAAATATTGTATTATGCCACAGAGGGGATTTCTTCTATTATAACAAATACTGGTTATATAAATGTAGATTTTTCAGATGTAAGAACTGTGATGAAGGAACGTGGTGGTGCTTTGATGGGAACTGGTATTGCAGAAGGTGAAAATAGAGCAATTACAGCAGCAACTAATGCTATTTCTTCTCCTTTACTTGAAGATATTGATATAAGAGGAGCAAGAGGAGTTTTATTAAATATTGTTGGTCCTGAAAACCTTTCTTTAAAAGAAATAGAAGACGCTGCGCAGGTTGTTATAGATGCAGCAGGAGATGATGCAAATGTGATATTTGGAGCATCTTTTGATCCTACTTTAGAAAATAAAATTAGAGTAACTGTGATTGCTACAGGATTTGAATCCAATCAGGAAAAGAATGTTAATAAAACAAATAATAAGTCAAAAGGATCAAATAAATATGCGGTTCAAACAAGTATTGAGTTTGATACTAAGAAATTTGAAAAACAAAAAATAGAGAGGAAATATAATCCAGAGGAATATCTAAATAAACTTAGTAAAGTTAAAGATTTTGATATTCCTGCTTTCTTAAGAAAGCAAATGGACTAATTAATGCTCCGTCCTTGCCTGAATAAGGGCTCTCGTTTTGAATTATTAAAACGGGAGTCCTTAATTTCTGATGTAAATTATAATAAAGGTTCAATAAAAATTTTATTTGTCTATCCTAATTTTTATAAAGTTGCTATAAGTTCTCTGGCATGGCAATTTGTTTATTTCCAGCTAAATTCTATTGAGTTTATTAGTTGTCATAGAGCTGTTTGGGATTTTTCTGACCCTTTAGTTTCATTAGAAACTGGCCAGCATTGGTCAAAATATGATATGATTGCTTTTCATTTTTCTTATGAATTAGATTATCTAAATTTTATCGATATTTTGAAGCTAAATAATATCCCTCTTTTAGCTAAAGATAGGGATGATAATTTCCCAATAATTTTTGCAGGTGGTATTGCTATTTCTTTATTTCCTGATATATTGCTTGATTTTGTTGATTTTGTTGTTGCTGGAGAGGTTGAGATTTTTTTACAAAATCTGAAAAGTATTTTTGATATTCAAGGGAATATTAGTAAATTTGAATTTATAGAGGCTATTTCTCAAAAGGACAATATTTATTCAAAATTTTCTAAGGAGAAGAAATTTAAAGTTAATAAAAAGATGGACTTAATTCCTTTTTCTCCTATTATAACTTCTATGAGTTATTTTAAAAGTAATTTATTAATAGAGATTGGCAGGGGATGTCCTTCTTTTTGTTTCTTTTGTGCAGCATCTTATTTGAAAAAATATCCTATTTTTATTAGAAAAAATAAAATTATTGAATTGTTAGAGAATTTAGATTTAAGAAAAGTTGAAAAAATTGGGCTTTTGGCATCATCATTGGGTTTTTATCCTGATTTAAAAGAAATTTTAGAATATATTTTAAGTTTGCATAAAACTGTAAGTCTTTCTTCATTGAGACCGGAGATTGTAGATGAAGAATTATGTTATTTAATAGATAAGCATAATATGTTCACAATTACTTTTGCTCCAGAAACAGGAAGTCAGGAGGATAGATATAAATTGAATAAAAAATTTGATGATGAAAAATTATTTCATGCTCTGGAATTAATAAATAGATTAACAGGAGTAAAAAAAATTCGTTATTATTTTATGATTGGTTTTGGTTTTAGTGATGAAGAAAATAAGATTATAAGGTTTCTGGAAAAAAGTAAAAAATATTTTGATAAAAGCATTTCGGTATCTATTAATCCTTTTATTCCAAAGAAGAAAACACCTTTTGAAAATAATCCTTTTGCAGATGTAAAAGTGTTGAAAAAACAATATCAAAAATTGCGTAAAGAACTATCAAAATTAAATATCAATTACTCTTTTGAATCTATTAAAAAAGCAAAAATCCAATATGAATTATCTAACTTTAAAGACTCAATTTACAAATATACAGAATAATAGCATAGGGGATCCCCTATGCTATTATATAGCTTTAACGACTCTGCCTGATTTTATACATGTAGTGCAGACTTTAATTTTTTTTCTTTTACCGTCAACAATAGCGTTAACAGATTGTAAATTAGGTAAGAATCTTCTTTTGTTCACATTATGAGCATGACTTATTGTAGCACCGACCTGTGGTTTTTTTCCACAAATTTCACATCTGTAAGCCATTTGGAAATTCTCCTCTCTTTGTTGTTTAATTGCTCAACTAATATAATATTTATGGTGAAAAAATCAAGTCTTTTTTTAATTATGGATTTTTTTTCTTGCAATTTTGTTTTTTTTATATAAATTTATACAGGAGAAAATATGAAAAGAAATTTGTATTTATGGATAGTCTTTGGAGTTTTGTTTTTAACATCAGATAATTATGCAATATTAGGTATAAAGGCAGGTTTTGGCATAAGTAATTCATCATATAAGGGAGCTACATATTATGATAATTTTAAATTAGTAGATATAAAAGGTATACAATATAATGGGAAAATAATGTTTACAGGGTTACCTTTTTTTGATTTTGATTTTTCTTCTTCATATATAAAAAAATCATTTATGTTAGAATTAGATATTCTTAATATGGATTTTAGGCAAAAATTTGACTTAACTATAAAATCTTATGTATTCCATGGTAAATTTAAATTAAGTGTTCCATTGATTCCAATAGTGCCGTATGCAGGGCTTGGGATTGGAAAATATGATTTAGATTTCGAGTCTAAAACAGTAATTCCGGCTATTGAACAGTTAAGGAAATATGTAGATTTTTCTGATTTTGATTCATCTTATGGTGTTGATGCTGTTGTAGGCTCAAGATTTAAGTTGATGTTTATTCCTTTTGAACCTTATGTTGAAATTCATTATTCTAAAATTTATACTCCTAGTAGATATTCTAATATTGATTTTATATCTTATGAGATTGGAATTTTAATCTCTGTGTTTTAATTCGTTTTGTTTGTTTTGCCGGCTTAATTTATTGGATGCAATTTTGTAATAAATTGCATCCATTCCTTTTTTATTATGAAAATTTATAAAATACTTTTTTGTCTGTTGATATTTTTAAATATAGTTTATTCTCAAGTAAGTGTGTCATATAAGCCTGTTTTATGGTTTAATGGGGATGTTTTTTATAATGGGAAGTATTTTTCAATAGCGCATCAGAATGAAGTTTTTAAAAATATAACAGGACTTGATGTTGTTATTGATTATATAACATCTTCTACTATAGCAACTCCTGTGATTTTTTGTAATGATGCGGGGCGAGCAAAGACAAGCATGTTTAGAATGCAGGTTGTTTATAGTGGTATATTGACTAATAGCGATAATGAGAATACTCCCATTGTCGATTCATTAGAAATTATTATAAATAATTCTGGAATAGATACAGTATATCTTATTTATTTTGATAAAAATTTGAGCAAATTTGATATTTTAGATAATTCTACAAATGTTTATGTTAATGGAGCGTTATGGAGCGAAGTTGCTAATTTTAATTCTTCTGCAAGTGGTGCACATCATTATGTTCTGGATAAGGATAAAGGGATATTTTTATTTGGTGGTGGTAATGCAGCTCAATTGACTACTACAGATGTAAAAATTGAAACATATTTACTTTATGAGGATAGTTCTGCAGTTAGCAATACGTTAACTTCAATAAATGGTAGTTTTAATTATTTAAAAAGTATTTCAATTGTGCCACAGGATACAGGGACTGTAGATAATTCTAATGTTAATGTGTATTTAGCAGATAGGATAGGACCTACTAATACATTATTATCAGATATTTTGAAGGTTGATAATGTTGACTATGAATCAGAGTTGTCTACTTTGACACCATCAAGTAATGATTATAGATATCGTTCTTATATTGATACAACAGAAGATATTTATTTTATAGGTTCTACAAATCATAATGATGTTATGGGATTTATCTGTGATCGGTCAAAAAAAAGAGTATTGATTATTAATGGAAATGCTGATTCTGATGGCAAATTAAGTTTTGCAGGCCCTCAGACTTATAATGGTACATTGAGAGGAGGTGTTGCAAATCAGAGTTTTTATATAAATGAATCTCCATATGGGGAATATGCAAAATTAGACTCTATTACTGTGTATGTTGGTTCTGAGCTTTTTACTCAGGTTGATGATTTGGAAAAATATGATAGTACTGCAAAAGTTTATACTTTTGATAGATTCTCTTCGAGAGTTCTTTTTGGCAATGGTATTCATGGGTGGGTTCCGCCAGCAGATTCAACATTGACAATAAAGTCCTATGTTTCAGTGGATATTTTTCAATATGATAGTTCTTATGCTGCAAGTCATTCCATGCCTGTTATTAAGATACCAAGAGCAGTTGCTGCAAGGAGAAATAATTTAACTGGTTATATTGATGTTTATATTGCAGATTCTATTGGTATTCATAAATTTTATTTGACAGGAGATACTCTTGGCGCTTATAGGTTGAATTATTTGTATACTTTTGCAGATAGTATGGTTATATTAGATCTTGATATTTTTAGATATCAAAAATATAATACCTCTACAGTTGATTATGCAGATGTTTATTTATATGCAATTGATAGTATTTCAGGTGTTGTTAAAGTTTTTAATGACGTAGGGGCATTGGACCCTTCTTTAGATTTAGAACCTATTTTAATAAAAGAGATAGGAGAGCCCTCAGATGGTACAGATATTACAGTAGGTAAATTATACAAGCCACGTGCTATCTCTGTTTGTAAAGGAGAAATTGGTCTTGATAAAGTGGATGTATATGTTGCAGATACTTCTTCTTCAGGCGCTCGAATAACTAAGTTTCAGGGAATTATAAATAGCCTTCCGGAAATTAATTATATAACTCCTGATGCACCATACGATACTGCCGATATATTGATTGCTCCGCATTCAACATTTAGAATATATTATTCTATAAAAGATGATAATTTATCTAATTGTACCATGAAGTTATATTTTGACCCTGACACAAATAATTCAGAAATTGTATTATCTGGCGATGAAATTTTAATAGACTCTTCTATTAATCCTACTAAAGGTTATTATACTTGGAAGATAAGTAATACTTTAAGTGCTTTTCCTGATACAGGGTATATATGGGCATTAGTAAAAGATGATTATGGGCAGGAGGTAGCGAAATATAGCAAATATCGTTTAATTATAAATGATACTAATTTAACTACATTTGCGATTGTTGATGGATTAGATTTTGATAATAGAATTATTGTTAATAATTTTTCTCAGAATAGAGAAATAGCTTTTTATTTGAAAAAACCTGATGATATTGTCAGCTTAAACTTGAAAGGATATATTGATACTTCACATTATAGAGTTGTTTCTATTTCTCAAGGTCCTATTTTTGAAAGATATAATTTAGGTGGACAAGTGTTTTTTACTTATTCTTCTATTGATGCTATAAATTCATCTGGGAAATTTGAAATATCTACCTCTCTTCTTAATTCTTTAACAGGTGTAACAAGAGAGGGGATTTTTGCTTATATGAATATAGAAGTTGATTCAAATGTTATTGATTATCTATCAACTGATAGGAGCAAAAGATATTTTATTTCTGCTATGTATGTTAATTTGGATAGCTCAACTGTGAAGAATTATACTACAGGGGATGAACCAGAAGATGGTTTAGCTGCTGAACATTTATTGATTTTTGGTGCTATGGTTGGAGACATCGCAAATTCAGATAGTATGACTTTTAATTATGGCGATCCTCCTCATCTGAGACCTTTTCCTGATGGTCGTATAGATGGAAATGATATTTTACTTTTTGTTAGAGGATGGAATGGGAAAAATGGGGTACAGGATCCTATTGCTGATATTGCTCCTATTGTATATTGGAAGGGCAATAATCCACCGTATATGTATTCCAAGCCAAATGGCAGTTTTAACGCAGATGATATTATTGCTTTTGCAAAAATGTATAGCTGGTATAGTAGTAATTTTGAGATTCTTTTTCATCTTGATAAAAACAAATTATTTAAAAATGATAATTCTTTTTATTATGACATAGATGAGATAGAGCAGGTTAAAAAGTTCAGGCTTTTTAGTAATGGCAAAAAACCTATTATGGGGGGAGAATTATATATTAGAGTTTTAAATGATTCGTTAAAAATAGCCAATATAAAGGCTGAAAAATTATTAAAGAGTGATGTTTCTTTTCCTCTTGTTTTAAATTATGAAACTCCTAATAGTATTTTAATAAATTTTGCTCGATTGTCTAAAGATTTTCCTGAAGTTTCTCAATCTGGAGAGATATTATCTTTTGATTTTACTTCTTTGCATAATCCTGATTCATTATTTTTAGAGATATATTTGAAGGTTTATGATAATAGTGGGAATATTAATTATTATTCTTTAAATAAAGATGTTATTGTTAATAACGATAGATATCAGAACTTATTAAAAGTTTTTCCCAATCCTTTTTCTGATGTATTAAATATTAGATGTTTTTTTAAAACGTCGGCAAAATCTAATTTAAAAATTTATGATATTTCTGGTCGTTTGGTATATACTTTGTTTGAAGATAGATTTTTTAATAAAGGAGTATATGACTTTAAATTTGTTCCTTCTAAAATATTGTCCTCAGGGATATATTTTATATTATTTAATAATGGTAACTATAAACAAACATTTAAGATTATTTATTTAAAATAGTATATGAAATTCTTTTTTATTTTTATTGTTTTTTTTATTTTGTTTTGTGGTAAAACAATAGAAGAAGATTGTATTATTTCATATAAAAATTACTGTATAACTAAATCTCAATTTAAAGAAGATTATTTTAGATATTTGCAGTTCAGTAACAAAGTGGATTCTGATTCATTAAGAGTTGAATTTGCTAAATTTATGATATATAAGTTTTATATTGCGGATTCACTACAAAATATTATCCCTTTTGATACAATAGGAAATTTATTTTATAGAGCAAAGAAAATAGAATTATCTTTACAAAATTATATTGAGGAGAATTTTATTGAAAAAATTCCTGTACCAGATTCCAGTACGGTAGCTAAATTTTATGATTTCCAGAATAAAGAGTTTTTAATAGAAGTTTATCAAAGTAAGCATTTTTTTAATGTTGATGATATAAATTTAAATAAAAATATAAAATATTATAAATTAGAATGGGTGAAACCTTCTATTTTGTCTTCGATTTTGCAAAATATATTATATAATTTGAAGGTTGGAAGTTATTCTAAAGTGGTGAGAGATATTAATGGTTATTATATTATACGAGTTTTGAATGTTAGAGATAATATTATTAAGAAAGATTATGATTTTAAGGTTAGGTATGGAAAATATTTAAAAAGATATATAAGGTTTAAGAGCGATTATTTATTGGATAAATTTGTTATAGATTCTTTGTATGGAGATTCTGTTTATATTAATTCAGAAGCTATTGATATTTTAAGAAATATAGTATTTGAATTATTGAAAAAGAAAGAAATTGGAAGAGATGCGTTAGGGATAGATTATTTGAAAAATATTGATAAGTTTAATAATATTGTGATAGCAGAGGTGAAGGATATAAAAATTACTGTGTATGATTTTCTTTCTCATTGGTATAATATTCCTGTAAAAATTAGAGAGCATTCTTTGAAGAAAAGTATAAATTATGTTATTAGAGATCAGTTTTTGTATTATAAATATTTACATTCAGATAAAAAATATGAGAGTATAAAGGAAGATCTTTTATATTTATATAAAGTCAATTTTTATTATAATATTTTTTCTAAAAAGAATGATAGAGAGTTAGCTCTTTTTTTAAAAAGTAAAGATTTTAATATTAATTATAATGTGTTAAAAAAGATTAATTTGAATTTATATAGCGATTTTTAGTTTTTTTTTATTGACAAATTTTATTTTAATAGTAATTTTATAATATTATGTTAAAAGATATTGCTGGCAATATAAAAGATAAAGAAAAAATAATAAAAATTTTTTCGAAGTTACTGGAACAAAGAGAAAAGATAGAAGTAAAAATTAATGATAGAGTTTTTTATGGTTTGTTAAATAGTATTGAAAAAAAAAGTATAACAGTATTTATTGGTAAATTACCTAATAAGAAATTTGATGGTGAAGTATTTTTTTTCTTTTCAGGTTATTTATTTAATTTTGTTGCAAATATAAAACCTTTAGAGGATGGATTTTTTTATTTTAAAATACCAGATAGTATCCATTTTAAGAGAAGAGATGTACGGATAGATTTTAGTAAATTTCACTATAATGATGAAGATCTTAAATTGATTGGAGAGCTTCACAAAGATGAAGATTCCTTTGAAATTGGGAAATTAATGGATTTAAGTAAAAATGGGCTTGCTTTTAAACCATCTATTCAATTAATTGATAATAAATTAAAAGCAGGAGGAAGGTTATATAATTTATTCTTTTTTATTGATAATTCTAATATTATAATTGAGGAATGTATTATCCGTAATGTAAGTTCATATAAAATAGGTATAGAATTTTTAAAGATTCAAAATGTTTTTAAGAAACAGATTAGTGATTTTATTATCAATAAATTAAGGGAGCAAGCTAAAGAAGAAAAGAAGAAATTGTTAAAGGAATCTTTTCCTGAGAAACATAGTAGTGAGAAAAAGGATATTAAGCCAATTATTTATAGTGCATCTGTTAATGATAATGAAGTTATAAAATATGATAGAATTTTAATTTTTGATATTAAAGATAGTATTTATAATTTGATAAAAGATGATTATAATGTATTATATTTTAATAATCCTGACCAGGCAAGAGTGCATATTATAAAATTTGCACCACATATTTTTATAAGCAGTTTATATCCTGTTAAGAGGGGACTTGATTCATTAAAGTGGCTTAATATGATTAATGAAGCAAAAGAGAGAAATATTCCAATTATGATGGTATTTGAACAGCTTATTGAGAAAGAAAAAGTAATTAAAGCCTTGAAGATGTTTGGAGGATCAGATGTTTTAGTTAGGACTATAGGATTATCAAAAAATGATGTTGTCAAAAGAATAGATAAATTGATTCAAAAGTTTTATATAACTAAAGAAAAATAAAGGGGAGATATGTTTCCAATTAAAGATACTATTCCAACGAGAAAACCGCCATTAATTACATGGTTAATAATAGGCATAAATGTTATTATTTTTATGTTTGAGTTATCTGTACCCAGAGATGTATTGAATAAAATATTTTATATTTTTGGGGTAGTGCCTGCAAGATATTCTCATCCTCAATGGGCTATGTGGCTTGGATTACGAATTGATGATTGGTGGCCTTTTGTAACGAGTATGTTTTTACATGGAGGATGGATGCATTTGATTAGTAATATGTGGACATTATGGATTTTTGGAGATAATGTTGAGGATAGAATGGGGCATTTACGATTTTTTGTTTTTTATTTATTGTCGGGTATTATAGCGGGTTTGGTTCATTTTATATTTAATTATAATTCCACTATACCAACAGTTGGTGCATCTGGAGCAATAGCAGGTGTGTTAGGTGCTTATATGGTATTGTTTCCAAGGGCAAATATAATTACATTAGTACCAATTTTCTTTTATCCTATGTTTATTGCTATACCTGCAGTTTTTTATTTATTTGTATGGTTTTTTTCTCAGTTTTTATCAGGATTAATAGCATTAGCAAGTCCTTCTAATGTTGGTGGAGTTGCATGGTGGGCTCATATTGGTGGCTTTGTTTTTGGCCTTATTGTTGTAAAGATATTTGTCAGGTCAAAGGAAAAATATTATTATTTTGATGAGTTTGGATATAGAAGTTCTTGGAATTATTATTAATATGTGGGAGGTATGAGAAGATGGATTTATTTATATTTTTTTGGTTATTTTTTATGATTTCTGCTATTCAGCCTGTTATAAAGCAGAGAATGCTTGAAGCAAGTAGAAAAAAATTGATTTCTGTGATCGAAGAAAAGTTTAAAAGTAGATTAATTTTGCTAATACATAGACAGGAAACTATGAGTTTTTTAGGTTTTCCTGTTATGAAATATATTGATATTCATGATTCTGAAGAAGTAATAAGAGCAATACATTTAACAGCTCCGGATGTTCCTATTGATCTTGTAGTTCATACTCCAGGCGGATTGGTTCTTGCATCTTTACAAATAGCGAGAGCATTAAAAAGACATAAAGCAAAAGTTAGGGTATTTGTTCCTCATTATGCAATGTCTGGTGGGACATTGATTGCACTTGCAGCTGATGAAATTGTTATGACAGAAGATGCTGTGTTGGGGCCTGTAGATCCTCAATTGGGACAATATCCCGCGGCATCGATTTTAAAAGTAGTAAAGAATAAGTCAATAGATAAAGTAGATGATCAGACTTTATTGTTGGCTGATCAAGCTGAGAAAGCTATAAAACAGCTTAATATGGCAGTATTCGAATTATTACATGATAAAGTAGGAGAAGAGAAAGCAAAAGAAATAGCACATATATTATCTACTGGAAAGTGGACTCATGATTATCCTATTTCAGCAGATGAAGCTAAAGAATTAGGACTTCCTGTGAATACAGATTTTCCTGAAGAAATATTAAAACTTATGAATCTTTTCCCTCAGCCTTTGAGAAAAATTCCATCAGTTGAATATTTACCATATAGAAAATATGGTAATAATAATGAAAAATCTATTTGACCAATTCCATATATCGGATAAGATTTTGTTTTAATTCCATAACTGAGATATTTCGAGAAAACCTTTTATATTCTTTCCCATTAATTTCTATAAGTATTGTGGGTATTGAAAAGATCATATATTGTCCTTTTTTATCCGGGTTTTTATCGATGTCAATATAATTAAATTTAATATTTAGTTCTTGTGTTAATTCTTTTACTTTTGGCCGAAGTACTTTACATACATTGCATGTTTCTGATGAAAAATATAGAATTTCTATAGGATTTTCCATTTATCAACTCCTTTTTTTGAGCATTATATAATATTTTGACAAAAAAGTAAAGTTATTTTTTATCAAAATTTAATACTATTAATTTTATAGAATGTTAATTTTTTATTAAGTATATATAATTTTTTTTATTTATAGATTTTTATGGGAACATCGTTTTTTTGCTTTTTGCCTGGAGTACTTCTACCATTTTTTATTTGAGCAATCAAAGTTTTTTTTAATTTTTGCACTATTTCTGGATATTTATTATATACATTAATCGTTTCTTTAGGATCATTTTCTATATCATATAATTGTATTGGTGGAAGTTTTTGTTTTTTTGCTTCTTTTGGAGTTGGATGACTCCATCCACCTGAACCAGGGCATAGTTCTAATTTCCATTTTTTGGTTCGGATAGCAAATGATCCATTTATAGAATGATGAACTATATTTTCTCTTACTGCTTGTCGAGTATGTCCGTTTATAATTTCTGCAAGGGAAAAACTGTCTTCACCTGCGTTATCCGGGATTTTAATATTTAAAAGTTCAGCAAATGTTGCAAAAAAATCAGTTAGGCATACTATATGTTCATATTTAGATTTAGGTTTTATTATGCCTGGAAATGTAATAACAAGCGGGATTCTATGCCCACCTTCATAAATATCGGCTTTTGCACCTCTATAAATATATGTTGGACTATGTCCAAATTTTTTTAAATTTTGGAAATTTGCAGCAGGAGATGGGCCATTATCACTTGTGAATATAATTAATGTGTTATCATATAATTTGTTTTGTTTTAATGTGTTAATTATTTCTCCTACAGCCCAATCACATTCTAATACAAAATCGCCGTAAGGTCCAATTCCACTTTTGCCTTGAAATTTTTTAGTAGGAATAATTGGTGTATGGGGTGCAGTCATTGAGAAAAAAAGAAAAAATGGATTATTTTTATTGTTTGTTATGAAATTTTTAGCTTTTTCCGTTAGAAGAGGTAGAGTTTGTTCATGATCAAAGTCATTGCTTATAGGTCCTTTTCTATAAAATTTATATCCTTTTTTACCGTCTATAATTTTATTTGGAATTTGAGTTACTTTATTATTGTGAATATAAACATAGGGAGTCATATCTAAAGATGCGGATATACCGAAGAATTCATCAAATCCTGTTTGATTTGGTCCATTTTTTATTGGTTTTGAGAAATCGACATGTTCCCATGTAGCATCCCATCTATCGTCATATTTGTAATTATCTTTTGTTCCCCAGTCCCATCCTAAATGCCATTTACCAATAAACCCTGTTTTATATCCCTTTTGTTTGAATAATTTTGCTATTGTCAATCTTTTGTTATCTATTAGAGGAGGGGAATATCCTGTTAGTACTCCGCTTTGTAATCTGGTTCTAAATGCATATCTTCCTGTTAAAATCCCATATCTTGTTGGTGTGCATACAGCGGAACCCGAGTGAGCATCAGTAAATAACATTCCATTATTTATTAAATTGTTTATATTTGGGGTTGGAATTTTACATTCCGGGTTTAATATTTCAATATCGCCATATCCTAAGTCATCTGCTAATATAAAAACAACATTAAATTTATTTAGTAATTTTTTTGAAAAAGATTTGTTATAAAATAAAAAACCTGCACTTATTATACCTATAGTTTTTAAAAATTTTCTTCTTTTCATCGCCACCTTCTTTTTTTTTATATATTTAATAATCTTTTTTTTTATTGTCAATAATTATCTATTGAATCTTTTATATTTTTTTATTATAATAAAAAACAAAAAGGAAATATTTTGAGAATTTTCGTAAATGGTTCTATTCTTACAGAAGAGGACATTAATAATGAGATAAATTTAATTTTATCTGATAAATCCTTGCATATTCCTAAGAGTCAAATTCGCAAATGGGCTATTGATAATGCTATTGAAAGAGAGTTAATACTGCAGGATCTATTGAATAAAGGAATAGATAATATAGACGAGTATATTGAGAATAATTTCCCTGATGAAGATTCTTTTGATAACTATTGTAACCAGTTGGTATCAAAAGCAGAAGTTCGTATTTACAATGAAAAAATATCAAATATTAGGAAGCAGCTTAATTTTTTATTAGTGAAACCGGCTGGACCGGATTGTAATTTATCATGTGACTATTGTTTTTATTTAGCTAAAAATGGTTTTTTTAAAAATGATATTCATAGGATGAGTGATGATATTTTAAAAGAACTTATTATCCAGAGTATTACTTTTGGAGGGGATAGTATAAATTTTGGGTGGCAGGGTGGTGAGCCTACTTTAATGGGAATTGATTTTTTTAGAAAAGCTATTGAATATCAGAAAATTTTTGGAAAAGGGAAAAGAATATCTAATTCTTTACAGACGAATGGGATTTTGATTGATAAGCAATGGTGTGAATTTTTGAAATTTAATGATTTTTTGGTTGGATTATCTATTGATGGTCCGGAACATATTCATAATAGGTATAGAAAATACACTAATGGAAAAGAAACATTTGGTGAGGTGTATAAATCTGCTTTATTAATGCTTGAAAATGATGTTAAGGTCAATGCATTAGCTGTTGTTAATAACTATTCAGTACAGTTCCCGGAAGAGATTTATAATTTTTTTAAAGGTATAGGTCTTAATTATATGCAATTTATTCCAGCTGTAGAACCAAACTTTCGAGATAAGTCTATCCCTGCTTTTTTTGTTCCTGAACCGGAACGATATGGTGATTTTTTAATTAGCTTATTTGATTTATGGCTGGGAGATTTTGTTGATAATAAACCAACCACATATATTAGGTTTTTTGAATCTCTATTCTTTTTTTATGTTAATCTTGTACCTCCTGATTGTGTTTTTCAAAAAGAGTGTGGAACATATTTAGTCGTTGAGCACAATGGTAATGTTTATTCTTGTGATTTTTTTGTTGATAATGAGCATTATTTAGGAAATATTAAAAATAATAATATGCTTGATTTATTAAATTCTGATAAGCAGATTAGTTTTGGTCTGCAAAAAGCCAGACTTCCGCAGAAATGTTTATCTTGTGAGTGGTTAAACTATTGCCATGGAGGGTGCATTAAAGATAGATTTAATATTAGTTCTATAGATAATGTTAGTTTTCTTTGTGAAGGTTATAAGAAATTTTTTTCCTATGCTGATAAAAAGTTTATAGAATTAGCAGAAAAATGGCAGAAATGTTAAAAATAGAGTTTTTTTACTACCTCATATTGAAATGATATTGTCTGTGTTTACATATATTTGCTTTAGAGTATTTGTTTTAATTGAGACCATTATTTATATTAATTTTTACCAATACTAATATTGTTGATAAGATTAATTAATTATTTATTTTATAATAGAAATTTTGATGTTAATGTATAATTTAAAAATTTTGTATATTGTTAGTTTTTAGTGAAAAAGTCATAATATCTATAAAACTTTTGAACAAAATTTCTGAAGTTCATATTCTTCTTTTTTCATAGCCTTGTGGAAACACTTCTCATTACTTTGATATGCTTTTTTATACTTTGTTGTAAGACCAATTTGTTTAGTTTGTTGGGGAGATTATTATCAAAATTTTTGATAGGGGAATATGTTTTTGATTTTATAATTTTGCAATATTTTATTGACATTATTTGATTTTTATATTATATAATAGACATGAAACAATATTTGTATTTATTTTGTTTGCTGTTTATACTTAATATATCAAAAGTTTTTGGAGATTTTAGTTTTGGAGTAGATATTCCTTTAATTACAAATAAAGTATATTTTGGTCCATATATTCAGATTGGTGGAAAGACGGTTGATTTTTGTTTTAATATGGGATTAAACTATACAAGAGAGGAAAATATTGCTATTAATAAAAAGCAATGGCTTGGTTATTATTTAAATATAGATTTTTTGCTTAATTTAATGCATAAAGATAATTTCATATTAAAATCTGGTATTGGTTATTCTTTTCATCATCTTGCTCATATTGATAGGTCGTTAAAATATCATATTATGCCTTTTATTGTAAAGTTTGAATATATAACGCCAACAAAGGTTAAAATATTTTATAAATTTCAGTATCCACTTATTCACTCATCTGACATAGAGTTTGAAGATTCTTTTATTAATTCTGTAGGAATAGGAATTGCATTCTAATGAAAAGGATTTATTTTTTATTATTAGGTATTTTCTTTTTTTCTTGTACATCTTTAGTTTATAAAAATGAATCAAATATTGATTATGATGTATATCGTACTGCTTATATAGATATTTTTCAGGGAGTTTCGGATTATTTAGTTGATTCTGATATATTGATGCTGAATTCTTTTTTTATGGATAAATTAGCAGTTAAATCAGAATTTAAATCTATTTATTCTTATTACAATGATCAGCAATCAAAAAAGAGTGATTCAGATTGTATAATTAATATTTATCTTTTAAAAATGGAAAGAGAAGAAAATTTTGATTCAGATAATAATAGAATTGTTACTATTACGATTAAATTGCGGGTAGAGGTGGTTGATAATAATGGTAGTTTAATTTTCTTTTCAGATGTTAAGAGCACGAAAGAAAGAACAATAGATAAATATGCAAGTGTGGATGAAATAAATAGTTCTATATATTTGTTATCTATAGATGTTTTTAAAGATTGTATTGATAAAATATCTTCCTTATTTTTAAGGGATCTTGAAATTTAATTAACATATTTTTTCCCTTGATTTTTTAATCATTTTTAGTTATTTTATTCAAACTTTATGAGAGTGAGAATTTTAATAATTGTAGCAATAGTTTTTATTAATATTTTGTACAGTTCAATATTAGTAGGTAGGTATTATTTTACTAAGCAGTCGGAGATTTCAGGAGTAGCACGAATTGTACCAGAAGTTCAGGATAGGGTGATATCTTTTCTTGATTCGTTGGAAGAGGAGAAATTGATTCAGTATAATTTTTTTTATATTAAAGAAAGATTAATAGGAAATAATATTTTGAATATTAAGGTAAAGTGCAATAAGATAGATAAGTATATTTTTTTATATAATATTATAAATTTTCTTAAAGAGAATGGAGTAAAAGAATATAGTGGATTTGAATATTCAAATAAAATTCTAATGAATTTTTTTGAAAGTAATAAAAAAATAATAGAATTGGACATTAAAAAGAATTAGAAGGAGGAAAGAATGAAAAAAGGCTTTTACGTGAAGACATTTTTGGTTTTGCTGCTAATATTGATAAGTGTATTGTATTTAATGCCTACATTTAAGTTAATGGGATTGAGTGATGCTGAGAAAAAGAAATTATCTTTAACCGAATTGGAAAAGTTACAGGCAAATTCTATAAATCTTGGTCTTGATTTAAAAGGTGGTATGCACCTTGTACTGGAAGTTGATATGAGTAAATTAACAGATAATGAGAAAAAAGATGCTTTAGATAGAGCATTAGAGGTGATTAGAAACAGAATTGATCAGTTTGGGGTTAGTGAGCCTTTAATACAGAAGCAAGGTAGTAATAGAATTATTGTGGAACTTCCCGGGTTACAAAATCCTGAAAGAGCAAAAAAACTTATAGGTCAGACAGCATTATTGGAGTTTAAAATTGTAAGAGAAGGACAGGAAGTTCAGCAATTATTACAAAAAATAGATGATATTGCAAGAGAAAAAAATTTGTTAGTTAAATATAATATTATCAGTCAGAAAGAGTTAGAAAAGGAAAAAACACAAGAAAAGGATAAAAATGTTTCTGAATCTGATAAAATTTTGTCAGATCTTCAAAAAGATGTTAAATCTTCTGACACTTCTAAAGCTTCAGATACCACGGTAGATACTTCTACCAGTGTATTGGATAAATTAGCAAAGAAAGATACATTAGAAGTAAATCACCCTATTTTATCAAGAATTTTTCCGCAAAGAAGCAGGGAATTTGTCGATTATTATGTTCCTAAAAGTGAATATAAAATTTTAGATTCTTTATTTAAGACACAGGAAGTTCAGGATGTTATTCCTGAGGATGTCGAGATTTTATGGGGTTCAAAAGATGTATTTTTAGGACCAGAAGCAAAGCCTTATAGACAATTATATGTTGTTACTAAAAAACCTGAGATGACAGGCACTGCTGTTAAAGATGCAATTCCTACTATTGGGCAGGGTTATGATCCTTCTATTGCAGGTAAACCTATTGTGGAATTTAAAGTTAAGAATGATTATGTTGAGACATTCGCCCAAATTACAGGCTCAAATATAAATAAGAGATTGGCAATTGTATTAGACCATAAAGTAGTTAATGCACCGAAACTTATAACTAAAATTAGAAATGGTGAATCTATTATTACTGGTAGTAAAGATATGGATGAAGCAAAGGATTTAGCGATTGTTTTAAGAAGTGGTGCACTACCTGCTCCAGTTAATATTATTGAAGAAAGAACAGTTGGACCAACTCTTGGAGCGGATTCTATTAGAATGGGACAGAATGCAGCTCTTATAGGAGTATTATTGGTTGTTTTATTTATGCTTATTTATTATAAATTTGCTGGTCTTATTGCAGATTTTGCTCTTTCTTTGAATTTTTTATTTGTTTTAGCAGCTATGGCTTATTTAAATTCTACTTTAACATTGCCTGGTATTGCGGGTTTAATTTTAACTATAGGTATGGCTGTTGATGCTAATGTTCTTATATTTGAACGTATAAGAGAAGAAATAGATCTTAATAAAACTATTGCAGCATCCGTTGAATCAGGTTTTACAAAAGCAAGATGGACTATCCTTGATTCTAATATAACGACATTACTTACAGCATTAGTTTTATATAATTTTGGTACCGGTCCTATTAGAGGTTTTGCAGTAACATTATCTATTGGTATTTTGTCATCAATGTTTACTGCTTTAGTTGTTTCAAGATTAATTTTTGATTTTATAGTATTTAAGATTAAACCTAAAACATTAAGTATATAAATATAAAAGGAGGCTTTTAATGAGATTTTTTAAGAATCCTAATATTGATTTTATAAATAAAAGGAAAATCGCCTTTGCTATATCGGGTCTTATTATTTTAGCAGGTTTGATATCTTTTATTGTTAAAGGTGGTTTTAATTTATCAATAGATTTTGCTGGTGGAACATTGGTTCAATTAAAATTTGATAAACCTGTTGATGTTGGTTCTTTGAGAGATATTTTAGGAGAATTGAAACTTTCTTCTATGCAAATAACAGAATTCGGTTCAAAAGATGAAGTATTAATCAGATTTTTACCTAAAACTAAAAATCAGACAAAAGAAGTAGAAAATATTACTGATTTTTTAAAACAAAAGATTAAAGATAATAATTTTGAAGTTAGAAGAATTGAAAGTGTTGGTCCTAAAGTAGGGACTGAATTAAAATATAAAGCATTATGGGCTATTTTATTTTCATTAATTGGTATTTTAATTTATATTTCTATTAGATTTGAGTTTAGATTCGCTATTGGTGCTATTGTTGCTCTTTTCCATGATGTGCTTGCTACATTAGCATTATTTTCTTTATTAGATAAAGAAATTTCATTAACAGTTATTGCTGCTTTACTTACTATAGTAGGTTATTCTCTTAATGATACTATTGTGGTTTTTGATAGAATTCGTGAAGATGTGCGTACTATAAGAAAGAAAACTTTTGATGAAATTATAAATCTTAGTATTAATCAAACATTAAGCAGAACTATTATTACTTCTTTGACTACTTTACTTGTTGTAATTGCTTTACTGTTAAAAGGTGGAGAAGTTATTTTTGATTTTTCATTGGCATTATTTTTCGGAGTGGTAGTGGGTACTTATTCTTCAATTTTTATAGCCAGCCCTATTTTATTGTTCTGGCAAAATAGAGTTAAGACTTCTAAAAAAAGATATTAATCTTAAAGTTTGTTTCCCCCCCGTTTTAAAATGATTTTGCGGGGGGATTTTTTATTTATGATAATAGTTTTTCGTATATTGACTTTTCCTTTTTTTATTTTATATAAATTAATTACAAAAATTAGATTTTTTTATATAAAAAAGTATAGACCAATAGAAATAAAGAATCAATATATTATAGGTATTGGGAATATAAGTCTTGGTGGAACTGGTAAAACACCTTCAGAAATTTTTTTACTTTCTTTATTAAAAGGGAAGGCAAATATTGTTTTAAGAGGATATAAAAGAAAAACAAATATAGATATTCTTGGATTTGGGAAAAATTTAGTTAACAAATATTCTGTAGAGGATATAGGAGATGAACCGTATATGATTATGAAAAATTTCCCAGATACTTATTTTATTATCACTAATCAGAAAGAAAAAGCATTGTTAAAATATAATGATTTGCCATATTTTTTTACAATAATTGATGATGCCTTTCATAAGTTTAAAATTAAGCAGAATTTAAAAATTTGTGTAATTGATGCTATTAATCCTTTTGATAATTTTTATACAATTCCATGGGGAAGATTAAGGCATGATGTTCGTGAATTAGAACTTGCTGATATTTTTTGGATTTCCAGAGCAAATTATGTAAGTAATCAAAAGCTTCATGAAATCAGAGATTATTTATTAAAATTTAATAAAAAGATTATTGTTACTAATTTTGAAATAGATTGTTTAGTTAATAATAATTCTGAAAGATTAGATTTTCTTAATCTTAAAAATAAAAGAATTTTTGCTTTTTCTGGAATTGGTAATTTTGAATCTTTTAAAATTAATTTTAAATTAATTTTAAAATTTAAAAAAATTAAATTTTTAAAATTTAGAGATCATTATAATTATAGTTATAAAGATTTTCATATGTTGTCTAAAATAAGCAAGAAATTTGATATTATAATCACTACAGAAAAAGATTTTTATAAAATTATTAAGTACGGTCAAATAGAAAAATTATTTTATTTTAAAATGAATACATTTTTAATTCATTTGTAAACAAGGAAATAAAGAGTTATTTGTTTTATTTTATTTATAGTAATATATAATTTTCATATAGAAAGAATACGAAAAAATTAAAAAATCAAAAAAAATTAAAAAAAAATAAAAAAATACTTGATTTTTTTTACAAATTATATATAAATATTATTGAAAGAAAAGTTATTTTTTAATTTAATATTATTTAAATTTAGGAACATTGACTCCCTCCTCCCATAAATATTTTGCGGTTCTTTCCCAGAGAACCGCAAATATTTTTATTGCTTTTATTGTATTTTATTATATTTTGTGTATATGAAGTTTGAGAAGAAAGTATATTTAATATTTAATGTTTTAAAGAATAATGATGTTTATTCTGATACAAGGTTATTGCAACAAATTTTTGAAAATTATAGATTTTTTGATTATATTCTTAATAGTTATTTGAAGCAAAAAAAGGAATTACCCAAATTAATTAAATCGGTTTTTTATGTAGCTTTTTCTGAAATTTTCTTTTTTTCAAATAATATTGATGCTTTTACTATAAATAATGCTATAAATTTTGTCAAAAAATCTAAATTTAAATTTTATTCAAAAATATTGCATGCTGTCTTATCCAGAGTTATTAAAAATAAGGGAAAAATATTAGAAGATTTTAAACGAAAAGCTACATTGGCCCAATTTTATTCTCATCCTGATTGGCTTGTAGAAAAATGGATAAAAAATTTTGGTTTAGAAAACACTAAAAATTTAATGAAATTTAATAATAGTCATTCTTATAATTATATAATAATAAAAAATAATAAAATTAAAGGAGTTATTGATTTGTTAAAAAAAGATAATATAAATTTTTCTATTATTTATGATGATTTCCCTGAGATTATAAGATTAGAAGGGAAGTATAAAATATCAGGAGTTCCTGGCTTTAAAGATGGTCTATTTTGGGTTCAAGATCCGTCAGCATATTTTGTTACAAAATTAGTTGATTATATTTCAGAGATAAAAAATATTGTTGATTTGTGTGCTTCTCCTGGTGGTAAGAGCATTGCCTTATCTCAGAGTGGATATTTTGTTATATCTAATGATGTTTCTTTGAAGAAAATAGGATTGATAAAAGATAATATAGAGAGGCTTAGTATTGATAATATAAAATTACTTATTTCTGATGCGCGAGAAATTTATTTTAGAAAAATATTTGATTTAGTTTTGTTAGATGTACCATGTAGTGGTACAGGAGTGATTAATAAAAAGGGAGATATCAGGTGGAATATCTCTTTTGAAAAAATCAATTCTTTAAAAAATATACAATATTCTCTTTTAGAAAATGCTTTAAATTTTTCGAAATATATTCTTTATTCTACTTGTACATTGGAACCAGAGGAAAATGAATTATTAATTAATGAGTTTGTAAAACAGCATAAAGAGGTAGAAATTGTTCATTTAAATAATATAAAAACAAAAGAGTTATTAAAATTTTATCACAATGGATTTTTTTATTCTTATCCTTTTAGAGATAATATCAATGGGGCATTTGCTGTAATTTTAAAAAACAATAATCATTTTTGATAAATAGCAATAATTCTCGGTTTTATATCTGAATAATTAATTTCTTTTTTACTTTTTATGTAATTTATAATAGCTTCTTCTGTTGTCATATCATATTTTTTAATTACTTTTTGGTATGTAAATTTATAGGCATCTGCTAAATAACTATTGAGAGCTACGTTATATAATTTATTGTTTTTTAAAAGTTTTTTATTAGTATCATATAGATTAATATTTTGTATTTGTTCTTTGGGGTTAAAGGTAACTTCATACATCATACCTGATACCTGCAGATCAATATTGTTACCATGGTGTTCTATGGAATATTTTATAAGGCTTTTAATATCTTTTATATTCATTTGATATGTAATTAGTTTATTCATAAATGGATCTAATTTATAAATTTGTTTTAATATTATTTTTCCTTTTGGGATCTGGTGGATTCTAATACCGCCGTTATTTTGAAATGCAATATCAGCTTTAGTAGCAAATTTATATGCATCTGTCATTAATGCACCTAATTTAGATTTACCTTCAATTTTTGCTACTGAATAGCCAATGACTTCTTTTAGTATAGGATTGTTTTCGTATTTATTAATTAGCTTTTTTAGTTTTTTATCATATTTTTTTATTTTTGATAATCTTATTAATTTTTCTTTTTTTGAAATAATTTTTTTCTTTTCTTTATCATATTCTATAGTAATTTCCCCGAGATATCTTAAATAAGATTTTGCTTGAACAATTAATACATTGTTATATTCTGTGTTTATGATTTCATGAGAATGACCACCGATTATTATATCAATTTCGGGCATTATTTTAGCTAATTTAAAATCGTATTCACTACCAAGATGGGAAAGAACAATAAAAATATCGCTACTATCTTTTAAAAATTTATACTTTTTGGCAATATTTAGGGCGTTTTTGAATTTTATGCCTTTGACTTTTTGTGGCATGGTTGATGGTATTCCATTATTACTGGTTTCAATTAATCCTAAAAATGCAATTTTAATTCCCTCAGGGGTTGTATAAATATTATAATCTTTTACCAAATCCTTTAGTTCATTTGAAGGAGAAAAATTTGCGCATAAAAATTTAAACTTAGCTTGCTTGATTCTGTCTATTAATATTTTTTGCCCATAATCAAATTCATGATTTCCAATTACACTATAGAGAAAATTTAGTTTGTTCATTAGATCTATCATTGGGTAACCTTTGGGATTATATATATCTACTGTGGGATTTCCACTAAAAAGATCTCCTGCACTTACAAGCAGTTTATTTTTTGTAGTATCATTTTCTATAATATATGCTATTTTACTGAAATTATATATATTACCGTGCATATCATTGACGTGGTATATTTTTATCTTTTCAGCAAAAATTGTCGTTATAAATAGAATAAATATTAGTAATATTTTTTTCATGGTAAATTCCTCCTTTTTTTAAAGGATATATTTATAGGGCAAAAAAATCAATAGTTTTTTTATGTAATTATATTTGAAAGATTTTTTATGGGAATAATTATAATATTTGAAAAAATATCAAAAATATAATTCTTGACTTTTAATTAAAAAAAATTAAATTATTAATATGAATTATTTTTAATTTTTAAATGGAGGAGATAAATGAAAAAGTTCTTCTTATTTGTTACGATTTTGTGTATGATACGGTTTAATGTTTTTGGTGCAGGTTTTGCATTATATGAAATGGGAAGTGGGGCAACAGCATTGGGAAATTCTATTACAGCTTTTCCTATTGATGTATCTATTTTATATTATAATCCAGCAGGAATTTCTTTTTTAAATTCTAATAGTGTAATGGCAGGGGTTCAGCTGATTTTACCTCAGAGTAAATTTGCACCTGCAATGCCTATTCCAGGCGGTGATATTAATGAAACAGAAAGTCAAATTTTTAATCCTATACATTTTTATTTTAATTATAAAGTCAATCCTAAATTGAGTATAGGAGCGGGACTATTTAATCCTTTTGGTCTTGGAATGGATTGGAAAAATAAAGATACTTTTATTGGTAGATTTGTATGTTATTATGTGAATTTGGAATTTTTTGATTTTGCATTTGATGTTAGCTATAAAATTACAGATAATTTATCTTTTGGCGGAGGCATTGATTTATTTAAGGGGTCTGTTGATTTGGATAGGAATGTTACATTATATCCACACAATTTAAATTCTGAGGCTGGAAAAATAGAATTATCCGGTCAATCAGGAATAGTTCCTTCTTTTAATGTTGGGATATTTTATAAAATAGATAAACTTAATGTGGGGCTTTCTTATAGACATGGTGCAAATATAAAATTTGATGATGGAGATGCAAAGTTTTTCTATTTTGATAATGTTGCTGGTAGAATTTTACAAAATATGTATGGAGATCAGAAAGTTAATACAGAAATAGACTTGCCATCATTATTGTCAGTTGGTTTAGCTTATGAAGTTTTTGATAAGTTGACTGTTTCTGGTTCTTTCAATTATGTAACATGGTCAAGCTTCGATAAATTGGTTATTGATTTTCAGAAGGATCCAATAGATACTGAGGTTATAGAAAATTATAACGATGTTTTTAATATTAGGTTAGGTTGTCAGTATATTTTAACAGATTTAGTAACTTTGAGGTTTGGTTATATGTATGATCAAACTCCTCAGCCTGTAGAATCTATGAGTCCTTTGTTAGGAGATGGGAATAGAAATGATTTTAGTTTTGGAATTGAATATAAATTTGCAAAAAATATGAGTGTAAGTTTTAATTATATGAGTGTTATTTTTGGTGAGAGAAATACTTTGAAGAATGGCAAACCAGCTCAATATGATGGATTAGATGCGGCTTATCATTCATATGTAGATATTTTTGGTGTATCATATAATTATAATTTTTAATGAGGAGTGTTAGGTGATGAAAAAAACTTATTTAAAGAATATATTAGGATTGATTTTACTTGTAATTTTTAGTATTCAGTGTTCTGTTGATACCCCACAGGCTCCTGAATATCAGTTGCAATCTTATCCTATTACTTATGTAGCATTGGGGAATAGTCTAACAGCTGGATATCAGTCTGGTGGTATGAGAAAAGATTGGCAGGAAAATAGTTACCCTGCATTACTTGCTAAAGATTTGAATATCTCAGATTTTCAGCAACCTATTATAGATACCCCGGGTATAGGACCTATGATAAATGGGCAATTAAGAACTCCCTATTATTTTGATGGAGTTTCTATAAAAACTGATCCTTTAACTGTTAATCCTGAAGATTTGTTGAGTAATAAATTATTATCAAGGCCTTATAATAATTTAGGTATTCCGGGAGCAACTACAAAAGATTTATTATATGCTACAAATTCTGCTACTTCACAATCAGGAAACAATCCTTATTTTGATATGATATTGCGTAATCCGAATTTTGGAAATTCTACACCGCTTCAACAAGCTATTTTGTTAAATCCTACATTAATCACATTATGGATTGGTAATAATGATATTTTGGGTGGAGTTGTATCAGGAACCATTGTTGAAGGAGTTACGGTAACTCCCGTTGATTCATATAGAAGTATGATGGATGCTATTTTTGATTCATTGCTTAATCAGACACATGCTAATATTTATGTGGCTAATATCCCCGATATTGCATCAATTCCTTTTGTAACAACAATACCACCTGTTATTTTTAATCCTGAGACATTCCAACCAGTTGCTGGAAATATCTCTTTTTTAACTGAAGAAGATAATGTTAAATATATTTTATTTTCAGCATTAGATTCAATTCTTATAGGTGTTGGTATTCCTCAACAGTTAGGTGGTACTGGTAGAAAATTACCTGGTTTTTTTACATTGACAGAAGAAGAAGTTGATCAGGTTAATTCTCTTGTTGAATCTTATAATTCTTATTTAGAGGAAAAAGCATCATCGAATAATAGAGTATTTCTTGTAGATATCCATCAACTTATGAAAGATCTTGAAGAAGGTAAGATAGAAGGCTTATCTGCAAAATTCTTTTTGTTAGATCCGCAGAATACAGCTTTTAGTTTGGATGGTGTACATCCTAATAATAGAGGCTATAAATATATTGAAAAAGAGTTTTTAAAAGTTATTTTAAATTCTATGTCTGGTTCATAAAGATTTTTAATTAAAAAAAAGATTTTTAATTTTAAAGGGGAGGGTGAGAACCCTTTCCTTTTTTTACATAAAATTGTATTTCTTAATTGAATATTGACTTTTTTATAAAAAAATTATATTATAGAAATATGAGCAAAAATATTCTTATTATTCATACAGGTGGTACAATCGGTATGATAAAAGATAAAGAAACAGGAGCGTTAAAGCCTGATTTATTTTATGATAGTATAAAGAAATTTGTTCCGGAATTAAAAGAGATTGCAAATATTGACGTCGAGATTCCTTTTTTATTAGATAGTGCAGATATGCATTTTAAATATTGGCAGGAGATTGCCCATATAATTAAAACAAAGATTAGTGATTATGATGGATTTGTGATAACTCATGGTACTGATACATTAGCTTATACAGCTTCTGCTTTATCATATATGTTAGTTAATTTGCATGTTCCTGTGATTTTGACAGGTTCTCAAAAACCATTATATGAGATTAGAACTGATGCGAGATCGAATTTAATAAATGCTGTAGAATTGGCAACTTCTAATATTAAAGAAGTTGCCATTTTTTTTAACTATAAATTAATGCGTGGTAATAGGACAATAAAATCTAATATTAATCTATTTGATGCCTTTTCTTCTCCAAATTATCCGTTGCTTGCAGAGGTTGGCATTGATATTAATATTTATTGGAATAATGTATTGAAGAGACAGGGGCTTTTTCATGTTCTTGATAAATTTGATAATAATGTTGCTGTGATTAAGTTTTTCCCCGGTATCAAGATAGAGGAAATTGAAGTTCCCAAAAGAGTAAGAGCAATTGTTTTAGTTGCTTATGGAGCAGGTACATTGCCTATCAATGGGTATAATACACTGGATCGAGTAAAACAATGGATTGATGAAAATCGTATTGTTATTTTAATGAGCGAGACAAAAGCCGGGTATGTGGAACCTTTTTTATATGAATCAGGAAATATGTTTATGAAATTGGGGGTGTTACCAGCTGGCGATATGACTTTTGAGGCGGTGATTACTAAAATTATGTTTCTATTGGGACAATATGATAATGTAGAGATAATAAAGAAAAATTTTTTAAAATCAATTGCTGGAGAATTAACAGAATAGAATGGAGATTATATGTTCAAAGAAGTTCAAAAAAATTTGTTTATAATTGAACATCCTTTGGTAAAACATAAGTTATCAAAATTACGACTTAAAACAACAAATAAAAAGGTTTTTAAAGAACTTGTTGAGGAATTAGCAATAATTGAAACTTATGAGGCTACAAGGGATATTCCTATATATTCTCAAAAGATTGATACACCTATTGCAGAATCTGAAGCTCATTTTGTTGATGAGAAAAAAATTACTATTGTGCCAATTTTGAGGGCTGGACTTGGTATGGTGGAAGGTGTGTGGAAAATGTTACCAAATGCTAAAGTAGAGCATATTGGTATTTATAGAAATGAAAAAACATTAGAGCCTGTGCAGTATTATATGAAAATTTCTCCTAATGTGAGCGGGAGGAGATTTTTAGTTATTGACCCAATGGTTGCAACTGGTGGTTCAATTGTTAAAGTTTTGGATATTCTTTATTCAATGGGTGCTAAAAATATCAAAGTTATTGCTATAATTGTTGCTCCTGAGGGAATTAATGCTATTCATAGCAAATTTCCAGAGGTTCCTGTTTTTGCTGCTGCTCTCGATGAAAGATTAAATGATAAAGGCTATATTGTGCCTGGACTTGGTGATGCTGGTGATAGAATTTTTGGCACATTAGATGAAGAATAAAATTCTTGTAATTAGATTTAGTTCATTAGGCGATATTGTATTATCTTCTTCTTTTATTAAATTTATAAAAAAAAAATTTCCTGATTATAGATTTTTTTTTCTAACAAAAAAGCTCTATAAAGATATTTTTCAATTTTTTCCTGTTGATTTAGAGCTTCTTTTTTTGGAAGATTTCTGTTCACTAAGAGAGCTTGCGAAATTTATAGATAATAATAAATTTGATTATATTTTTGATATACATAATAATTTAAGGACAAATTTACTTAAATTTTTTGTAAAGCAAAAAATTTATTCATATAAGAAAAAACATTTATATCGAAAGTATAAAATTATGTTTCATAAAAAGAAGGTGGATTTTTATGTATATCAGCAATATTTTTCTGTTTTTAGGGATTATGAAAATATTGATTATCCAAAATTAGAATTAAAAAGAAATATTCCTTTCGAGTTGGATAAAAATGTTATAAAAATTGGAATTCATCCCGGAGCAAGTAATTTAACAAAAATGTGGAATATTGAAAATTTAGTTAGTTTAATTAATCTTCTCATAGAGAAAGATTTTTTTATTTCTGTTATTTATAGTAATAAAGAAGAATTTATAATTAAAGAACTGAAAAATATTTTTGGAGATCAGATAAATTATAAATTTACTGGTAATAGTTTAAAAGAACTTTTTGAGGAGATCCAAAAGCAAAATTTAATGATTACTATGGATTCAGGAGCTTCCCATATATCTTATTCATTTGGAATTCCTACTATTTCATTATTTGGCGCCACTCATCCGTCATTAGGTTTTGTCTCTGATATAAAAGAAAATAATTTTTTGACTATAAACGAAAAGTGTTCTCCTTGTACATTGCATGGGCAGAGTAGTTGTCCTAAAAAACATTTTAATTGTATGAAAAAATTATTACCTGAGATGGTTTTTGATAAAGTGATAAAGATTTTACAGGATTATTATGGAGTTCATTAGTATCTTTGATGATTTTATTATTGCTAAATTTGTAAGAAGGATTAATAGATTTGTTTTAGAATGTACTTTTGATAAAAATAGATTATTTGCATATATGCCTAATCCTGGAAGGTTGCAGGAATTGTTGCTAAAAGGTGTTGATATTTATTTAATGTATTCAAAAAATAAAACATCTAAATATCGATATATTGCTGTGGCTGTTAGAAAAGATGATGTTATCGTTTCATTACATACAATATTGAATAATAAAGTAGCAGAAATATTGATTGTTAATAATTCTATAAATGAATTAGTGGGAGCTAAAATTTTGAAGAGAGAAGTTACTGTTGGTAATAGCAGATTTGATTTTTTGCTTGAGAAAGAAGGTAAGAAAATTTTGTTGGAAGTTAAGTCATGTACTTTATTTGGTAAAAAAATAGCCATGTTTCCAGATGCTATTACAAAAAGAGGGGCAAGGCATTTAGAGGAATTATATTATTTAAATAAAAATACAAATTATGAAACATATGTGCTTTTTATTATTAATAAGTATGATATTGAGTATTTTTTACCTGATTTTCATACAGATTTCGAATTTGCAAATGTGTTTTTGAAGACATTTGAGGGGATCAATATTTTGGCATATTCTATTTACTGGAATGAAAAGCTTCAATTTTGTTTAAATGCAAAGCCTGTTAAAATACCTCTTGATTATTTGAAGAAAGCTGTTATAGATAAAGGAGTTTATTTATTACTTTTGCATCTGGAAAAAGATAAAAATATTAAAATTGGGAAATTGGGCTATATAAAATTTAGCAAAGGTTATTATATTTATGTAGGTTCTGCAATGAATAATTTGACAGCACGGACTAACAGGCATTTGAGGATTAGAAAGAAAAAGTTTTGGCATATTGATTATTTTAGGGAGCATTGTAAAGTAGAAAAGATATTTCATATTAGAAATAGTGATAATTTGGAATCAGAATTATCACATGAGATTCAAGCGATTTCCGATTGGTCTATTGAAGGTTTTGGTTCTTCGGATTGTAGAAATGATTTTTCACATTTGTTTGGTTTTGTTGATAATCCAGTTTTTAAAAAAGATTTTCAAGATATTTTATTAAATTTTAGGATTAATTTATTGGAGAACAAACTTATTTAGTTTGTTTTATTTGGGAAGAGGGTTTTAGTAGGAGTTTTCCCCGGGTCAGATTGATAATTTATGTGGATAGATAGGGAATAGTTCTATTTTTAATAGATAAAAGATTTTTTGTAAAATCAGCAGCTTAGCAATGAGAGATTTTATTTTCAGATAAGATACATTCGTAGGATATTTATCATCTATTTGAAATAAGATTTTTTGCTTGTTTTTAATTACGAATTGGTATATATTTAGCGGTGAATTTAATTTTTTTATGGGAATTAGATTATGATTTCAGTTTATAATGTTAATTTGGCATTTGGTAGTCAAAATATTTTTGATAATTTGAATGTTCAAATAAATAATAATGATAGAATTGGATTAATTGGTAAAAATGGAGCAGGTAAGACTACTTTTTTTCGATTAATATCAGGACAGATAAAGCCTGATAGTGGTAGTATAACATTTGATAAAAGTATAAGGATTTCTTATTTACCGCAGGAGCAGATACTAAATTCTAATGAAAATATAATTGATTTTATTCGGCATGCTTTTGATGAGTTAAATTTGTTAAAAGAAGAGTTGGATTTAATCATGAAGGAAATTGGTATTTTAAAAGATGAGGAAGAGATAACAAAGCGACTAAATAGAATGGGATATATTCAATCTTATCTTGAGATTCATAATTATTATGCGCAAGATACTATTGTATATAAAGTTTTAAAAGGATTGGGGTTTTCAGAGGAAGATTTTAAGAAAAAAATTCATCAATTTTCTGGTGGTTGGCAGACTCGTCTTTTTTTGGCGAAATTATTGGTTAATCCGGGTGACTTGTTATTATTGGATGAGCCTACTAATCATCTTGATATAAATAGTATTATTTGGCTTGAAAATTATTTAAAAGAATATGAAGGTGCTTTAATTATTATTTCTCATGATAGAGATTTTTTAAATAATATTGTGAACGAAATCTGGTATTTGAATTTTGGTAGGGTTTATAAATTTCAGGGTGGATATGATGATTTTTTAGTTAAATGGAAAGAATATGAGAATACTCTTGAAAAAAAAATAAAAAATATTAATAAAAAAGAGCAGGAGCTTTTAAATCATATAAATAAATTTAGAGCAAAAGCAAGGCATGCTGCTAATGTGCAAAGTAAAATTAAGTTATTAGAAAAGTTGCAGGAGGAAAAGCCGGAATTAGTTAAAGATTCATTTGATAGTAAGATAAAGTTTAAATTGCCTGATTTTGAAAAAAGTGGTTCTAAAGTTTTGGAAGTAGAGAATGTTTCTAAGTTTTACGGAGATAAATTAATTTTTTCGGGATTATCTTTTGAAATATTAGCTGGAGATAAAATAGTCTTATCAGGTCCAAATGGGCACGGGAAATCTACATTAACACGCTTAATTTGTGGGGAAGAAGAGCCTTCAGAAGGAGTTATCAAATTAGGTCATAATGTTAAAATTGCTTATTTTTCGCAGGATAGTAATAAAAGATTGAATTTAAATAATACTGTTTATGAAGAATTATATGAAGGAGCAAGTGTAGATAGAGTGCCATATATCAGAGCTATATTAGGTGCTTTTTTATTTTCAGGAGATAGTGTTAATAAAAAAGTGAGTGTATTAAGTGGTGGAGAGAAAACAAGATTAGTTTTTGCTAAAATGTTTTTAAAAGATGCAAATTTTTTAGTTCTTGATGAACCTACGAATTACCTTGATATACCTTCAAAAGAGGCTTTATTAAATGCACTTATAAATTTCCCCGGGACTATATTATTAGTAACTCATGATCGTTATTTTATAAAAAAATTTGCAGAAAAGATTTTTTACCTTGAGAATAAAAAGATGATATATTATCCGGGGAATTATGATGATTTTATTTTTTATATTAATAACAGGTTGTCAGCAGGAGAAAAAGGTTCTTTAACAAAGGTAAAATCAAAAGATAATAATAAAAATTATAAAAAAGAATTACGAAGAGAGAGAGCACAAATTAGGCAAATGATTTCTGGCGAGAGAAAAAAGTTAACAAAAAAAATAAAAGAATGTGAAGAAAAAATAGAATATTTGGAAAATAGATTAAAAGATATAGAATCTCAATTATATTCTGCTGAAATTTATAGCGATCCAGATAAGGCGGCCGCACTTAATAAAGAATATAAAAAGCTGAAACCAGAATTAGAAGAATATTATAATGAATGGGATAAATTACAACATTCTTTAGAAAGATTATTATCTATTTTGGATTAGAGTTATTATTTTTTTTCTTGATTATAGCTTTTTTTAATTGACTTTTTTCAAATTCTTTAAATATCTGGATGAATTTTGGAATTTGATTTTTCCATTCTTCAGGTATATAATCGAAATTACTCCCTCTATCAATTATTTCCCAAAATTCTTCTTTTGTTCTCATTAATTCATTACAAATAGATTCTATTCTTTTTAGGGGTTCTTCTATCATATCATATACAATTATTTTTGTACTTGCTATATCGTTTATATATAAAAGATATACTGCTAATTTAATTTGAGCTTTTCGTACACCCCTTAAAGATTTATCTTCTTCAAGACCTTCTTCAGATGGTTGATCCACAGTTAAAAATATTGCTAATATATCTTCAAAATTGTCCCAATTAGCTTTTCGGGCTTCTATACATATATCGCATATATCATGTGCAACAGTTTCTAGTATAAAACCTAATTTTTGCTGATAAAATAGCAATCCATAATATTTGAAATATGTTACAATATTGGCAACTATATTAGAGTATTCTGAATTGAGGACAGCAATTGTAAATAGTTTATATTGATAAAGTAGATTATAAGCTGTGCGAATGTCTTTATGATTCAAAGAAGTTCTCAGGTAGGTATTAAAATATTTTATAATTAAATTTATTACATTTATATCTTTTATTTGAATGGCCTTTATTCCTATTGCTCTGGTACTCATTGCTATCATATTTGTAAAATCTCTTATATTATTTACAGAATGGGAAAAAATTAAGGCATAATGTTTTAAAATTTTATTTTCAAACGTAATATGTTGATGATAAATTTTAGTTCTAACTTTGTCTGAAAGTGTAACGTAATCTGGTTGATCATATTCATAGGTTTCAATTTTAAAGAAACTATCGATTATATTATCTTTTATTTCTAAAAAATTTGTGGCAATTTCTTTCAGAGTAAGTATAGCTTTGATTCCGATTGAACTATCTTTATTTTCTATAGATTTTAATGCAATATCACTAATTTGTTCTATAGCCAGACTAATATCGTTTTTTAGAGTTTTTAATTTTCTTTTTTTTATATTAGTGCTTTTGGCCTGGGAAAGGTTTTTGAGTATATTTTCTTTTATTTTACTTATAACATTATCAGGTTTTAGAAATTGAAATAGGTATGCAAAATATGGCATAACTAATATAAATCCAATTGTTAGGAGAACAGTATTAATTAAAGCAGAATATGGTATATTCAGGCTATTACCAGCAAAGTAATATATCCATAAAGAATGAATATTTAGAATAATGAAATATGTAAGAATTGTAAGATTAAATTTGTCTTCTATAAATAGATCAATAATCCTGCTGCTGTATCTTGTAGCTGCTAATTCAACAATAATAGCTGCTACTGTTATAAGTAAGGCAAGAACAGCAATGATTACTTCATTACTTGAAGATAGAGCATTAAGTAATTCGTTACTGTTATTACTTAGAAGAGGCAGATGTTCTATATTAATTTTATTTAGTATTTTATCTAAACTAAAGGAGCTAACTATTATAAATAATGAAAAAGAAGCTATTAAAAAAAATGGTATAGCAAAAATTTTTAGATGTCTTTTAAAATTTTTCATAGAAGATCACATCGTAAAGAACATCAATTGAATCGACGACCTTATAATTTTTTAATAATTTTAATTCTTCATTTGTCAAATTATTAGCGAATATTATATATTTAAAGTTGTGATTATATTTTATAAAATTTAATATTTCTTCTTTATTGTATTGATATATCACAGGGAGAAAAATATTTTTAATATGTAAGAAAGGTTTGTTTATATCTAACGTATTTTGAAAATGTATGAAAGGGATATTTTTATAGTTTAATAAAGGTTCAAGTATTTTGGTAACACTATTTTTAGGATCTATTATAAGAAAGATAAAATTTTTATTTTTTGCTATTACTTCAGTTGGTATTGATTCATTGCTATTGTCTATATCGAGTATGCTTGTATCTTCAAGATAATTTTTAGTTTTATATTTAGAGATATTAAGAAATGATTGCATTAAATAATTAATTTTATTGAGATTTTTTCTTATTTTTGAAATAATTTCATTATTTTTATATTTTTCTATATATAGATCTGTGAGCATATATATAACATTTATAGGCTGGTTTAATTCATGTAAAATAGCACCGCTTGTATTTTTGGCAGCAATTAGTCTTTCTTCTTCTAATTTTAATTGTCTAGATAGAATTTGATTTTTATGATTATCTATTTTTTTTATAACTTCCATTCTATTGTAAGGTTTTAGTATATAGTCGTTTGCACCTATATCAAATATTTCTTCAATTGTTTTTGGATCAGTAGAATATATAGTAAAAATTTTTGTTATATCTTGATTATTTTTAATAGATGATAGAAAGTTTATAAAATTTGGATTATTTTTAGTTTGGGGGGTATAATCAATAAATAATATATCTGGGTTAATTTGAGAAAAATTTTCTATGAGATTGTTAATATTTGAGAAAGAGTATATTTTATAAATAAAAAGTTGGTCTTTCAAGAAATTTTTTATAAGAACTATATTAGAAGGTTCTTCATCGAATATTAAAATTTTTATTTTATTTTTCATAAATATAAACCTTTATATTTTTAATATCATAAGAATAGTATATGAAAAAATCAATATTTTTTTTATTTTTTTTGCTTGAATTTTTATTATTTTATTTTTATTATAAAATAATTAATAAAGAGGAGTTATATGTTTATTGAATTAAATTCAAATAACTTTGAAGACTTTATAAAAAATAATTCAAAAGATAAAATTTTAATAGTAGATTTTTGGGCAGATTGGTGTGCGCCTTGTGGAGTGTTAAGTTTTTCTTTGAAAAAGTTGTATGGAAAATATAGTGATAAATTAATAATAGCAAAAGTAGATGTAGATAAAAATAAGGATTTGATAGAAAAATATAATATTGCCTCTATTCCGACAATGCAATTTTATTATAAAGGGGAATTAAAAAGAACAGAAATTGGTGCTAAGAAAGTCAGTGAATTAGAGAATATAATAAATGATATTTTAAAATAAAGGGGGATATTATGGCAAAAAATGAAGGAATTTTATTAGAGACAGGAACTAATGAGTTTGAACTGATAGAATTTATTATTGAAAATAAATTTTATGGAATTAATGTTTCAAAAATCCGAGAGGTTATTGAGAAACCTGAAAAGATTTTCCCTGTACCTAAAACACATCCGTGTTTGGAAGGTGTTACTAATATTAGAAATGAAATTATCTCTATTGCTAATTTAAAGAAGTTTTTAAATATTGAGGAATCTGGTAATGTAAAAAAGCCTAAAATTATAATAACTGAATTTAATGCTCAGAAGATGGGGTTTATTGTTGATTCTGTTACAAGAATCTATAGGTTATCTTGGGAGAATGTTATTCCTCCTGATAAGACATTTGCTGGCCATAATGCTTATATCACTTCAGTTGTAAAATTGGATGATAAAATTATTTTAATGCTTGATTTTGAAAAAATTGTTATGGAAATAAATAATTATTCTTCATTAGAAACTGCTACTGATTTTGAAACTCAGTTTGACATTAATAGAAGTAAATATACTTTATTAATAGCTGAAGATTCCGCTACTATCAAGGATATTATGGTTAAGAAGTTATCGGATGCCGGGTATAATGTTATAGATACTTCTAATGGGAAAGAGGCTTTGAATGTTTTATTTAATTCTGATACTAAAGTGGATTTAGTGATAACAGATATTGAAATGCCAGAACTGGATGGTTATACTTTATGTAAACGAATAAAGACTAATAAAGAATATTCTCATATTCCAGTTATAATTTATTCCTCTTTAATATCTCCTGATGTTATTAAAAAAGGTAAATCTGTTGGCGCAGATGCTCAGTTAACAAAACCGGAATTGGGGAATTTGCTTACCATTGTTGATAAATATATAATGGCTCAATCATAATGAAAAAAATAATAATAATTCTTTCTTTAGTTGCCTTTATTTCTTTGTGTATAATTTTATTGAGATTTACAATATTTTCTAATAATGCAGCAAAAATATATATAGAAAATTTTTTAGCAAAGAATAATATAAGTGGTATAAAATATAGTAAAGTATATTTTAAGATTTCAGTAGTTCCATCAATTATTTTAGAAGATTTTAGTTACGGTAATGTTTTGAAAAAGGGGAAAGTAAAACTGTCTTTTCCATTTTTATTTTATATTGATAGAGAACAAAAGCTTGATAAAATATCCATTAAGGATGCAAATTTTTTTATAAATCCAGATGCAAGATTGAATATCTTATCTTTATATGATATTTTAAAACCTAATTTAATTGAGATAGAGAATTCAAAATTTAAAATAGATGTAAATGATGGGTATGTAGATTTAAATGTTTTTATCTATTCAGTTATTTTTGATTTTTCAGGGGAAAAATATTTTGCAAATATTAATTTTAAAGATATTAATTTTAAGAATCATATTATAAAATTTGATTTTAATAAAGATATAGAATTTTATAGTTCATTTAAAAGAGTTAAAAATAGTTATGTTCCTGATAAGAAAGTATTAAAAATTGATGGAGAGCCACAGGAACTTTCTATATCATATCTTGATAGAGTGTTAAATATTATTTTTAATTATAAAAATCAGAATTTTTTGATTTCGAATTTTGGGAATAAGTTATCGTTAAATATAAAAGGTTTTAATAAGATTTTGGGCGATTATGAGATGAATCTTGGATTAATTTCTAAGTTTTTAGATTTGAAATTTGAGTTTAATAATAATTTTAGTGGGAATAATGCAGATTTTAGAGGGGCATTTAAAGGGAATATTAGCCTGGAAACAATGCTTGATAGTCTGGATAATACAGATATTAATTTAAAAATTAATTGTGATAATATTTCAAATAAAAATGAAAATTTTCCGATACAAATAGATGGTTCTTTATTTTCAAGAAATAATATTTTGTATGTTGAAAATTTAAAATGTGGCATTGGTAAGTCTTTTTTTAAAATTGGTGGGCAGATTACAAAATTTAATGATTTTGTTTACAGCATGTTTTTATCTGATGATTTTAATAAAAGCCAGGGAGTATTTTTATTTACAAGTCAAAAATTTGACATTTTAGAATTAAGTCAGCAATTAAAGAAAATCTTATATAAAGGTGTATTTTTTAATTTGTTACCTAATTCTAATATTGAGGTAAATATTGATTATAATGGATTTTCCATTGGAGATATTGATTTTGGAAATGGAATTGGAAGTATAAAATTTAGAGGAAAAGAAATAAAATCTTATTTAAAACCTATTGATTCAAATGGAGATTATTCTTTATCTTCTACCTGGAATTTTTCTTCTTTGGATATGATAAAATTATCTAATTTTGTTTTTATTAAAAATGTTGCTTTGAAAAAGGTTTTACAAACATATCTGGGGTATGATTCAAATAATAGAGCAGTTGCAAATGTAACATATAATATTGAAATATTATTAAATTCATTAAAGAATAAAGTTGATAAGTTTTTTATTGTGGGCAAGTTGAATTCTTATTCTGGTTATATTTCAAATGATAGATTTTTTAATTCATTGACTAATAAATTAGGAGATGATAGATTTAAAACTTTTAACTTTAAATATTTTAATTTTAATTTGAATTATGATTATTTAACAAAAGATTTAAAAATAAATAATTTTTCTTTTTCCTCAGGAGATTTTAATATTAGAGGTAATATAGGAAAGACAAGTAATAATCAGTTAAATTTTATAGGGAATATGTTTGTTATTCCTGAGAATTATAAGAAATGGGAAACTTTACCTGGATTTAATTTTGATTCTGACTTGAAACTTTATGTTTTACCTTTAGATTTTGAATTTTAATTAATATGATTTCACAAATAAAATATTTTTTAGAATATGTTGGCTATCTCTTGCTTTCATTTATAGTAAGGATAATACCTCGGAGGGTTTTATATAATATTTCATATTTCTTATCTTATATTAACTATTTTATTTTGAAAATAAGAATAGATGTGGTATTGAATAATTTGATTATAGCCTTTGGAGGACAATGTGAATTTTGTAATAAATCTTTTTTAATAAGATATTTTACAAATCAGATATTTTGTTTCATGGATTATATAAATGCTGTAAATATCCCTAATGAGAGAGTATTGAATTTGGTTAAAGAGGTTCAGTTGAAAGGAAATTTTAGTAAAAATGGAATTTTCATATCAGGACATTTTTCTAATTTTATGTTGTTATTTAGATATATTAATTATAAGTTATTTCCATTAGCAGCTATAAATAAACGTCAAAAAAATATAAAAGTAAATAATGACTTTTATGGGAAATTGACATCGAAATATAATGTGCCTATTTATGATATGAAAAGAGATTTGAAAAAGATTTTAAGACATGATTTTAGCAAATATTCCCTGGGGATTTTGATTGATCAGGATGCCGGCAAAAAGGGTGTAATGGTTAATTTTTTGGGGAGGGAAGCATCAACATATAAAGGAGCTGCTTTTTTAGTCAAAAAGTATAAGTTACCAGTTTATTTTTCACATATTAGATTAAATAATGATTTGACATATTCTATTTATATTGAAGAATTAAAGATAAATTTTGATGACTCGGAAGAGAGTATATTGGAGTGTTTTAATCAAAAATTATCAGATTTTATAAGACTATATCCTTTTGATTGGTTTTGGGTTCATAAAAGATGGAAAACACAAAGAAGCAAATCGTAGTAATACAGACATCTTTTATTGGTGATGTAATTTTAACCACTCCTTTATTAAGGAGAGTAAAAGAGATATATAAAGATACAAAATTATATTTTGTGATTCAACCCCATTCTTTTGAATTAATGAAAAATTTAGAATTTATAGATGAAATTATAGTATATGATAAAAGAGAATCACATAAAGGGATAAAAGGATTTTATAGAATAGTGTCGATATTGAGGCAAATAAAACCAGATATTGTAATAACTCCTCATAGATATTTTAGAAGTGGTTTAATGACCTTTTTGAGTGGAGCTAAACAACGTTATGGTTTTGATATTTTTACAATTAAATTTTTTTATAATAAAAGACGAAAATATTTAAGAGAAAAGGGGGTGCATGAAACAGGCAGAAATATTTTTTTATTGACAGGAAAAGAAGAAGATTTAGAAGGAGAAAGGCCTTCTTGTCCAGATTTTGAAAGCATTTTTTCGAAGTTTGAGAATTTAGTAGAAAAGTATAATTATTTTGTTTTTGCACCTCATTCAGTGTGGCAAACAAAGTGTTGGGATAAGGATTATTATTTAGAATTAGCGGAGTTGGTTTTTAAAAATTTTGGTAAAACAGTGGTTTTAATAGGTTCAGACGATATTTATAAAAATAGAAAACTTGATAAATATATTTTAAATTTTATGGGAAAGACGAGTTTGTCAGAATCGGCTTCATTAATTGAGTTTTCAAATTTATTAGTAACAAATGATTCTGCACCATTACATATTGCATCAGCTTATAACATTCCAACGATTGCTATTTTTGGCCCTACGGTACCAGATTTTGGATTTTATCCGCTGTCTGAGAAAAGTAGAGTAGTAGAAGTTGATAATTTAGGGTGTAGGCCTTGTAATATCCATGGAAAACAAAAATGTCCTTTAGGTCATCATAGATGTATGAGGCTCATAAAACCGGACGATATTTTTAAAGTGATTAATCAATTTTTTAAGCAGGAGGATAGATGAAAGTTTTAAGTTTGTCTGCATATAAAAATGAATTTAGTTTTATTTTTTATGATGGTAATTTTTCAAGTATTTTAATGAGAGGTAAAGTGAGCGATATTGGTGATGAGGGATCTTTTTTGAAGATATTTTTTTCAAATGAGAAAAATATTGTAATAAAAAAGTTTTTTCCAGATTATGTTTCTGGTTTGCAAGAAGTAATTAAATGGCTTAAGGATAGTAAATATGGGGTTATTAAGAGCGAAGAGCAAATAGATATAATTGCTCATAGAGTTGTGCATGGTGGTTATGATATTCCAATGGCAGCATATATAAGCAATGATATTATAAAAACAATAGAAGATTTAACACCACTTGCCCCACTTCATAATGTTTATAATTTATTACTAATAAAAGCTGCTGAAAGATTATTAGAGAATACCAATCAGATAGCAGTTTTTGATAATCATTTTTTTAACGATATGCCGGAACATAATAAGTTATATGCATTACCTAAAGATATAGTAAATAAATATAAAATTAGAAGATATGGTTACCATGGGTTAATACATAGAGAGAATCTGGATAAACTTAGTGAAAAATTAGGAAAAAGCAAAAAAGAACTTTCTATTATAAGTTGTTTTTTAGGCAGGGGAATGTCAATTTCTGTAATAGAAAATGGCAAGGCTAAAAATATTAGTACAGGGTTTGGAACTTTTGCTGGTTTGCCTACACTTACAAGGGCTGGGACCATAGATGCTGCTGTTATTATATATTTATTAGAGCATTCAAATTATTCTTTGAATTCTTTGAAAAATATTTTATATGAAAAGTCAGGTCTTAGAGGAATGGCTGATAATTTTGATTTGAATTTTGATGATTTTATTAATGCTTATAATAATAATAAACAGCCAGAGAAAGATATTTATAATTTTTTTATAAATCAAATTGCAAGTACTATATCAGGGTTTATGCCTGATTTTGATAATATGCCAGATGCAATTGTTTTTTCAGGGAGATACTCTAATTTATATCCTGCGATTAGAAAACATGTTATTGACAAATTACATTGTTTAGATATTGAAATAGATGATGAGGTAAATAATAAAAATATTATTGATTCACAGATAAATAGTGAGAATTCTAAAATTAAGATTTTTAATTTTAAGAATGACTACCTGGTAGAAACTGCAAAAGTAGCAATAGAATTTTATAATTTGACGAAATGAAATAGGTAAGTTAAATCATTATTTTTTCGATATTACTAACTTGTTGATTAATAAAAGGTTTATTATATATTTTTAAGTTAAAAAAATTGATAGTGTAAAATATTTATATATTCAAAAAAAACACTTGACATTGTTAATTTTTATTATTAATATTTAATAGTATTAATTATTTGACTACAGCCTCCCTTAATATAGAGAGATTTTTTACCCCCTCTAAGCCCACGAGTAGCCCCCTCGTGGGCTTGCTTTTTTTTATTTAAAATATTTATAAAATGCATATTGTTCATATTCAATATTTATTTTTTTATTTTTATTGTACTCTTCTAAAATACTTTTAATTATTTTATTTAATTGATTATAATTTGTGAATTTTCTTTGATAAGCTATTTCACCAATAAAGGTATTTTCTTCATCTATAAATGAATTATATACTATAATTGGTTTTTTATAATTTAAAGCTTGAACTATTATTGTTGAGTAAACACTTATTATTATATCTGTTGTTTGTAATATAGGTTCTGCTTTATTTTGTTCGATTTTAATATCAGGAAAATTGTTTTTATAGAATTTTTTGTCTTCATAAGGATGAATATGTATTATTATATTAAAAGTATATTTATATTGTTCTATGAAGTTTTTTATTATATTAAGAAAGTTTTGATATGGGATTTTTCCAAAAATTTCATCTATTATATTAGTGAATATTGTGATAGATAATTTATTATTTTGTGGTGTATAAAATTTTTCATCGAAATTTTTAGCTTTAAAATATGGGTAATATCCTGAGGAGTAGTGTTTATCTTTTGAGTAGATTTTTATTAGATTTTTCTCATAATTTGTCCATGCTTTAAATTCATCACAATTTGATCTATATGGTAGAGGGGATTGGATTTGACCATGTTGTTTATGATAAGTTGTATATTTTTTATTTTTAATAGAGTTTATAGCACATGCAAATTCATTATTTGCTGATATGAACTCAATATCACCTGAGTATGATTTTAAAATTTTTTCCTCTATAATCTCCATATAAAGATAAAGAAGTTGAAAATATGAGAATAAATATTTGCCAAGAATTATTTCATAAGTGTTGCCAGTCTTTAATAGATTATGTAAAATAATAAAGTCTATTTTTATTAATTTAGCTATATTTTTTAATCTGAGATAATATAAAGGATTTATAATATTATATGAATTTTTGATTTTCTTTAAGGGGTTATAAAATGGTATTAAAATAGTAATATTATTTTGGTTTTTATATAAATATTCACGTGGATATGAGAAGGTAAGGTTTTTTTCTATTGTAATATCGGGGATTTTTCTAAATAAGTATTTTAATGATAGTATACCTAAATATATTAAAGAGAACAGAAAAAATTTAAGGAAATATATTTTATTTAGGTTGTTTTTTATAATTGTTATTTTTGGAAATTCTTTTTTTAGATAAAAATTTAATATGTTCTGTTCAATATTAGTCAAATGCTGAAGATTTATTGTGTGTATATCAAAATCATTTTTTAAAAGTTTGATATGAAGGAATAACCTTATAGGAACTTCTAAAAAAAGTTTTGAAAATTTAAAATAAATGGAGCTTAAGAAATCAAAGTTAATATTAGCATTAATTATTTTTATTATTTCATTATTTTCAAGATTCTCAAAAAATAATCTTTCATATATAACATAATATTTAGCATAATCTTTAATTTTATAATTTTCAAAAGATAATTTTTGCTCATTAATAAAAAAATAGGGATAATTGTATATTTTTAAGATATTCATTTCATAATTTTTAATCCTAATTCTATTAACTGCTGAATAGATACTTCAGAAGGAGAATTACTCATTAAACATAGACCTGTGGTTGTTTTTGGAAAGGCAATTACATCTCTGATAGATTTTGACTTTGTGAGTAGCATTATTAATCTATCGAAACCGAATGCAATACCTCCGTGAGGTGGAGCACCGTATTTAAAAGCTTCAAGTAGAAAACCGAATTTTTTTGATGCTTCTTCTTCAGAGATACCGAGAAGGTTAAACATATATTTTTGCATTTCTTGATCATGTATTCTTATACTACCACCGGCGATTTCATTTCCATTTAATACAAGGTCGTAAGCTTTTGCTAATATTTCTTCTGGTTTTTGTTTTTTTATTTCTTCCAATGTACCAACAGGGCTTGTAAAAGGATGGTGCATAGCAACAAATCTCTGGGCTTCTTTATCATATTCCAATAAAGGAAAATCAACAACCCATAAAAAGGAATATTGATTTTCATCTATTAGGTTTAAATCTTTTCCTAATTTTAATCTTAATGCTCCAAGAGATTTTAGTGTAGTTTCTTGAGTATCTGCCACAAGGAAAATAGTATCACCTTTTTTAGCTTCAAAAATTTCAAATGCTCTGGCAAATATCTCATCAGTAAAGAATTTTTTTACAGGAGATTCAAATCCTTTTTCAGTTAATTTAATTGGTACCAGTCCTTTTGCTCCATAATCTTTTATATATGAAGTTAATAAATCAATATCTTTTCTTGAAAAATCTGTTTTCCCTTCAACTTTTATTCCTTTTATTGTCCCGCCGCTTTTTAGAACTGTTTGGAATACTTTAAACTCAGTATTTTTAAATACTTCAGAGACATCTTTTATTTCCATGCCAAATCTTAAGTCTGGTTTATCTGTACCGTATTTTTCCATAGCTTCTTTATAGGGCATTTTTCTAAAAGGTAAAGGAATTTCAATTCCAAGGCTTCTTTTGAAAATTTCATATACTAATTTTTCAATTGTTTCTAATAATTCGTCTCTATCAATGAATGACATTTCAATATCTATTTGTGTGAATTCTGGCTGCCTATCAGCTCTTAAATCTTCATCTCTAAAGCATTTTACTATCTGGAAATATCTATCAAAACCGGATACCATAAGAATTTGTTTAAATATTTGTGGTGATTGAGGGAGAGCATAAAATTTCCCTTTTTGTAATCTACTTGGCACAAGAAAATCACGTGCACCTTCGGGCGTGCTTTTTATTAGAAAAGGAGTCTCTATTTCATTGAAATCATTTTTATATAAAAAGTCACGTACTATTTTTGCAACCTTACTTCTTAATAAAATGTTATTTTTCATATTTGGGCGTCTAAGATCAATATATCTATACTTTAGTCTAATATCTTCATTAACATTTATATTTTCTTCAATCATAAAAGGAGGAGTTTCTGATTTATTTAAAATTTCTATTTTGTATGCTTCAACTTCTATTTCACCAGTAGTCATTTTAGGATTAATCATATCATCGGGACGTTTTCTAACTTTTCCTTGAATACCTATGACATATTCTGTACGTATATTATCTGCTATGGCATGGGCATTTTTATCAATTCCAGGGTCAAATACTACCTGACATATCCCGGAGACATCCCTTAAGTCAATAAATATAACTCCCCCATGGTCTCTTCTTTTATTAACCCATCCATATAAAATAACATCCTCATTAACATTTTTTGCAGTTAATTGCCCACATTTATGAGTTCTTCTTCCTATCATTTATGTCTCTCCTTTTTTCTTTTTTAAATCTATTATTTTAAATTAATTTATATGATTTGTCAACAATTATTTGTGGCTTTATTTTATTTTTTTTACTAATTGATAAATATAAATTTTTTTTGAAAATATATGGGAAAATTTTATGCTATGACTATAATTAAATTATGCTTGTAATATTATGGCCAGTATTTAGTATAAGAGTCTGTATATTGGCTATGCTATGGTTGGCTTAAAATAATTATAGGTATAATTTTTTTTCAGAATGTTGATATTATTAATGATAATTCAGATATAAATCAGATATTAAGATAAGTTATAAAATTTTATTTTCCCAATATCAAAAAAACATTTAACTTGACAAAATATGCGTATTTAGTTATAAAAATATTATGATGATAGGTTTCGTCTCTTTAATATATATTATATTATTTTTGATGCATTATGGATATTTAATCATTGCTAATGAGCCATTCAAGTTATTGACAGGTGCTTTAGCTTTTGTAATTTTATGGGTTTATTATAAAAAATACTATAAAGAAATAAAGCGATGTTATAAAAATCGTAATATTTTTAGATTTTTTGAAAATCATCCGGATATTTTTATAATTTCGTTGATTTTATTGATTTTCTGGCCATATTTTAGAATTAATGTTTTTTTTATATCTTTTTATATTATTTTTAAGATACTATGGGGATATTTTATTAAATTTAAAATAGTTGATTTTTTAAATGATTACCCCTATTTATTTTTGATTTTTACTTTTATAATAGTGATAATTATTGGTTCATATTTATTAACCTTGCCTATAATGTCTAAGTCAGGACATATTAATTTTATAGATGCATTGTTTACAGCAACATCTGCAACATGTGTTACTGGATTGATAGTAGTAGATACAGCTATTTTTTTTACATTTTGGGGGAAGTTGTTGATTATAATATTGATTCAGATTGGTGGATTAGGTTTTATGACAATATCTACTTTTTTATTATTAGCATTGGGAAGGAAATTAAGTATAAAAGATATAGGGTTATTAAGTGAAATTTATAATATTGAAAATTTGCGGGGTATTTATTTTATTTTTAAAAAAATTATTTTATATACATTTTTTTTTGAAAGCCTTGGAGCTATAGTTTTATATATAAGAAGTTTCAGTTATTCTCAAATTCATGATAAAATATTTTTTGCAATTTTTCATTCTGTTTCTGCATTTTGTAATGCTGGTTTTGCTTTACAGAGTGATAGTTTAGTTTCCTTTGGAACAGATGTTGTAGTAAATATTACAATAATGTTTTTGATTATAACAGGGGGAATTGGTTTTACTGTAATAGGAAATTTATTTGATTTTAGTTTAAATAAAAATAGGATTTCTGAGCATTCAAAGTTAGTTTTAATTACTACAGCAATTCTTATAGCTATTGGTAGTATTTTATTTTTTTTCACTGAATTTGATTCATCTTTGAAAGATTTAGAGTTTGGAGATAAAATAATGGCTTCTATATTTCAGAGTGTGACATTGAGGACAGCGGGTTTTAATACAGTAGATTTTTCATTATTAAGTCCTTTGATTAAATTTATTATGTTATTTTTTATGTTTATTGGAGGAGGATCGAGTTCTACTGCAGGTGGCATTAAAATTACAACAGTAGTGGTTATTGTTTTATATGTTTTTAGTATTTTGAGAAATAGGATGAATGTAACTATTTTTAAAAAAGAGATAAATAAAGCTATTATTGATAAAAGTATAGCTATTTTAGTGCTTTCATTGTTTATAATATTTATATCATTTAGTGGGCTTTTATTTTTTGAGGACATTAGTAATTTGAAATTTGAAGATTTATTATTTGAGACATTTTCGGCTTTTGGGACAGTTGGCCTTTCCTGTGGAATTACTCCTTATTTGAATACAATTGGGAAAGTTATTATAATTTTGTTAATGTTTATTGGTAGGGTAGGGCCACTTAGTTTTGCCTTTGTTATTCGTAAAAAAAATAGTAGAGAGTTTAACATTAGTTATCCAACTGCAAATATTTTAATAGGATAGAATATTATGAAAAATTGTTTAGTTATTGGTTTGGGTAATTTTGGGAAGAGTTTAGCTTTAGAGCTTGCTTTGAATAATATTGATGTTATGGTTATTGACAATGACCCTCAGAAAGTTGAAGATATTAAGGATAAGGTGACATCTGCAATATGTATTGATGCAACAGATGAAGGAGCAATGGCTAATTTACCATATCAGTCAATTGATATAGGTATAGTTGCGATTGGTGAGGATGAAAAAGCAAATATCTGGGCTACTTCTATATTAATAGAGAATGGTATTCCTTCTGTTTATGTGAAGGCGAATTCATTAAAGCATGGAAGAATTTTGGAAAAACTTGGTGCTAACTATGTGATTTATCCAGAATCTATTGCAGCAAAATCGATAGCAGATTCTATTGTTAATGAAAATATTGAACAAAGTATTGATATTTTAGAGCAGTATAAGATTTTCATAATCAAAACACCTGATTTTGCGTTAGGACATAAGATTAAAAATATAAAAGAATTTAATTCTGAATTGATAAAAATAGTAGGAGTTATAAGAAAGAAGTTAAAAATTAATAATTATGGGAATGAGTATTATCAAAGCGAATTTGTTTTTGTACAGGATGAGTTTGTATTGACAGAAAGCGATTCTATTATTTTAATTGCAGATGAACTGGAACTTAAAAAAATATTAAATAGAGTAGAATTATGAATTCTTTGAATGATGATTTTGTTGAACAAAGAAAATCTATGGTAGAAAATCAAATAATGGCAAGAGGTATAAAAAATTCAAGAATATTGGAAGCATTTTTGAATATTCCACGTCATTTATTTGTTCCTGAAAGTATGATAAAATTTGCTTATGCTGATGAACCTTTACCAATAGGTGAGGGGCAAACTATATCTCAGCCGTATATTGTTGCATTAATGACTGACTTATTAAAATTGAGTGGAAAGGAAAAAGTATTAGAGATTGGAACAGGTTCAGGTTTTCAAACTGCTATTTTATCTTATCTGGCAAAGGAAGTTTATACAATAGAGATTATTCCAGAATTATCTAATTTTGCTAAGAATAATTTGGCAAAATTGAATATGAAAAATATTCATTTTTTTGTTGGTGATGGCACATTGGGAGTGCCTGAATATATGCCTTATGATAGGATTATTTTTACAGCGGCTGCTCCACATATTCCTCGTGTGTATTATGAGCAAATCAATTCTTCATTTGGTATTATTTTAGGACCTGTTGGTTCCTATTATCACCAAAGTTTAATTCGAGTAATTGTTAAAAATGGTAAAATAAAAGAAGAAGAATTATCCGGTTGCATTTTTGTTCCTCTTAAGGGCGAGGATGGATTTTAGTTTTTTGGTTAATGTAATTCTTTATTGCATCATATCTATAGTTTTTAGGATATAATATATAACCTAGTTCTTCATCATATTCTGATATGAGGCAGTTTTTTGTGGATAATATAATCGAGTTGATATATTTTATCCTGTTCGATATATTGTATAGATCCCATAAATCTGAGATGTTGAGATCAGTAATTGTTTTTTTATAAATATCTAATAGAGGAAAGAAATTTTTTATTATAAACTCTTTATTTTTTAATTTTGCTATTATTTTTTTTATTATGAGATGTTGTCTTTTTGATCTTGAAAAATCAGATGTCGTCCTTCTACTTCGTATATATTTAAGGCAATTATCCCCATATAGATGATTAGTGCCTTTTTGGAGATATAACCAATCATAATCACTAAATGTTTTATTTAGATTTATTGTTATTCCTCCGATTATATCGATTAGTTCTTTGAATTCTATAAAATCTATGATGAAATAGTTACTAATTTTTATGCCTGTGATTTGATTAAGATATTGTTTTAATGTTTTGATACCTTCTTTTTTATAAATAGAATTTATTTTTTGATTTTTTATATATAAATCTCTTGGAATTGATATAAGATTAACAATGGAATCATCAGGTATAATATTTGCTATTATTATCACATCAGTTAAATATGGACCTAAAGGAATATTTGTTTTTCTGTCTTTATGAGATGATCCGCCAATTCCTAATATTAATATATTTTTGTTTGCTCTTTGATGTGTTATTTTTTTATTTTCATCTGTTTTTAGAGTGGTTGTTTTTTTTATAATAAATTTTCTCGGAGTTTCTAATTTTTTATTGATTAAACTGATGAAGCTTATTGTGTTATTTCTTATAATAATTATTAGAATAAAGTCAATTATTAGTAATATTATTGCTATATATTTCAAATATTTATGTTTGGCTGTTTTTAATATAATTATGGATGCAATGAATAAAAATAATACGAATATAATTTGTATAAGAATATTTTTATTAAATTTAATGAAATAGTTATATAGATGTAATGCAAGAGGATAATCATATTCCTTATTGACTTTGTAATTAATTTTAGATATAAATGAATTTTGATATTGATCTAATTTAAGTAATGAAAATAAGTTATATTCCATACTGTTATAGAATATCATTTGTTTGCTATATAAGTAGTTAGCAATTAGTGGATGTAAGGAAAGATATTTTTTTAAAATTGGGATATTTTGTTTTTCTATTTTTTTTATTTTTTTTAAGATTATTCGCTCTTTTAGTGAGTTTTTTGTTAGTATAAAATTTTGTCTAATAAATAATTCGTAGTTTTTCATAAATAGTTGGGAATTTTTAAATTGATTATTAATATGTTTATATATTTTTTTATATTCATTTTCATTATAAAATTTAATATTATTATTTTTCATATTAGAATATAAATTCATACTTATTTGTAGCAGTAGAGATTTATTATAAAGGGAATTTGAATTTAATAATTGTTTTATCTTCTGTTTATATTCGTCAGTTAAATTTAATTTATTATTATTAATATTTTTTTTGATTATATCTTTGATTGTAGAATAATTTTTCTCAAAAAAATATGGATAGGAATAATAATAAAATATAAAAAAATTTTCTTTTTCAATATCAAAATTTTGTTGAAATGAAATTATATATTTATTGTCTATTAAATAGACATAATAATATTCATTATTATATTTTACATCAATTTTAGAATTAATATTATTTAGAAAAGGCAAGAAAGTTAGAAAATAAAAAAGAGAAGAACTTATAGAAAGTCTTCTCTCTTTTTTCAAAAACATTCAATTAATTAACGTTTTTTCTTTTTATGTCTGTTTTTACGTAATTTCTTTTTTCTTTTGTGAGTGGCTATTTTTTTTCTTTTTCTTTTTCTTCCGCAAGGCAATTTGGTCCTCCAGTATTAAAAATTATTTATTAAATTTTTCGTCAACTTCTTTTTTAAATATTTTAGAAATTTTGAAATCGGGGACAATTTTATCTGGAATAATAACTTCTTCTTTTGTTTTAGGATTTCGAGCAACTCTTCTTTTTCTTTTCTTTAAAGAGAAATTGCCAAAACCTCTTATTTCTATTCTATTATTGTCTAAAACTGCTTCTTTTATAGTAGAAATAAAAGTATCAACAACTAAAGCTACTTCATTTCTGGTCATCCCTGTTTTGTCACAAATTATTTTAACCAAGTCAGCCTTTGTCATAATAATCCTCCTTTTCTCTGAATGTTAGGCTTAAATATATAATACAAAAATAGATAAATGTCAAGCTATTTTGTATTTAGGTAATTATTTTTTTCAAAGTTTATAATTTGAATTCATAAAGTTGACTTTTGTTATAAAAATAAAATATTATAAACAAAAAAAAGGAGAAAGGTATGTATTTAAATTCTGATATTATTCAAAAGATCGATGCAGTTTTTTCAAAAGCCCTGGGCGAAGGGCGTAAGGTTTTATATGAATTTGAAGTTTATGAGATAATGAAAGCATTAGGGATTCAGGTGCCCAATTATGTTTTTGTGAAAGATATAAATGATGTAACGAAGGAAGCATTATCTAAATTTGGGAATGAAATAGTTTTAAAAATTGTTTCTGCAGAAATATCACATAAGCAGAAAGTAGGAGGAGTTAAAAAGATTAATAATACTGAAGAGCTTTATGTGCAATTTGTTTTAAATAAAATGAAGGAAGATGTGTTATCTCATTTTACTGGACAGAAACCTTCGATTAAAGGATTTTTGATTGTTGATTTTATAGAGCATTCTCAGGCTATAGGTTATGAAACTTTATTCGGATTGAAAGAAGATTTTGCTTTTGGACCAGTATTGACTCTTAGCAAAGGCGGAGATGATGCTGAATTTTTTGCAAAATATTATGATCCTGCTAATATATTTTTGCCGCCACTTAGTCTTGATGAGGCTAAAAAGTTTGTTAATACATTACATATAAGAAAGAAATTTGAATCAATTGGTCATCCTGAATATATAGATTTTATGGCTCATGCTTTGCATAAAATTAGCCTTTTTGCTTGGGAGTATTCTTTTTGTTCAAATGCTAAAAGTGAATATATTATTAAAGCACTTGATATAAATCCTATTGTTATTTCTAAGGATAATGAATTTGTTGTGATTGATGGATATGCAGAATTTATAAAAAGAGAAGAAAATACCATTAATTTACCTAATATTAATATTTCTAATTTAGATGCTTTTTTTAATCCTAAGGGAATTGCTGTTATAGGTGTATCAGCTGATGTAACTAAATATAGTTTGGGTAGAGAAATTGCTCATTTGTTGCATGATTTAGGGAGAGATGATATATATTTTATTAATCAAAAGGGTGGAAGTATTGCCTTTGATTCTAAAGAATATCAATTGTATAAGAGTATAAGTGATTTGCCGGTTGAGGTAGATTTGGTTGTCTACACAGCCCCAGCTAAATTTACTATTGACTTGTTCAAAGAGCTTCACGGTAAAAATGTTAAAGGTGTAATTTTAATTTCTGGTATTCCGCAGGATATTAAATATTCAGATTTTGCCAAAGAACTTGATAAGGTAGTACCTGCAAATGTGAGAGTTATTGGTCCAAATTGTATGGGAATTTTTTATGCACCAGATAAAACAAATAAAGGATTGAACACTTTATTTATAGAACAGAAAAGGCTGGAAATTAAATATAATCAGAATAGCAATGCTGTCCTTATTACACAGAGTGGTGCTCTTGCTGTGACTGAAATTGATAAGTTACAGAATGCAAAGTTATTTAAATCTATTGTGAGTTTTGGAAATAAATATGATGTTAAGATTACAGATTTATTGAGTTATTTTGCTAATAATAAGGATGTAGATGTCCTATCTTTATATATAGAAGGATTTGATGCTGGTGAAGGAAGAAGATTTTTTGAGATTTCTAAAGATATTAAAAAACCGATTATTGTTTATAAATCTGGTAGAACAGATGTTGGTGCTAAGGCTGCAGCCTCTCATACAGCTTCAATGACTGGTAGTTATGATGTTTTTAAAGCTGCCTGTGATCAGGCTGGAATAATTACTGCTGAAAATATTGAAGATCATTATGATTATATAAAAGTTTTTTCTTTATTATCTAATAAGTTGCCAAAAGGAAATAAAGTTTCAGGAGTTGTAAATGCCGGTTTTGAATCTACAGTCGGAGCTGATGAATTAAGAAATTTAGAAGTTGCCAAACTTTCTTCTAATACTATTAAAAGGTTGAATGAAATTAATAAATATGGTCTGGTTGATACAAATGCTCCATTTTTAGATATAACACCTATGGCAGATGATAAAATGTATGCTGATTATGTGGAAGCTATTTTACAGGATGATAATGTTGACTCTGTCTTTGTGGCAGTTGTTCCTCATACAATTACTTTAAAAACAATACCTGAAAATTGCCATGATCCAGAAGGTCTGGCTAATTTATTGGTTAATTTGCATAGAAAATATTCTAAACCTATGGTAGTTTCAGTAAATGCCGGTAGATATTATCAAGATTTTATTACCATAATGGAAGATGCTGGTATTCCTGTTTATACAGATATAAGAGCTGCTATAAAGTCTTTAGATGCATTTGTTTCTTTTCATTTGAGAAATAAATAATTTTATAAGGAATGAGCAAATAGGTGAGTCATCAAAAGGCTCACCTATTTTAGATTTAGATATTGAAAATCCAATTTGATGATATATGTTTTCTGGTTTCACTGTTTTATAAAAATAACTATAGAATTAATTAATTTTTTTTACTTGATTATTAGCTATATATTTCTTATATTGTTAATAGTAATAAGTAAATTTCTAATAGGTTGCTTATTTTATAACAAAGGAGGGGAAAATGCCTTTTTTAGAATGGAATGATTCTTTTTCCGTTAAGATTCCATCGATTGACAAACAACATCAAAAATTAGTTAGTATGATTAATGAGCTTATGGATGCTATGAAATCGGGTAAAGGCAAACTTGTTTTGGGAGATATTATTCAAGAGCTTGCTAATTATACAGTTGAGCATTTTAATACTGAGGAAAAATATTTTAAGGAATTTAATTATCCGGAGACTGAACAACATATAAAAGAACATAGAGAGTTTGTTAATAAGGTTTCTGATTTTAAGAAGAAATTTGATTCAGGCGGCATTACTTTAAGTGTTGAAATTATGAATTTTTTGAGAGACTGGCTTAAAAATCATATCCTTGGTTCAGATCAAAAATATTCTGATTTTTTGGTTTCAAAAGGTGTAAAATAATATAACTTATAATATGGGGGTAATAAATATTATTAATTGCCCCCTTACTTTTTTATAGGGGTTGATATTTTATTCGATATATATTAATATTAAGGAAAAGATGGGAATAATATATGTTAGCAATTATTAGTCATATAAATACAGATTTTGATTCTCTTGCAAGCATGGTTGCAGTTCATAAATTATACCCTGATGCTATTATGGTATTTACTGGGTCTCCTGAAAATAATGTTAAAATTTTTTTAAACGATTTCCCAGAATTTAGTCCTAAAAAGGAGAGAAATGTAAATTTGAATCAAATAAATAGACTAATAATTGTTGATACAGCAAGAAAGAGTAGGATTGGGAATTTTTATATGTTATTAAATAGTATTACACCAGAATTAATTATCGATCATCATGATGAGGAAAGTGCAGATATATCAGCAAGAAACAGAATTATTAGAAAATCAGGTGCAAATGTTACCATTTTGATTGATATGTTAAGAGAGAATAATATTGAGATTAATGAAAAAGAAGCGACATTGATGGCACTTGGGATATATGAAGATACAAATTTTTTTACAAATATTGAGACTACGGAAAAAGATTTTGCAGCGATGTCTTATTTATTTTCCAGAGGTGCGGATATTAGATTGATTAATCAATATTTGACCAGAGAGATGACTGGAGATGAATTTAGGCTTTTAACTGAAATGGCTGAGAATTTAGAAGAAATTAATATAAAAGGAATTTCGATCTGGTTGACTTCTCTTTATTTAGATACATATTTCCCGGATATAGCCTCATTAATTCAGAGATTGAAGAAAATTTATAATATAGATGCTTTATTTGCTTATATAGTAATGGATAAAAAAGTTTTGATAATTGCAAGGAGTTCCCTGGATATTGTTAGATGTAATGAAATTCTTGGTTATTGGGGTGGCGGTGGTCATCCGACAGCTGCTTCTGTTACAATTGATAAAATAGTTGGTTATGATGAAGTTAAACAAAAGATTACAGAGTTTGTATTTAATAGATTTAAAAATTTAATGACAGTAGAAAAATTGATGAGTTCGCCTGTAGAGACAATCAGGGAAGATGTTACTATCGAAATTGCAAAAGAGAAAATCTTGCAAATTCACCATAATTCTCTGGTTGTAGTAGATAAATATGGAAATTTTAGAGGTATTATATCTCGAGATAATATATATAAGGCACTTCATCATAATTTAAATAAATTTTATGTGTATGAAATTATGGATATAGATGTTATTACAATAGAAAAAGATACTCCAATTGAGTTGGTAAAGAAGATGATTTTGGATACTCAGCAGAGAAAGTTTCCTGTTGTTGAAAATAACAAAGTTATAGGCATTATAACAGCTAATGATATTATAAATACTTTTCTTGAGAATAAATTTAATTTAAATATTGAATCAGCTGAAAATCTCAAGGATTTAATGTATGATTTTTTTCCTGAGTCTGAATTTGAAATAATAAAAAAAATAGGCTTTCTTGCCAATAATTTAGGTTATAGAGCATATTTAGTTGGTGGAATTGTACGAGATATTTTGCTGGATAGAAGAAAATTTGATGATATTGATATTGTTATTGAAGGGGAAATTTATCCTTTGCTTAAGGAAATTAAAAAGAAATTTGGAGTGCATTATGTTTTTCATAAAAGATTTAATACATCTACAGTTTTTTTTGATAATTTTTCTGTGGATATTGCAAGCGCAAGAAAAGAGTTTTATATTGAACCTGGGGCATTACCAAGAGTGGAGAAGTCTTTTTTAAGGTATGATTTATATAGACGAGATTTTTCTATTAATGCAATGGCAGTAAGTTTAAATGAGTATAATTTTGGGATTTTAATTGATTTTTTTAATGGCAAAAAGGATTTAGAAACAAAGATTATTCGTGTATTGCATAATTTAAGTTTTATAGAGGATCCTACCAGAATTATTAGGGCTGTAAGGTATGAGCAAAGATTTAATTTTAAAATAGGGAAGCATACATTACATTTATTGAAAATTGCATTGAAAAATGATATTTTTAAAAAAATTTCTGGTCAAAGGTTGCAAGATGAATTTATTATTTTATTAAAAGAAGAATCTGCGGTTAGATGTTTGAAGAGGTTAGATGAACTTAATATTTTAAGTTCTTTCCCATGTAAAATTATTCTTGATAAAGAGACATTATCTATTTTGGAAAATATTGAATCCTTTGTAAAATGGTATAGATTTTTATTAGAAGAGAGTGAACTTAATGTAGTAAGAATATATTTAATAGGATTATTGTATAATAGAAGTTATCAGGAGATAGCAGATTTTTTTAAGATTTTTGTATTTTCTAAATCTGTAAAAGAAGAGATTAAGAAGTTAAAAAAAATTAGTAATGATATTGGTAATAAATTGAATAACAAAAAGATAAAAAAAAGTGAACTGTATTTTTTATTAGTTCAGTTTGATATTGAAATAATAATTTTTTGGCTTAGTCTTTTTACAGATTTAACAATAAGGGAAAATATAATGTTTTATATCAAGCATCTAAAAGATTTTAAAATAAAGATAAATGGAAATGATTTGATAAAGTTAGGATTACAACCAGGGGAGCATTTTAAGAAAATCCTTTATAAAGTAAAAGAAGCAAGGTTAGATGGGGTTATAACAGAAGATCAAGAATTAGATTTTGTTAAGAGTCTTGTGAAAAATAATGGAATATATTGAGGATTAGAGTTTTTTTAGATAGAAATTTTTGATATTTTGTTAAATAATTTTTGTATAGATTAAAAAAAATTGAAATTTTTATATTTTTTTGTAAATTTATTAATAGATGATGTCGATAAAATTATTAAAAGTACAAGGAGGAAGAGATGAAATTTAGAATATTTCTGTTTATTATCTTTTTTGCAGGAGCCATAATGGCATGGGATAATTATAGAGATTTTAATCAGGATCTTGCATCCGGCAGAATTTATAATACGTTTACAGATAAGATTTATTTTCAAATAACCTTTAATACACCGGATTATGTATTTCAATATTATAATTATCTTGCTGATAAAATGGGACTGTCAGAAGAAGATAAAAGTAATTTGATTCATAGAAAGGTAAGTTATGCTGAGAGGTACTTGTGGTTTAATGTAGTTGCTAAAGCAGGATCTATGCAGGAATTAGTTTGGAATAATTCAGATTTTGTTTATATAATAACAGATATGGGTATGAAATTTTATCCGGAAGTAATGGGGCCGGGAACCTATCCGAAATATAGACCAATAGAAGTTGATGGACATATTTATGATAAAATTTGTTGGGAAAAATCTTTTGGTATTAGATTTCCATTGTCTATACTTGATACTAATTGTAGCAAAGAAACTTTTAAAATGGTAAGTGCTTTTGATAATAAAGTGTTAGGGGTATGGGATGTGCAGAAATTAAGAAAATTATATAAAATTGAAGAAAGAGTTGTAGGAGGAGAACAATGAGAATATTATTGTTTGTATTTATTTTTGCTATAAATATAATGGCTCAAAGTTATGGAATAAGTACTAGTACAGGCTTAGGGCTTGAGTTTGATAATACTAACACATTTGATTATTCTTTATATAGTTCATCGGTAAATATGGCTTCTTCAAGCGGGGAAAATGTATATGTGCAGGTGTTATTTAATACTCCTGAGTATATTTATCAATATTATTCTGATTATGCAAGATATGCAAAGTTATCGAAAGCTAAGGCGACATTGTTAATTGAGCGAAATTTTGATTATGCAAGAAGGTATTTATGGTTTGAGGTTACAATTAGAGCTTCACATATTGAAGATTTGTTGATAAATACAAATGAATGTTTTGTTCTTGAAAATGATCAGGGAGAAAGAGTTCGTCCAATGGTTGTAGGACTTGGAACATTACCAAGATATAATCCTATGGAAGTAGATGGACAGATTTATGATTTTTTGCCATGGGAAAAGACTTTTTCTATGAAATTCCCTCTTGATATTATTAATGAAGAAACAACAAGTATTGTGTTAAAATCGATTTGTTTGCATAAGATATTAGGATCATGGGATATTACGTCGCAATTAAGAAGTCAATATTATTTAAAGAAAGATGAATAAGGTTATTTTTGTGTTATTGTTTATTTTTACACAAATAAGGGCTGAAACTATGATTTATAGAATAAGAGTTGTTACTCAAAAAGGTACTCGATTTGAGACTATTACATGTATGCCGCCAGAATCATATATTGCTTATCATGGTGGTGAAAGCGTTATTGCCAAAGTTTATACAATAAAGCGATGGTTAGAAAAAAAGCCCATTACCAGTGAATATTGGCAGAGAATTTTGAAAAAGGAAAGATTATACCCAGCTAATTATATTAAGCTCCCAGATATAAAAATTAGATAAGAGGATGGTTTTATGAAAAAGATTTTAGTTTTATTTGTTATTATTTATTTTGTTTCTGTAGGTAGAGTAGTTTGGTGTTTTGATATGCAATATTCCAGACAGGGACTTGTAATATTGAATAATAATGAAAAAATAGAAGGCGTAATTTGTATTAAGAATAAAAAAAAGAATCTTTCTACAATAAATGTATTGCCTCAGGGAAATAAAAATTTTATAAAAGTTAAAATTAAAAATATATTGAAAATTCATTTTCTTTATGGTAATGAAAAGGATTTTTATAATTCTGTAAAATCTACAGATGTATGGGCTTATATATATCTAAAAAATGGTGATATTATTTCTATGGCTTATATTGATGTACTTGATATTTTAGTTGTTGATAATAAAAATAATGCAAAGACATTTATTGTCTATGATGGAATGGACCAAATTGAGAATATAAATAGTGTAAAAGAGATATTGTTTTATCCTGAAGAAGCTATGGTTTCTTTGAATAAAAAGAATTCTGATGATAAATACAAGGTTGTAAAACGCACAAGTTATATTAGAAATGCTCCAAATGGTAAAAGAATTGGCAAGTTATATAAAAATAATAAAGTTAAAGTTATTAATACTAAAGGTAATTGGGAAAAAGTTCAATTTGAAGCGTGGGTTTATAAGAAAAATTTAAAATAAGGAATAAAATATGCAGTGTCCAGAATGTGGATATGAATTAAAACCTGAGGATTTAAAAGAATCGAATACATGCCCGGAGTGTGGTACGCAATTGCCAGAGGATTTTGTTTCTCTGGTTGTAAATGGTGGTGATGAAGATAATGCTAATATAAAGACAGAAGAATTAGATGAAAGCGAATTATTAGAAGAAGTTGATGAAGATATTAGTGCCAAAAAAGGGAAATTTTCTTTTAAATTTATTCTTATTATTGGTTTGTTAATTATTATTGGGGGAGCCTCTTTTTTCTTCTTTATTAAGCCGATGTTATTAAAAAAACAGGCAGAGAATATTCCTGATACTAATCTTGTTGAAGAATTTCCCTTTGACACTTCTTCATTTGAGGGGGAAGATACTGCTGAGATTCCATTTGATACTTCCGAAGTTGATACTTCATCTTTAGGAGCAGAGGAGAATGTAGATTCTGTGAAGGAGGATTCATTAAATGATACATCAGTGGTAAAAAAAGATACTGTAGTTAATAAAACAGAAACTGCTGATACAAATAAAATTAAAAAGGATACTCTGGCTGTCAAGGACACATTAAATACAAAATCTGTGCAACAAGATAGTGTGAAGGTGGGGAAAGAGACTTCTAACGTTGTACCACAAGATACAATAAAGAAAACCACGGTAAAAAAAATAAGTAAAAGAAAAATCTATAGGAATAAAAAGAAAACAATAACTAAGTATAAAAAGAAAGTTTCTCCAAAAAAGAAAATAGATTATACTAAGATTTATCCATATAAGGGTAGTATAAAATTACAGAATGGCAAAGTTATTAATGATAGGTTTAAAACAGGTATGAAAAAATTACATTATATAACATTTACTTCTGATAAAGAACAAAAAATTTCATTTGATGTTATTTTTAAAATTAAATTTTTTTATGAAGGTCCTATTTATTTGTCAGATAATAGTTATATAACAAAAGTTACAGCAACTATTTTTTTGAATGATGGGAGTAGGATAGATAATATTATAATAAGTAGGTTATCATTGATGACAATGAAAAATGGCAGTTTTTTAATAGTTAATAATTACAAAATGACAAAAAATATTAATAGCATCAACGAGATTATCTTTAAGAAGGAGTAATTCAGTTGAAGAAATTAGGATTTATTGCGGGATTATTATTTTTTTTAATCCAGGAAATGAGTTTTACAGTTAATATGAGTTATGGATATTATAATTTATATTATTTAAAAAAGCCTAAGAGAAGAGATATATTTAATAATTCTTTTTATGTTCATTCTGGAATTACTATGATATCTGGAAATAGCAGAGATGTATTATCCAATGGGTTGTTATATATTTTAGGATATAAGAAAAGATATAATAAGAATATTACATATTATTTTGAAGGTGGTTTTTCGAGACAGAATCTATATAATAATCTTGGTTTATATCAAGATTATGTGGATTTATCCGGGGTTATGGATGTGAATTTTAATGAATTTATTGTAAGTGGTGGTTATAATTTTTATTTGCCTATAAAAAAGAGATTGAGTTTGAAAATAGGAGCCGGTATAGTTTTGCGAGATATTTTATATAATATTTCTGTTGCTCCAGATGAAGATTACAGTTCACGAAGTGATATTTTTAAAAAAGATTATAAATCTTTAGCTAAAAATAATAATTTTTTATACCCTGGTGTTTTTCCTGGAGTGGAGTTCGAGGCTGGATTGGAATTTTTAAAATTTTATAGAGTATCTATTTTTTTTGGATATAAGGGCTCTTTTTTGATAGGAAATAATAAACTTTTTCTTTTTAGTGATATTCGTTTTGGATTGGTATATTATTTTAAAAATTTTAGAATTTATGAAGATTTATTTAGGACCCGCTAATATTTGTTTTTAATGTTATAAGAGTTATATCGTCATCAAAAATGTCTTTATTGCTGAAGGAGTTAAGATCTTCGATAATTTTTTGATTTATTATTTCGGGTTCAAGATGCTTATATTTTAGAAATATATTTGTAAGTCTCTTTTGCCCATATAGTTCTTTTTTTTTATTTTGTGTTTCTATTATACCATCAGTAAAAAAGAGAAGATTTTTAAAATCTGATAGTTTTAGATTCATATTATTATAAAGAGTAGATTTTAGTACACCAATAAATACATTAGTATTTTGTTGGAGAATATCTTCATTAATTTTAATATTAATTGGTATTGGGAAATAGTGTCCAGCATTTGCTATTATTAATTTATCAAAAGAAATAGCAACATAGCAACATAGTGCTGTAAAATAGATTTGAGCTTTATCTAAAATATCATAGAGTTTAGTATTTAAAAGAGTAAGTATTTCTCCTGGTTTATAATAATTTTTTACTATTTCTCTGAAAGCAATTTTGATTGTTGTTGATACAAGAGCTGCTTGAGTTCCATGACCCATTACATCAGCAATTATAATAATGTATGAATTATTATCTTTTTTGTAAAAGTCAAAAAAATCACCACTTAGCTGAGTAGAAGGTTTATAGTAATAATTTATTTTGAAAAACTCATCGTTGTCAATATTTGATGGGAGAAGGCTTAATTGAAATATAGATGCTTTTTTTAAATCAGCTTCAATTTTAGCTTTTTGTTTTTCTATTGTTTGTTTTGCTGTTTCCATTTCTAACAGAGCATTTGCAAGTTCATTAGCCTGATCTTCTATTATTTCTTTTGCTGTTTCCATTTCTAACAGAGCACGTTCAAGTTCATTAGCCTGTTCTTGTATTTGTTTCACTTTGTCTTTATTTAGTTCATTGCTCTCTTTAAGATAATTTTGGTATATATGCCATCTTTTTATCAAGGTTTCCAATATATAGTTGAATTCGATTTCATTATGGTGGCTGTATTCAAAAAGAAATATA
>CAYLKS010000002.1:0-118286 GCA_964384205.1 uncultured bacterium | reverse complement strand
TTTGTTATTCCTTTTGCCATCCTTCTATAATAGCCATTACATTTATTCTCTTTGTCTTCTTTCTTTTCCATAAATATCTCTCTTTCTATTCGGATTAGTGTATTAAATACTGTCTTTAGTATTTCTTCTATCATATCTTCATTCGCTTTATTTTCTCTATCTCCTACAATTAATTCTCTAATTGACATATTTATCGATTTCAATAGCTAACCTCTTTTATCTTTGTCTTTACACATTATTTTTCTTCTTTCTTTTTTTTCTCTTATTTTACATTATTTCTATTCCAGACACAATTTATTTACACTATCGATTTATCTAATGGCTGTATATAAAAAATTGTAATGGTATTAGAATTTTATAAATTAATTTTAAATGGTAGTATTTTTATATTACAGCGGGTTCTAATAATTTGAGTTTCCCTCTGTCTGCATCTAATTCTGCCTGTATACCAATAGGTAATGTAGGTTTGTGTTTAATATGTCCTAATGATAAACCTGTACATACCGGGAAATCAAAATCTTTAAAAATATTTTCTATAATTTCTTCTGTACTTAATGTAGTATTAAAAGCAGGTTTATAAGTAGCAGGTTGAATATTTGAGATTTTTCCAAATACAACGCCTTTACATTTATCGAATTTACCAGCAAGTTTAAATTGGGTTAGAATTCTATCAATATCATAAGGCTCTTCACCTACTTCTTCCAGAAAAAGAATAGCTCCATCTGTATCAAATTCATAAGGAGTCCCCATACTGGCTTGAAGTAATGTCATATTCCCGCCAATTAATCTTCCTTTAGCTTTGCCAGGTTTATAGGTCCATACTCGGTTCGATGTTTGTAAATTATCTTCATAAGGAGCATCTTCTATTTCACCAATAGCGGTTGTACTTTCTAATGTTTTTAAAAAATATGTTTTTGTGTATTCCGTAAAGGTAGAGATAGCTACAGGACCGTGAAATGTTACAAGTCCTGTCATTTTATTTATACCAATGAGCAAAGAGGTAATGTCGCTATAACCAACAAATATTTTAGGATGTTTTTTTATTAAATTATAATCGATATATGGAAGTAGCTGGGCACTGCCATATCCACCTCTTATTGTAATTATTGCTTTTACTTCAGGATCTTTAAACATATTATGTAAATCTTCAATTCTATCTTTGATACTGCCAGCAAGATATCCCTTTCTTTTGAAGATATTTTTTCCTATTTTTACTTTGAAACCTAAATTTTGAATTTTTTCTTTTGCTTCAATTATTGTTTGATGAGCATTAAATAGTCCGGATGCAGGAGCTATTATACCGAAGGTATCCCCGGGGTTTATTGCCTTTGGTTTTATTATAGAATTTTTTTGCGAGTCTGCTATTGCTGTTTTATTAAATAGAAATAGTCCAATGCCTAATGCTGTTGCTTTTTTAAAAAAGTCTCTTCTTGAATTCATTGTTCTTCCTCCTATTTATTTATTGATTGGAGTACTTTTGTAAGATTTTCTAATTCTTCATCTAAGATTATTATTTCAGTTTTTAGTTCATTTTTTATATCATTAATTGTTAAATTATCCAGAAAAAGTTTATCATGGTTTATAACATTTTGAGGAATAAATAAATAATCGAATATAGATTTAGTGTTTTTCACGCCTTCTATAATACAATGGCCGGATAAGAGTCCGGTTACTGTTACAGATGGCCCGAACAATTTATTTTCTATTGATAATATAAAAAGATCGATATTTTCATTTTTGAAAAAATTGTGTAGGAGTTTTTTGTAAATTGGAGCGGCTAATTTGCCAGAAACAAAACCTATTTTTACTTTTTTTGAAGGTTTAATGTTATTTATGATTTTTTTTAATTTATTAAGATTATTAACCCAGTACGCCATCATACCAATACCATTTTCATATTGTTCTAAATCTTCATAATAGTCTAAAGTAGGGATTTTTTTTTCTGCAAGAATAAAAAATTCATCAGAAGGAAACACAAGCCTTGTATTATATTTTTTTAAGAAGATATTTTGATATTCTTTGATAATTTTGAGTACCTCTTTTGCAGTTGTTTTATTATATCTTTGTAATGGATAGAGAGAGTTTCGAAAATTAGTTAGTCCAACAGGGACAACTCCAATTGTTAATACATTAGGATAGAATTTGCTTAAATCTTCGATTGATTTTTTCAGATAATCCCCGTCATTAATTCCAGGACATAATACAAGCTGTGTGTGCATATCTATTCCTGCATTTGAAAATTTTTCTATTAATTGTATTATATTTGCGGCATTTGGATTTTTGAGCATGAATTTTCTTAAATCTGGATCTGTTGTATGCACTGATAAGTAAATTGGGGATAGATTCATCTTGATAATTTTATTTATTTCATCATCCGAAAGAGAAGTTCCAGTTATAAAATTTCCGTATAAAAATGACATACGATAATCTTCATCTTTAATATATAGTTCTGGTCTTAAACCTTTAGGCATTTGGTCTACAAAGCAGAATATACATTTATTTCTGCATCTTTTTATTTCAAAATCTTCTAATGTAAGATCTAATTGAATATCTCCCTTTAGATTTATTGTAATTATTTTATTATTTTGAGTTTTAAATTTTAATTTTAATGTATCGGCTATCTGGTAATATTGGAAATCAAAAATATCGTTTATTTGATTATCATTTATTGAGAGGAGGTAATCTCCATCATGTATTTTATTTTTTAATATTTTGGGAGAGTTTATTTTTAAAATTTTTATCATTTATTTTGAGTATGTTTTAGAAGTAGTTCATAAGCAGCACTAATTTCTTGAAATTTTTTAAGTGCTTGTTGTTTTAATTCTTCTGGCATATTTGAGTATTTATCAGGATGATAATCTTTTGCCAATTTTCTAAAAGCTTTTTTGATTTCTGATTCTGTTGCATCTGGAGAGAGGTTAAATAATTTATATGCTCTTTGCAAATCATCTTCATAAGAAGTAGTATATCTTTTGTTATAGTTTTGGTAATTTTCATGATAATTAGTATATTGTTTATTTTTGTTAAATGCTGCGAAGTATGCGAGATTTTTGATATAAGCAATTACATTTGCTGGTAAATTGAAATATTGTTCTATTTTTGATAGAAATTCAGATTGTTTATGATGGTTTAATTTATTTTTATATAAAATTTCATAAAGTATTAGAAAAAATGCGACTAAGTAGTTTTGTTTTTCAGAAAAACCAACATCCGCTAAAACATAATTTTCAAAAAGATAGCAATTGAATATTCCGTAATCCATTGCAAAATTTGATTCATAGTTTAATGTTTCTTTAATTAAATCAATAGATTCTTTAGCAAGATAATGGTTTACACTACTTCCAAAATGTTCTGTAAGGGATTCTTTTAAGCTTCTCATTTCTTCCTTGCTAACTTTCCCATCGAGTTTTGCAAGGATATAAGAATTTATTGAAATTAAAATTTGCATCAAATTCCATGGGGTGTTGCCGTAATTGTTTAATAAATTATCTACTCCATTTATATAATTTTGATTGGGCTCAAAATTGTATGATACAAAATTTTTGTAAGACTTAGAGCTTCTATAATAATTATTGCTTTGAGAGGTTAAAAGATATATTCCAATAATTAGAAAGAAAAGAAACCCGATAAAAAAGCCTGAGAAAAGAGACATTATTGCCAGATAAATAAAAAATGTGCCAATAGCTACTTTTATTATTTTCATATTATTTTTCCGTCTGTAGGGATAATTTCTTTTCCAGAGCCGCCCCAGAATCCAAAAATTGCATTTATGATATAATAAAGTATTACCAGTGTAATAACTAAAATTCCATAGAAAAGTAAAGGGTTTTCATTATAAAGTTTTTTTATGTTTTTTAAGTCTTTGATTTGGTTAAAAATTGAAAGTGGATTATGCTGTATTTCTACAATAAAAGCATTTTTACAATTTGGACAGATTATTTTTAATTTTTTCCCTTTATGTATAGGAAACCTTAAATTTGTTCCACAATAAGGACATTTAGATTTTTTATATAATAAGATTTTTTTGAGACGTTCCATTTTTTGAGATGTTCCATTAGTATAGGTTTTTTAATGATTTTATCATTTGTTTAATTTGTTCGATATGAGACTTAAATTGTTCATCGATATTTGTTTTAATTTCATTCCAATATTTTTGGAATTCTGGATGAGAAGAAGGGTCAATATCTGCTTCTGCGCCGAGTTGTGCTCCTAATTGTTTTTTTAAAGCATCAAGTTGGGTACTGAATTGTTGTTTTAATTGTTCGTAGTATTGTTTTAGTTGATCTGAATATGTTTGTAATAAGGATTTTACATCATTTTTAATAGCATCTATTTGCCCTGGTTTTTCTTTTATTTTTTTTAATGCATTGATAATTTTATTGTACTGTAATTCATTAAAATTTGGAGATAATACAAGTCCATTTAATAATGTTTTTTCTATTGTTTCAATAATAAATTTTTTTTCTTCTTTGGATAAATTTTCAAATTCTTGTTTAAAATTTACTTCCTCTCCCTCCAAAAGTTTATTTGTCAAGATGCCTGCTTTTTTTTCAAATTCAATTTTTTTTATTTCTTCTTTATTATCTTCTATTTTATTTGCTTTTTCCATAGCTATTTCTAATGCTGTTTTTATTTTACCCATAGTAAAATCTCCTATCTAAAAATTAAATTTTTTAAATTAAAATTATTGTCGAGTTCTAATATTGCGTAGTGACCATTTTTAAATGGTCCGGGATTGATTATAATTGTTCCTTTGGCTTCATCTTTTCCCTGTTGTTCATGTACATGTCCGCAAACAATTAAATTTACCTTTCCAATTAGTTTTGCAATGCTTTTTGAGCCTATATGTTTTACGAACACTTTATCCAGGTGTTTGTACGGAGGCGTATGTGTTATAACTATTTTATAAGGGGTATTGTTCCAGTTTTTATTATTGGTTATATTATTGACTTTTTCATTAAAATCTTTTTCTGAAAATTCTGATATAGTGCCAAAGATGGATTTTAATCCACCATCAATTCCAGCAATAGCTATTTTATTTTTATCTATGGTAGCAATTTTATCTCCAACATATATGATACTTGTTTGAGCTATTATTTTTTTATTTTTAGTAATATAATCACAGTTGCCAAATACAGCATATATATTTTTGATGTTATTAAAATATTTTAATTCTTCATATAAGTCCAATATCTCCTCTGCTGGCCCGAAATTTGTAATGTCTCCTGCAATAAATATATAATCGATTGGCATATTATCTTTTATTATTTTATAAAGATTTTTGTAATTTCCATGTAAATCAGATAATAAGAGAATTTTCATAACATTATGATAATATAAAAAATTCAGATTTAAGTCAAGATATTATTTCTTTTAAGAATATTTTATTATTATGAAAAACAATAAGTTAGCTTCTTTGTATTGGAGATGTTATGCATAAAAATTTAAAATATTGACTAATTTATAATTTTATTTTATAATAAAAATAAAAATTGTAATATTTATGAAGGATTTATAACATGTCAATAAAGATGAAATTAAAAACATATCAAGGAGTGCCTTTTCCTTTAGGAGCTACAATATTTTCAGAGGGAGTAAATTTTTCTATTTTTTCGAAACATGCATTAGAAGTTATATTGGTTTTGTTTCCTGATTTTGAAAATTTTGATGAAATAGTAGAAATCCCACTCCATCCTCAGAAAAATAGAACAGGAGATATATGGCATATATTTGTTGAGAATTTAGGAGAAGGAATAAGGTATGGTTATAGAATTGATGGGCCTTATGCCCCTTCTGATGGTCATAGATTTAATAAATTTAAATTATTAATAGATCCTTATGCTAAATTAATTGATGGGGTTTATAATTTTAATAGAGACGAATTATATGGGTATCAGAAAACGTCAGAATATAAGGATTTATCTTTTAATTATAAATCAAGTATTTTTTCTGCTCCAAAGTCTGTTACTGTAAAAACAATATTACCGGGTGATGATGATTACCATTTGAATTTCAAATTAAATGAATTGATTATTTATGAGATGCATGTTAGAGGATTTACCAAGCATCCATCATCTGGTGTTAAAAATCCTGGCACCTTTGATGGTATTATAGAAAAGATAGATTATTTGAAATCTCTTGGTGTAAATGCAATTGAATTGATGCCAATACATGAGTTTAATCCTGACGAAATAGTAAGGAAAAATCCTTTAACTAATGAACCATTGAAACAATATTGGGGATATAATACAATTAATTTTTTTACTCCTGCCTTTCACTATTCAGTAGAACCATTGAATAGAATTAATGAATTTAGAAATTTTGTAAAACAATGCCATAATGCCGGTATTGAAGTGATTTTAGATGTAGTATATAATCATACAGGCGAAGGTGGAGAAGATGGGCCTACCTTGAGTTTTCGAGGTATTGACAATAGTGTTTATTATATGTTGGATAAAAATAATAAGAGATTATATAAAAATTATTCAGGTTGTGGAAACACCTTTAATTGCAATTATCCTGTTGTTAAACAATTTATAATAGATAGTTTGCGTTATTGGTATTGTGATTTAAAAATAGATGGTTTTAGATTTGATTTAGCCACAATTTTAGGTAGAAATCCTGAAGGAGAGTGGGTTGGAGAAAATAGCTTATTGAATGATATTTTAAATGACCCTCTTTTATCTGGTTGTAAGTTAATAGCAGAAGGGTGGGATGCTGCTGGACTTTATAAATTAGGGGATTTTCCGGAAGGTTGGGCCGAATGGAATGGTAAATATAGAGATTCCGTTAGAAGGTTTATTAGAGGAGATAATGGTGTAATTCACGATTTTATTAATGCTTTTATTGGAAGTCCGGATTTATATGGTTCATATAAATCTCCTGACCATAGTATAAATTTTATAACTTGTCACGATGGTTTTACTTTGAGAGATTTGGTTTCATATAATAATAAGCATAATATTGAAAATGGAGAAAATAACCTTGATGGTTCTAATGAAAATTTTAGCTATAATTGGGGACATGAAGGAGAAACATCTGATGAATATATAAATAAAATAAGAAATCGCAATGTTAAGAATTTTTTGACTGTGCTGTTTTTCTCTTTGGGAGTTCCTATGATATATTCTGGTGATGAATGTTATCGTACACAAAGAGGCAATAATAATGCATATTGCCATGATACTATGTGGAACTGGTTTAATTGGGAAAATTTAGAAAAATATAGTGATATTTTAAGGTTCTCTCAGAAAATAATAAATTTTAGGCGTAGGTATAAACCTCTTCAAAGGAAAAATTTTTATAATAATAAAAATCTTTTTTTGTCTTCAGTTGATGAGATATGGAATAATGATATTAGTTTCCACGGTATAAATATAAATAATCCAGACCTTGCAGACTGGAGTCATACTATTGCTTTTTTAATTAATGGAAAAGCGTCAGTTACAGGATTAGCTATAGATTATCCAAGTATATATATCGCCATTAATGCTTATGAAAAAGAATTAGAGTTTAATGTACCGCCATTTTTAGATGTTGAGCGGAAATGGTATATATTGATTAATACTTATAATGATGCTCCTTTTGATTTCAATGATAAACCAGTGCCATGGAATTATACTAAAATTCCAGTGAAACCCCATTCTGTAGTTGTATTAATTTGTGGTAAAAAATCGTATGATGATTTACAGCAATTGAGTAATTGAGTATTTAATAATATTGAAATTTGTAATTATTTTTTTATTTTTTATAACTGCTTTTAGATTTTTATATTATTTGCAGGAGAGACTTAAAAATTGTATATAAAGTTATAGGATTTTTTTAAATTGGTGGCTGAGAGTAAATTTTTATCTAAAATTGAATTTATATTTGTTACAAATTTAATATTTTTTATTTTAATGTGAGGGAATGGATAAAAAACTATAGCCTGAAAATATTTTTTTGTAATTAGGTAAGTTAATAGTAATTATATTTAACAGACTGTTTAATAATAATTTTTTAGTTTAGATAATTCAAGAGCATATTGTTAGTGATAAAAGAATTTATTTTTTATTCAGAATAAATAATGATTATTTTTCTTTTAGAGTAATGATTTTTTGAAGTTTGATGTCCTGAGAAGAACTTCCAATCATAATTTTAAAATCGCCAGGTTCAACGACAAAATTCATTGTTTTATTCCATAATCCGAGATTTTCCTTTGTAAGAATAAATTTTATTTCTTTTACTTCTCCTGGATTTAAAAAGACTTTTTTAAAACCTTGAAGAGACATAATAGGTGTGGTTACAGAGCTTACTATATCATTAATGTATAGCTGGACTACTTCTTTTGCTGGAAAATTTCCAATATTTTTTATAGTGCAATATATTGCTATTGTATCATTAATAGTAGGGTTTTGAGGTAGTATTTTCAAATTAGAATATTCAAAATTTGTATATGATAATCCATAGCCAAATGGGAATAATACTTCAGAGCCAATATCAATATATCTGTGTAATGATGAAGGTTTGTGATTGTAAAAATACGGAAGTTGTCCTGTTGATTTTGGAAATGTTATTGGGAGTTTTCCAGAAGGAGAAGATTTGCCAAAGATTAAATCCACTAATGCAGAGCCTCCATATTCTCCAGGGAACCATGCTTCAAGTAATGCTGGGAAATTTTCATATAAATAATTTACGCATAATGGTCTACCATTTATAAGAACTACAATTGTGGGCTTATTGAGTTTTTTAATTTTACGAGCTAATTTAAGCTGTTCTTTTGATAATATGATTTCAGCTTTATCTTTATTTTCTCCAACTTCCTCAGAAGTTTCTCCGAGTACTAAAAATATAATATCAGCTTTTTTAGCAAGATTTACAGCCTTATTTATTTCAAGATTTGGATTATCTTCATTATAATCAATTATACGCCACTTGAGGCGTAGCCCTGCAAAATCAGTTAAATCAGCATATTCATATTTTATTTTATATTTTTTTCCGGCTTCCATTTTAATATAGGTAGTGAGGTAAAGATTAGGTTTATAGTTTTTCCAGTTGTTAATTTTGAGAGAATCATTGATATATAATCTTCCCATATCATCTGTTATAATGCCTATTTCATAGGTGCCTGATATTGGTGGTACAATATACCCTGTCCATCTTATTGCAAAGGAATCTGCTGGAAGATTTTTTTTAGGGCTTAATTTTCCCCAGTAATTTGAAATAGTAGTATCAATAGTTGTTACTACTGGTTTACCTTTAAAGTAGATATTATCAAAATATTCTCCTTTTAGACCATTATGTTTGCTATCAGGAGTTTTTAGAAATTCATTAGATATATTTTGTAAGGTAGCTAATTTTAATGTTCCATTGCTATACAGAATTTCACTATTATTATCTGAGAAAGATTTTATTGCTTGGAGAAAAGTTATAATTTTGGCATTGTGAGGGGAATACCCTCCAACAGCATTATAGTTAGCAAGGGGGCCTATAACGGCAATAGATTTAGGTTTTTCTTTTAATGGTAGAATGTTATTTTCATTTTTTAGTAGAATAATAGACTCTAATGATGATTGATATGCAATTTTTTTATTAGATGGATCATTATATGCTTTTTTATAAATATGTGTGTCTGTTATAGGATTTGAAAAAAGACCTAATAGAAATTTTACTCTTAATATTCTTCTGACAGAATTATCAATATCTTGTTCTGTTAGAAGTCCTATTTTTATTGCTTTTTTTATAGATTTTTCAAAAGTTTCATGATCAAAATCATAAAATTGCATATCTGTTCCTGCTTTGATTGCATAAGCAAGAGCATGTACTGGATCTTCTGCTGTATGATGAGTATTTATTTGAAGAGCTATAGCAGCGTTATCAGACAATACAAATCCCTGAAAATTCCATTTGTTTTTGAGTACATCTTTTAATAACCATTCATTACTTACACATGGAATTCCATCTAATTCGTGATATGCGGCCATTATCCCGAGTGCATTAGCTTTTTTTATTGCATTATAAAAAGGAACGAAAAATTGAGAAAACATTTCACGTTTTCCAGCTGGTACTGGTGCGGTATTACTTCCTGCTTCTGGTTGAGAATGAGCACCAAAATGTTTAGGTTCTGCTACAACAGCGTCATTTGCTGTTAAATCATTGCCTTGCATCCCTTTTACAATTGCTGCTCCCATTTCACTTACAAGATATGGATCTTCGCCAAAAGTTTCTTCTGTTCTTCCCCATCTGGGATCTCTTGCTATTCCTAATACAGGGCCAAGAATGAAATGAGCTCCTTTAGAACGTGCCTGTTTTGCTATAATATGTCCTATATTTTCAATAAGCTCTGGGTTCCATGTGCTTGCAAGACCAATAGGAGCAGGGAATAGTGTGGATTTGTTATTAATATATGAATGTAAACCTTCTTCGATTACTAAAATTGGAATTTTACTTGTTGAATATTTAAGCGCAAATTTTTGCATTTTATTGACAATTTTTACATCATCAAAAATAAATGTTTCATGAATAGATCCCATTCCATGCTTAATTTCTTTTTTAAATTTATCCCAATTGAATTTTCCATTTTTATAAAAATCTTTGGCATCATACATATCCATTTGTTTTATCTTTTCTGTTAATGTCATTTTTTGCAATAAACTATCAATTTTTTTTTCTATTGAATCATTTATAATTTCGTTGCTGTATATAGTGGTTAAAAATAATAAAAGATTTGAAATGAAAAATATTTTTTTTATCATAGTGTTTCTCCTGTTTTATTATTTTGTTTGTTTATTAAGTAAATAAACAAAATATAGGATAAAATCAAGAAAATTTTTTATATTTATCTTTAAGTTGAGTAGAAAAATTTATTGTAACTATTATAGAAATCTATTATAATAATGTGCTCAATTTAGAAAGGAGTTAGATAGTGCTAAAATTTGTAGTGTTTTTTGTGTTAATATATTTTTTTATGGCTTATTATTTATATAGGCGGTTGTTATTTTTTTTCAATATAAAGAGAAAAGTTGTAAGAAATGTTTTTAGGATTTTTTGTCTTTTATTTTTTATTGGTGAGATTATTGAAAGATTTTTTATAAATTTTTTTACTGAATTTATTGTTGGAGTGGGCGCTATATTTTTGTTTTTCTTTTTTTATTTTTTGATGTTTAGTATTGTTTTTGATTTTTTTTCTTTATTTTTTAGAAGAATAAAAATATTTAAAAGAGAAATAGCAACAGTAGCAGTATTGAGTATTTTTATATTATTTGGCTATGGATATTGGAATTTTTATAATTTGAATGTGAAATATTTAAATATTGATATAAATAAAGCAAAGTTTGATAGAGATACTTTATATATTGCTTATGTTAGTGATATTCACCTTGGGACATTTGTAAATAAATCAAAATTGAATATTTTGATTGATACTATAACTGCACATAAGCCAGATATTTTACTCATAGGAGGGGATTTAATTGATAATAATATAGAAGTAGTCAAATATTATGATTTATTAAAATATTTTAAAAAATTAAATTTGCCATTAGGAATTTATATGTGTCCGGGGAATCATGAATATATAGGAAGATATTTTATGGATTTAAAATATATTGAAGAAAACAATATAAAAATATTAAAAGATACTACTATTCAAATAGATAGTTTGTTTTATTTAGTTAGCAGAGATGATATAAGAAATAGAAGGAAAGGTTTAGATAAACTGGTTGAAAATATAGATCCACAATATCCAATAATTTTATTAGATCATCAGCCATGGAAACTTGATGAAGCTAAAAAATTTTTAATAGATTTGCAGCTATCTGGTCATACGCATCATGGTCAGATTTTTCCAATTAATTTTATTACAAAATTTTTATATGAAAAAGATTGGGGATATTTGAAAAAAGAAAAAACTCATTATTATATTTCATGTGGTTATGGTGGTGCATTATTTCCTATAAGAATTGGTAGTACACCAGAAATTGTTTTTATCAATTTAGTTAAAAAAGAGTCTTAGAAAATTTGTATAATAGTTTATAATTTTTTCTTATTGTCTTGAGAAAAATTTTTATTACATCTGGAACTTGCATTCCCTTTTTTTCTTCTTTTAGCACTTGTTTTAATATATGAACAAAATCATTTAGTTCATCATCGCTTAGTTTATAGAAAATATTTTTCATTTTATAATAATATTTTATGGCTTTACCGTTTTTTTTATTCCAGGTTTTGGAGTAAATCATAAGCGCGTCTTTTTTTAGTTTATTATCTTTTATCAGCTCTGGCAATGTAGTTCCTAAAATAAAACCAGCTTCAAGAGCATTCATTATTCCACCGCCAGACAATGGATTACAATGGCCAGCAGCATCTCCCACTAAAACAATGTTGTCAGTTACAAAATCGATGTTCCCAATTAATGGAACTCCTCCTGATATTTTTTTTATTATTTCAAAGTTTGAGAAATGTTGACTTATAAATTTGTCAAGGTATTCTTTGGCTGGTTTTTTACTGTTGTTTTCAATATTGATTCCTACACCTACATTATAAATATTATTTTTTTTAGGAAAAATCCAGGCGTATCCTCCAGGAGCGATTTGATGTCCCAGGAAAAAATATAAGTGGGTATATTTGTATTTATCTTCATCTGTTTTAATTTGATATTCAAAGCAAGTTAAAATATCGTTAGGCTTTAGTGTATTATAAAGTCCTGCCCATCTTCCGACCTGAGATTCTATACCATCTGCTCCTACTAATAGTTTTGTTTGAAATATATTTATAGTATTATTTATTTCAACTGATATATTTAGCGCATCTTTTTGCCTTTCAAATCCTATCACATTTGCATTAGTATATCCATGTGCACCAGCAGATATTGCTCTATTATATAAGAATTGGTCAAACCTGTCTCTATTTACAATAATTCCTGTAGAAAATAATTTCCCATTAGCGCCGATACCATTAGGCCCAAATAATGTGCCTTCGTAGATATCTCCAGCATACCAGGCTTCATCTATTGGGAAGAATTTTTCAATATCTTCTTTCAACCCTACAGCTTCCGCGCATCTTATTGGATAGCCAACTGTTTTTCTTTTTTCAAATATGACAACTTTTAAACCAGCTTTTGCAAGGTAATAAGCAGATTGTGATCCTGCAGGGCCTGCTCCAACTATTATAGCATCATATATCATTTTTCTATCCTTTTTTAGTTGTAAGTAAGAAATATACTGTCAAAAATTGGTTGTTCATTCAGGAATTTTATTAGTTCTTTGTTAACTACAGTTGTTTTCTTTTTTGAAGTATATACAAATCTTTTATTTAAATCAGGAATGAAAAATGATAGGTATACTTTTCCTTTTCCTTTTTTTGTGAATATCCTGTCAAAAATATTATCTATATCTTTTTTTTCAATTCCTGTGGGGTTTATTTCAAGCAAAATAGATAAATTATTTTTTGTAAATACATCCTGGATTTGAACTATGTTATCGACGATAAATTTTGGAGAATCTTCTTTTATGTAGCTACGCAGGAATAGAACTATTGTATTTTGTTCTTTTAAAATGCTTTCGTATTTATCTAATTGGAATATTGGAAGTTCTATGTCTGAAGTATAATCTTCAATTGTTAAAATCGCAAATTCTGAATTGTTATTTTTTGTTCTTTTGATCTGCTTAGATTTGATAAAACCGCCGATTATATAAGTATTATTTTCAGTTAATTTTTCATTTTTTTGAGAAAATTCTTTTAATTTTTCTATTGGCATTAGAAATTTCATTATTTCTTTAAATTTATCTAATGGGTGTCCGGATAAATATATTCCAACAAATTCTTTTTCTTTATTTAATTTTTCGATTAGAGGAAATTCTTCGATTTGCGGTAATTGAAAATTGATATCTTCGTTGATAGAATTTTCTCCGAAAAGAGAATCTCCAAAAAGGGAAGTCTGATTATTTGCTTCAATGGTTATTGCCTTTTTAGCTGTTTCTAATGCATCATTGATAGAGTTAATAAGTTGAGCTCTGTTTCCAAATTTATCAAAAGTGCCGGCATATATCAGGGCTTCAATTGTATTTTTTTTGATGCCTTGATATGAGTAAGTACGTTTTATAAAATCGAAGAATGATTCAAATGGTCCGTCTTCTGTTCTAATTTTTATAATATCATCTATTGAGGACTGTCCACATGATTTAATTCCGCCTAATGCAAAGTATATTTTATTATTTTTTACAGTGAATAGAAAATCACTTTCATTTATATCGGGGGGGACTATTTCTATATTTAATTTCTTGCATTCATCAATAAATTTTACAATTTTATCAGAATCATTTATTACACTACTTAATAATGCTGCCATAAATTCAGTTGGATAATGGGCTTTTAGATATGCAGTTTGGTAAGCTACATAAGCATAGCAAGCTGAATGGGATTTGTTAAAACCGTATTCACCAAATTGTTTCATGAGTTCATATAATTCTTTTGCTTTTTTTTCTTCCATACCATTTTGTTTTGCGCCTTCTATGAATTTTGGTTCAAACTTAGCCAGAATCTCAGGTTTTTTCTTTCCCATAGCTTTACGTAGAGTATCGGCTTCTCCCATTGTGAAATTGGCTAATTTACTTGCAATTTGCATAACCTGTTCTTGATAAACAATAACTCCATAAGTGTCTTTCAAAATAGGTTCTAATAACGGATGTAGATATTCTATTTTTTTTATACCATGTTTTCTATGAATGAATTCATCAACCATATTACTTTTTAGAGGACCGGGACGATATAGAGCATTCATCGCAATCATATCTTCTATACTTGATGGTTTTAGTTTTTTGAGATAAGATTGCATGCCTTCACTTTCGAACTGAAATATTCCAATTGTTTTTCCTTCAGAGAGTAATTGAAAAACATCGGGATCATCTAATGGTATATTAGATAAATCAATGGATTTACCATGATTTTTTTTGATTAGTTCTAATGTATGATCAATTACTGTAAGAGTTCGAAGTCCAAGAAAATCCATTTTTAATAAGCCCAGTTCTTCCAGTAAATCTTTATCTACTTGAGTGGTTATACCTTCTTTCCCTTTATATAATGCTACGTAATTAGTTAAATCATCGGGAGCTATAACGACTCCTGCAGCGTGCATTCCTGGTTGTCTTGGTAATCCTTCCAGTTCCATAGCATAATTTAATAGCTTATTTATAGTAGGATCATTTTTATATTTTTCTGCTAATTCTGGACTATTTTCAATGGCATCTTGAAGTTTGTTTTCTGGGATCATTTTCGCAATTTTATCTACAAAGCTGTATTCAAGTCCCATAACACGTCCAACATCTCTTACTACAGATTTTGCTTTCATTCTACCAAATGTTATTATTTGAGATACGTTTTTATCCCCGTATTTTTCTCTAACATAATCGATGACTTTCTCTCTTTTTTCATCGCTAAAATCTATATCTATATCGGGCATACTAATTCTTTCAGGATTTAAAAAGCGTTCAAAAAGGAGATTATATTTTAGAGGATCTATATCTGTTATACCGGTACAGTAAGATACTATAGAACCGGCAGCGGAACCTCTCCCCGGTCCAACAGGTATGCCATTTTGTTTTGCGTAATTTACAAAATCCGATACAATTAGAAAATAACCTGCAAATCCCATTTTTTCTATCACTTTTAGTTCCATATTAACACGATTTTTTATTTCATCTGTAATGTTTTTATATCGTTTTTTCATGCCTTCATATACTAAATGTTCAAGATATTCCTGATCATTTTTATATTTATCCGGGATTTTAAAAGCAGGAAATAAATATTCTCCAAAAGTAATATCAACATTACATTCTTCTGCAATTTTTATAGTATTTTCAATAGCTTCTGGTGTATCTTTGAATAATTCTATCATCTGTTGTTGTGATTTAAAATAAACTTCATCCGATTCAAATTTAAATCGTTTTGTATCTTGTAGAGTTGTTTTTGTCTGAATACACAGGAGTATATCATGTACCTCTTTATGTTCTTTTTTTAGGAAATGAATATCATTTGTTGCAATGAGGGGGATATTTAGTTCCTTTGATATTGAGATAAGGGCTTTATTGACTATTTGTTGTTCTTTTAAATTATGATTCATCAATTCCAGATAGAAATTGCCCTTACCTAAAATTTCTTGATATTCTAATGCTGTTTTTTTTGCTTCTTCTATTTTGTTTTGGAGGATAAGTCTTGGAATTTCTCCTGCAAGACATGCAGAAGCTCCGATCAGTCCTTCAGAGTATTGTTTTAATAAATTTTTATCTATTCTTGGTCTTTTATAGAATCCATCTAAATAAGCGAAGGAAGATAATTTTACAAGATTTTTATATCCTTTTTTATTTTTTGCAAGTAATAGTAAATGGTTCGTTACTGAGTTTTTTGTTTTTTTAATATTTTCTGTTATATAGATTTCTATGCCTATAATAGGTTTTATACCCATTTTAAGTGCTTTTTTGTAAAATTCTATACTTCCAAAAAGGTTGCCGTGATCTGTTATTGCAATAGCATCCATACCAAATTGTGAAGCTGTATTCAGAAAAGAATCTATTTTGCAAGCACCATCTAAAAGGCTATATTCTGTATGATTATGCAGATGTATAAATTTTGACTTTAAATTCATCTGAGAAAAACTCCTTTTTTGAAAAAAATTCTTTTTTTAGAATATATTATAATAAAAAATATAAGTCAATCTTTAAAATTTTTTACTGTTGTGTTTTTTATAATCAATAATTAACAAATTTTTTAATATGATGCTATGCCTTTTATTTTCAGAAAATTTCTAAAATTTTTATTGACAAATTATTTTTGTAATGATATTATAAAACAATTAAAAAAGGAGAGATTATGAGAGTTTTATCAGGAATACAACCATCCGGAAAACTTCATCTTGGGAATTATTTTGCAATGATGAAAAAAATGATAGAATATCAGGAAAAAGAAGAATTATTTTGTTTTATTGTAAATCTGCATGCTACTACTACAGTTTTTGATGGTAACAAGCTTAGTACAGATACATTAGACGCAATATTGGATTTTTTTGCATTAGGTCTTGATCCGGATAAATCAATTTTCTGGGTACAGGGAGATGTTCCAGAAGTAACAGAACTTACATGGTATTTATTTAATTTTACTCCGGTTGGTTTGCTTGAAAGAAGTCATTCTTATAAAGATAAAATTGCTAAAGGATTAAAACCAAATGCGGGACTTTTTACATATCCCGTTCTTATGGCTGCTGATATTCTCTTATACCAGGGAGAAAAAATTCCTGTTGGTAAAGATCAAAAACAACATGTGGAAATTACAAGAGATATAGCTATAAAATTTAATAATATCTATGGGGAAACTTTTGTTTTACCTGAACCAGAAATTGATGAAAATTTAGCAGTCATTCCTGGTATAGATGGTAGAAAAATGTCTAAATCTTATGACAATACTATAGAAATATTTTCTGATTATAAATCTTTGAAAAAGAAGGTTATGAGTATTGTAACTGATTCCAAAAGCATTGAAGAACCAAAAGATCCAGATAATTGTAATCTTTTTAAGATATATTCTTTATTTGTTGATAAAAAGGCACAACAGGAATTAGCAGAGCGATATAGAGCAGGAGGCTTAAAATATAGTTCTGTTAAAAAAGAATTAGTTGATATAATTTACAATTTCTTTGAACCTTATAGGAAAAAACGAGAAGAATTGGCTAATAACCTTGATTGGGTGTTTAAAAAAATGGACGAGGGAGCAGAAAAAGCCCGAGAAATTGCTTCTAAAACATTAAAAGATGTTAGGAATAAGGTTGGTATTAATTATAGATAGAAAAGAGTTTTTATTATGAAAAAAATAGATTTTGATAAATATCAGGCGATTTTATTTGATTTTGATGGAATATTTGTTTTATCTGAACATTTTTTTTATAAATCTTGCCAGATAGTACTAAAAGAATATTTTAACTATGAACTTTTTGAAGAAGAGTATTTCCAATATTGGACAATGTTAGGGCAGGGAATGAGATATCAATTGAAGAGAATTAATAAGCAGGTTGATGAAAATACATATAGAAAAATAGAAGATAGGAGATTAAAACTTTATGAAGAATTCTGTAAATCTGGAGAGATAAAATTTATTGATGAAACCTTACAAGCATTAGAGATTCTTTTAAATAAAAATTATAAAATTGCAATAGCGTCAAATACTCCTGATAAATATATACATCATATCTTTGAATCAGCAGGAATAAAACCAAAAGTTCCAATAATCGGTAAAAGAAAAGGTTTACGAGGCAAACCTCATCCTGATATTTTTATTTATGCAGCAGGGCATCTGGATGTTGAGCCTCAACACTGTATTGTAATTGAAGATACAATCAAAGGAATAAATGCTGCTAAAAAAGTTAAAATGGATACTATTTTAGTAAAAAACCAATACTGGAATAAAGAAAATGATAATCTATTAGAAGAAACAGTTATTTTCGAAAATCACAAATCTTTTTTAGATTATTTACAAAAAATATTTAATTAATATAAGTATAAGAAATACTAAAATTTTTTCCTTTATCTAAAAAAGTCTTTATATACTGTCCACAATTACTTCCTATTAAGTTTTCTTCTGGATTGCCTATACTTAAAATAACGTCAAATCCAAATTTTTGGAGATTTTTTATAATTTCATTATAATCGAAAGTATCTTTTGTAACAAGTCCTTTTTCGGCTGCATTAATTGTAGGATTTATAGGAGTGATTTTAATTATAAAAAAAGCAGGATCAAAAAAATCTCTTAGTAATTCAGCATTTATATAATCACTTGAATTTATTGCAAAATTTAATGTGATTTTTTTACCACCTTTATCAAAGAAATGTTTTCCATAGTCAGAAATTTTATCAAAACTCCATTTTTTTACAGGAATAAGCCAATCTCTATATTCTAAATCAGTAGAATGAATGGAAAATTGTAATTGAAAATTTTTTGCGAACTTTCTTTTTTTTAACTCTATTAATTTCTCAAAGAAAATTTCCTGTCCTTGGGGAGCTACTGTTGAAATAGAGGGGATAAAATTTTCAACAACAAATAAATTATCAAAATTATCAACCACATCTAAAACATTAAGGTTAAAAGATGGCTCGCCTATCCGGGCAAATTGAATTTTAAATTTATCAGTTTTTATAATTCTATCGGGAAATCTTTTTAATACAGGATATTCTATTTGTGCTAAAAGCTCTTGGTATGTTAATTTGCCATAATAATAATTTGATGAATCACAAAATTGACATTTTATTGGGCACCCAAATAAAGAAGATATAATAAGTACCCATTTATCTTTTCTTTTTAAAGGCGGCTGAATTGATTCTGTAAATTCCACATATTTATTTTCATTAAATTCAGCAAGATACACTATTGCATGTTCTTCTGAACCTATTTCTTTTAAAATTTTCAAATTTATCCTCCGCTTTTTATCTGTTTTGTAATTTTAATCGCTGCATCAAAACCTTGGGATTCAGCACAAATAATGTACCTATTATTAGAATTGTTTATAGCATCACCTATAATAAAAAATTTATCTTTAAGTTCTTTTTGTTTTTTGTCAAAAAGCAACTTTGGTAAATTATTTTCTCTACCAATCGCACCAAATATTGAATTTGCAATTATGCGATTTTGTTCATGAGAAACTATTTCATAACTCTCATTATTTTTTATTATATTACAAATAGAGAAATTTTCATAAATAAAAATATTTTTATTATTTTTTGCCCTTTCTAAAAGCACATCATTACAACATGGAATATTCCTTATCAAAATATTTACCCTATTATTTAAAGAAAGAGTTAATGCAAAATCAAATGCAATATCCCCACCGCCTATAATAGCAATATGCTCATCCCTTTTGTTTATAAATTTTGAAAAATCATAAGATATAAAATTACTGTAATTAGATTTTATTTTACGAGGCTTACTACCTGTTGCAACAATAAGAAATTCACAACTATAAGTATTAGTTACACCTTGAAGGGAAAATCTATTTTTATATGTAACTGAACTAATATTATCATATACAATATCTGTATTGATATTTTTCAAATGTTTATCTAATAAAAATGTAAACTGTTCACCATTAATGCCATCTGGCATACCAGGATAATTTTCAATCAAATTAGCAAATCTAATAAGCCCACCAATTTTATATTTTTCAATCAGTAAAACAGGTAACTTATTACGAGATAATAAAATAGAGGAAGCAACTCCAGCAGGCCCACCACCTATTATAATGATCTTTTTATTTATTATCACTTACTAAACTCCGAAAGTGTCTGTTCAATATCTGTTATAGTTGTTGGCTTTGCGAATCCATGAGATAAATTATATAATGTATTCATATGAAATGTTTCATTATAAGTTGCTGTACCGTCTATTAAAAAAAAGACCTCATATCCTCGAACAAAAGCACTTCTTGCTGTAGTTTCACAACACAAATGAGTTAATACCCCGCCAATTATTACTTGCTGTATACCATAATTTTTTAATATACTATCTAAATTTGTATTATAAAAAGCATCATATTGAGTTTTAGTAATAACTATATCTGTATATTCAGATAATTCTTTCGTTATAGAAGATCTATCATCATCACTAATTAAATCTTTCCACCATTTATTCATCATACCTGCATTCTCAAAATTATTAAGATGTCTTGTAAATATTAAAGGAATATTTTTAGATTTGCATAATTGACAAAGTTTTTTTAATCCAGGTAAAATAGTTTTCACAGAAGGGACAAAAGCATGCGATTTGTCATCAATAAAATATTTTTGTATATCCAATATTAAAAGAGCTGCTTTATCAGGATGAAACTGGATTTTATTGATGTTAAAATATTTATTTAAATAGTTCAAATATTTTTTTGTTTTAACAGTTAAATTCTCTGAAGTTAGATAAAGTTCTTTCATGAAAATTTTTTAATAAGCTCCTTTGCAAAATCTAAAGCTTCAGGTATTTTTGATGTATCTTTTCCGCCTGCTTGTGCAAAATATGGTTTGCCGCCGCCGCCACCACCACATACTTTTGCTATTTCTTTTATTAATTTTCCAGCATGAAGATTTTTATATTTTTCTGTTAATTCTTGTGAAATACTAACTATAAAGTTTACTTTATTATTAATTATGCTTGAAAGAATTATAACAAAATTGTTTTTTAATTTATTTTTTAAGAAATCAGCAGCTTTTCTTAAAAGCTCAATATTATCAACATCTATTTGTGCTATAATAACATTTATTCCATTTATAACTTCTTTATTGTTTAATAAAGTTTCCAAATTTCCTTTATTTTTTTCAGATTGTAATTTTTCAAGTTTTTTTAATAATTCGTGATTTTCTTTTAATTTTTGATCTATTATGTTGGTTAAATTCTCTGGTTTTGTGGCAAATATGCCAGATAAATTTTTTATAATGTTTTCGAAATTATTGACATACTCAATTGCTGGCATGCCTGCTTTGGCCACAATTCTTCTAATACCAGCAGCTATTCCAGTTTCACTGACAATTTTAAATAAGCCTATTTCACCTGTAGCCTTACAATGGATTCCGCCACATAATTCCATACTAACAGGTTCAATTTTAACAACTCTTACTATTTTATCGTATTTTTCACCGAATAGTGCCATGGCTCCTGCTTTTTTGGCTTCATTTATATCCATAAATTCTATTTTTACAGGATAATTTGCCATAATATAGTCATTCACTTCATTCTCAATATCTCTTAATTCTTCTTCATTTAATGCCTGGAAATGTGTAAAATCAAATCTTAAATAATCATCACATACTAAAGAACCAGACTGGTGGACATGCTCTCCTAATAATTTTCTTAAAGCAGCTTGCAATAAATGAGTGGCTGTATGGTGTCTTGATATGCTTTTAAGTCGATTAGTGTCCACAATAGCTTTAACATTTGGATTATTTATTGTGCCATTTAGTTTACCATAATGTACAATACCGTCAAAAGTTTTCTGTACATTATAAACTTGAATTTCAAAATTTTCACCTTCTATATACCCATGATCTGCAACCTGTCCACCTGATTCTGCATAAAAAGGAGTTTCATGTAAAATTATTTCAATCTTATCATCTTCCATGTAATATTTTCTAATTTGAGTAACTAATTCAGAGGTTTCATAACCTTTAAAAATTGAATGTTCACCTTGAGTAAATTCAACCCAATTTTTATGGACATCATAATCAAAAGAAGCGGCATTTCTTGATTGTTCTCTTTGCTTTTCAAGTAAAATTTCAAAATTTTTCAAATCGATATTAAACCCAATTTCTTCTGCCATAACTCTTGTTAAATCTATAGGGAATCCATAAGTGTCATATAATAGGAACGCATCTTTTCCGGAAACCATTTTTGTTTCTTTTTCTTTTTCTACAATTTTATTAAAAATAGTGATCCCTTGACCTAATGTTTTAAAAAATCTTTCTTCTTCACTTTTGATAACGAGACTTATATGATCATGCTGTTCTTTTAATTCAGGATAAGCATCTCCCATAAAATCAACCAGTGTAGGAACTAATTTATAAATAAATGGTTCTTTCATATCAATATTATATCCATATCTTGCTGCTCGGCGTAAAAGCCTTCGAATTACGTATCCTCTACCTTCATTGGATGGCAGTGCTCCATCTGCGATTGCAAAGCTTATAGCTCTAATATGGTCTGCAATAACTCTAAAAGGCATACCACTATTATCAGGACTATATTGTTTTCCTGTTAGTTCTTCTAAGTGCTCGATTAATGGCCAGAAAAGATCTGTTTCATAATTGGAATCTTTTCCTTGCAGAATAGCGGTTAATCTTTCCAGTCCCATTCCTGTATCAACATGTTTTGACGGTAATTCTTCAAGAGAGCCATCGGGTAGCCTATTATATTGGATAAAAACTAAGTTCCATATTTCCCAGAATCTTTCTCCATCGCAATTAACTCCACAATTAGGATCATCTACAGAGGAGTATTTTTCTCCTCTATCGTAATGAATTTCAGAACATGGCCCACATGGTCCTGTATCTCCCATTTCCCAGAAATTTTCTTTCATTCCCCAACGTGATATGTGGGAATGATCAACATCTGTAACAGTTTTCCATAATTCTTCAGCTTCATTATCATCCTCATAAACAGTTACATATAATTTTTCTTTTGGTAATTTTAGCACCTCTGTTAGGTATTCCCAGGCAAATTCAATTGCTTCTTTTTTATAATAATCTCCAAATGACCAATTACCCAGCATTTCAAAAAAAGTATGATGCCTGCCATCTTTACCAACTTCTTCTAAATCATTGTGTTTTCCACTTACTCTAATACATTTTTGGTAATTAGCTACTCTTGTATATTCTCTTTTTTCTTTTCCTAAAAAAATAGGTTTAAATTGGTTCATTCCAGCATTTGTAAATAATAATGTTGGATCATCTTTTGGGACAACAGGGGAGCTTGGGACAAAAACATGCCCTTTTGATTTGAAAAAATCAACAAAATTTGATCTTATCTGACTTCCTTTTATCATATCTATTCCTTTTTTAAGTTTTTTGTATTTTACAAATTTATATTCTATATAAAAACTTAGTTTATGTCAAGTCTATATAAGTGTTATTTAATATTTTTTTAGATGTTTATGTGGTTATATAGTAAAAGAATTTTTTATATAATTATTGCTAATTGTTTTTTATTAATTTTTGATTTAAAAAAAAATGTTAAAGTAAAAAAAATAAAAATTAGTTGACAAATTGATTATAGACTTTTATCATTAAAATAATAGAAAAAAAACAAGGAGAGCCTATGAAAAAATTAGCAGGTTTATTTATATTATTATTTTTTTGTTTGTTTCAAGAAGTTCTTTCTCAAGAAGCTTCTCCTATGCAATTTGCTTTTATTATAAAACAGGTTTTTCCTGATGTTACAAATATAGTATATTTCTTGCCTAAAGAAAGAGCAGATGTTTTGAAAAAAAAGCTTGGAAGGGCAGGTGCTATTACAAAAACTAAAGCAGAAGTATATATAATTGATCTTGCCCGTGATATTGGAAGTAGTTTAAAAAAATTAAAACCTAAAACTAAACTTGTTATTTTTGATTCCCCTGTTTTGATGAATAATAAGAGTAAATTGTATATTTTAAAAAATTGTACACAGAATAACATTTATATTTTCTCTTCGTCTATGGATTATCTGCAATCGGGAGCTACAGCTTTTATTGGTAAAGTAGATGGTAAGACAAAAGTTATATTTAATTTGAAAAATTATCCTGAATTGAAGAGTGTTTTAACTCCAGAAAAATTAACTGCCCTTAAGGCAGAACTTTATCAATAAATTAGTTTATTAATAATTTTTATATCATTTTGATTTAGTTTAAATTTTTTTATAAGAGAATCAGTTTGAATTACATTGATAATTTTTTTCGGATTTTGATTTATAGCTTTTGCGGTTATATTTATAAAATTGTAAATATTTGATATTTTTTTATCTACATAAGAATTAAAACCTAATTTTAGTAAAATTTTTAGTAATGATCTGGCAAAAGAATTATTGGGATAAATATAGATTCTGGCATTAAATAAAATTTTATTTGTATCAATATTTTTATATTCAACATACATTAAACCAAATAGTTTATATTTAGTGAGCAAAAATTTGGCAGTACCTTCAGCATAGAAAAATGTGGTATCTATAGAATTGTAAACATGAAATATTATACCTTCCAAATCAGAATGATCATTTGCATAAAACCTTAACCCATCTATGCTATCTATTTCATATTGTCTATTTTTTATTATATTGATAAGTTTTGCAGCTGTGGGAAGGTTTTTTGTTAGTAAATATAGTTTTTTTTCAGAAATAAATATAGTATCTATAACATTTCTATAAATAGTTTTATTATCTAATAAATTTGCTATTTTATTGTTTAGATAGTTTTTGTCATTTATTGATATATTATTATTATTTATTATCAAATTTAAAATTTTAGTATTTGCTTTTAATAGAGGTGGAAGAATAAATAGTAAAATAATAATTTTTTTAATCATATATTGGAGGCCACATAGATTGTCCAATATCTGTTCTATAATAACTTCCGGGGCATTCAATTTTTTTTATATTTTCATAAGCTAATGATAAAGCACTTTGTAAATCATTTCCATAAGCAATAAAATCAGCAATTCTATGCCCTGATGTGAATAGGTTTTTATTGTAATCAATATCAACTTCATTCCACCATACATCACAGGTGAATTCTTCTTTTATTTGAATGGGAAGTTTCGGTGGATTAATCTGAACATAAGGGTATCCATATCCAGCGAGAGTTAATGAGCAGCCAAATTTTTTTGTTTCATCAAAATTAAGTGTTATGGGTTTGTTGCAGGCAACATTATATAATACCTCCGCAGGGTTTTTGAGCATTTTTATAATTAATGGACCAGAGGTTACGCCTAATCTTATGTTATATTCAAGCACATACCATTTTTTATCTTTTCTCATAGCTGTGACCTGAATTGGACCATTATAATTTACTTCTTTGAACCATGGTAATAAAGGATGAAGTAGTTCTTTTGCAATATTGTATTTATCATCTGGATCCTGTTCTACTATGCCTCCTAATGGAGCTCCTGCAATTATTCCAAGGTTATCATTGAAAGCTCTTTTGTATTCTTGATTTGTAACAAGAGAATATATTTGTCCATTGCTTACAAAGGCAATATGGCCTGCTTCATTATATCCCATGAATTCTTGTAAAAATATTCCTTCTCTAAAATCGATTGCATCAAACCATGCTTTGGTTTGTTCCGGTGTTTCACATACAATAGTATGTACAGGACTAAATGGTGAACAGTAGATATTTTTTATTACATAGGGTCTATAATCTTTTTTTAATATTTCTAAAGCTTCAAATTTATTTTTAGCAAGATAAGATTTCGGAAAGGGTATATTGTATTTTTCGCACAATTGATGGGAAAATTCTCTATCTCCTTCAATATTATATGCTTCTCCTTTGGGCGACAATATTGGAATATTAAGAGATAAAAATTTTTTAGTCCAGCTTTGCTTTGCCCAGTCTATAGACATCGGAATAACAAAATCTATATTTTCATTTTTTAATATTTCACAGGGATCCGGATAGTATTCTTTATGATATGTTTTGCCTTCCAACATGGGTCCATAGTGAGCATAATCTCTTGTTAAATAGGTACATACTTCAATATTATGTTCTTTTAATATATGTAAAACACCCTGGGTGAAAGCTCCAACGCCAAATAACATAACTTTCATATAAGCCCCCCGCTAAAGATTGTTTGAGATTTATTTGTATATTTAGAATATTCGTCTATTTCGAAAACATTTTTAATCTCATTATTTGCATAATTCTTTATTAAAAATTTTAGTTCCTTTAGATTTGATGACCAGTACCTTCCATTGAAAAATTCCATTCCTTTAAACTGAGTTTTGTATAGAGCATTTTTACTATAGCATGTTCCAAGATAGATATACTGAAAATTGTTTTCTGAAAAATATTTTACAGCGGATGTCATCATGTACATTCCAAGATTTTTATTAAAATATTTTAAATCATAGAAAGAATAGTAATAATATGTTAATTGTTTCTCAATAATATATAAAACAACAATACCTATAATTTGATTATCATTGTAAAATTCCATTATATGCGATGTTACCGGAGAATGAAATAAAGATAAAAGCCGTGATTCTGACATTATATCTTTTCCAAATCGTTGGTCTGCATAATCTTTACAAAATTTTAACCAATTATCATTGAACTTAAATTCATTTCTTTTTTTGAGTTTAAAGCTTATACCCTCTCCTTTTCTTAGTATTCTTCTGTTTTCAGATGATGGGGTGAATTCTGATAATTTAATACGAATATTTCTGCATAAATAAAACTGTGTTAAGTTATGATTATAGGGGAGAAATCCTTTTTCAAATAATTTAAGAATTTCTTTTTCAGATTCAGGTTCTGCTATTATTATATAAGGAAAATTATATTTTTTATAATCAACTCCTGCTTCTATAAAATAAAGTTTCAAAAAAAACTCCTTTAAAAATTGTTATTTATTTTAATAAAATAAAAGTAATTTGGCAAGTAATTTAATATTTTTTTATTTATTAACTTAATCTAATAGTTTAAATTTATGTTTAATAAAGTTATTAGATGTTTATTTTAAAATAGTGATTTTCTGTATAAGTTTTTCTTTTATTTTGATAAGATAAATTCCCGATGGAAATTGTGAGATATTGATTTGTGTTTTAGATTTTGGGGCTATAGAAGTGGTGTATATTTTTTTACCATCTAATGTATAAAAAGAGGCGTTTAAATTAAGGGAAGCTGGTGATTCTATGATTAAATATTTATTACATGGATTTGGATAAATTTTAATTTTTGTATTTTTTTGATTATTGTTATGTTCTGATATTTTTGTATAAGAAGTTGTAAAACTCCATTTAATATCTTGTGAGTATCCGCATTTTGTTGTGGCTTTTAGTAGAACATTATGTTTGCCTTCTGGTAAATCAGTAACTTTTAATCTTGTCCATATTGTTGAAAAAGATGCTTTGTCAGTATAATCAGTTGAATCAATATAAAGCTGCATTTCATCTGGATTTAAATCATCCAGAGCACTAAATCTGACCTTTATATAGAATGAATTTGTAAATATTGTGGTATCAGGAAGAGGTACAATAGCAGATGGCTTGATAGTATCAGTTCTAATTTTTATAATTTTTGATAAAGAGTTATTCGAGTATGAAATTTCCGGTTCTGAGCTATCAATATCACAGTAAATTTCTAATTTCAAATTTGTAATATTTGAATCTATTACAAGATTATCAAAATTGAGATATATTTTTTTTGTTTCATCAATAGCCATTGAATTTATAGTAATTTGTTGCGAGTCTATAATTTCGTTTTTTGCTGTATCGATTAGGGAGTATTTGTAGTTCAGATTTCCCTGATATGTTTCAGTTCCAATATTTTGAATGATGAAGTAAGGTTTGTAACTGTTATTTTTTATAAAGAGAATATTAAAATCTTTTTCTAAAAAAGCTTTAATATCAGCTTTGGGCCTCAGGTAATTATAACACCATACATGATTTAAGTTAGCATATCCATTATTTTGACCTGGCCAGTCATATTTAACCTTTATAGCTTTATATTTGAGATAGGTTGAATTATTTCTATCTCCATAGGGATCATTAAATACAGCTACTTTTTTGTCATTCAAATATCCTACTGCTACAATATAATGCCCTGCATTGGTTAGTGAATTTAAAACAACAATTGGGTTTTGATTATTGATTTCTGTTTGTAATTTTGAAAATGATGGACTCCAATCCGGGCCTGGAGAATCTATTCCGTGATTTCTTATAAGTTCTGCCATATGTCCTTTGGTGTCTTCTAAAGAATTTCTATAAATCCAACCGTATATCCCATATCCTAATGTATTATGTCGAATATAAAGTATGTCGTAATTAACACCATATAATCTATACTTTTCTGTGATATAGTTTCCATATAAACTTGTATGAGTATATGGGGAATAACATGTTATCGGCCATGGTGATAGTTTATTATAATAAATTAGCCCCATAATTGTTGATGCAGCACCACAACATCCTCCGCCAATACCATCTTTTTTATCAGGCCTTATATCATACACTTGATGGAAGTATATTGAATCGAATGCTGAGATACTAATAATTTCAGAAGTTTTTGTATTATTTATTTTTCTTTTATTTAATTTTATGGTATGTATATTTTTTTTTAACTTTGAAAAATTTAATTTTTTGATATTTTTTGATTTTATATAGGGGTTATTGGAAATATCATAATAAATAAATTTATTCTTACCTGATAGGATTGCCTTTGAGAATATTGTCTTATTGTATGATTGAATAAGTGATTGACCAGTAGTTATATTATAAATGGTTTCAATGCTTTTGATTGGATTGTGGAATTTATCAAATACAATCTTAAAATAAAGAACTTGCTTATCGTCCAACCAGATAGGGTTTATTCCATCGAATTTTTTTGAAATTTTATAGTTCTGGATTAAAAATATTTTACCGTTTACTGTTGGCACTATAATATTTTTTCCATTCTGTGACCAATATGCGGCATACCCTTCTTCTGGTAGATTTATTTTTTTATATATCTGTTCTTTTTCTATATCAAAAATAATTAAGTTTCCATAGAAATCAGTCCATGAGATTAGGTTATTATTTCCGGGATTTATTTTTATAATATTAGCGAAATGACCTATATTTATAGTTTTTATAATATTAAAATTAGTATCCATCATTATTAATGAATTTTCCTGAAAGTAAGCAATATATTTTTTTGAAAAATCTGGAAGTCCCACTTGTTTATAAAAATTACTCAGAGGGGTAATAGATTTTAAATTTGTGTTATATATATTAACTGATTGAAGGAAATCATCACCATATTTAATAAATTCTTTATAACCAATAAGATTTTCTTTAGTAGAGTAATAAATACCACTATTTTTTGAGTTTGATACTAAAAGACATACTGAGTCATCATAGATATGGTAAATATAGTTATTAGAATCGGTTACAATAAAACCATCTCCCAGTAATGATTTTATTGTAAGGAATAAGATGATTAAAAATTTCTTCATTTGACTCTCTCCTATTGATTTACATAGCTAAAATTAGCTTGATATTTTTTTATTCCATTATAAATAGCTTTTGCTATTTGTCGTTGATATTTGTGAGAAATAAGTTTTTTTCTTTCTTGAGGATTTGAAAGATAACCAATTTCTATAAGTATGGCAGGCATATCTGAACCAATCAGCACCACAAACGGTGCTTTGCGTACCTTTCTATCTTGCGTTCTTAGTGTTCTTATGAGCTGGTTATGTACACTAAATGCAAAATTTTTACTTTCCTCGATTTTGTTATTTATAATAATATCTTTTAAAAGGCTGTTTAGTTCGGATAACTTATGTAGTGTTGAGGCATTTTCTAATACTGCTAATTGTTGTGCCCATGGATCAGTGGTTAATGATAAATAATATGTCTCTATTCCTGCTATATTTTTAGTATTACAGAAATTTACATGAAGGCTTATAAAAAGATCTGCATTTCTAGAATTGGCTATTTCAGTTCTTTTTTCCAATGGAAGGAATGTATCGTCATTTCTTGTTAGAAAAGCTTGAAATTCTGGATCTTTTTCGAATAATTTTAAGAGATATTTTGCCACATTTAGTACAATATCTTTTTCGTAATATTTTCCATAAACTGTACCTGGATCTTTACCTCCATGGCCTGGATCAATTGCAACAGTTGATATCTTTAGCCCTAATTGATTTACAAGAGAAATATTATCTTTATTAATTTTAATTTGAGGTTGGGAGATATCAATTACTACCCGCGATGGATTGTTAAGGGTGAAAATATGATAATTTAATTCTTTTTCAAAATAGATGACAAATCGTACAGTCTTGGGGTTAAACTGTGCTAATTTGATACGTTTTATAAGGCCATTTTTGATTGATTTATTTATTGGTTTAATATTTATAATCGAATTTATAAAATCTATAAAAAGAAGATTTTTTTCTTTGATATAGTTTGCTTTATAATGTACATCCTGATCAAATTCTAAAACAATTCTTGAAGAGATTTCAGAGGAAGATATTCTGAGTGTTAGAAATTTAGGAATGCCTTTTTCATATTTAGGTTTGATTTTAAGTTTTTTTTGAAAAAGGGTATCTATTTTCTGTTCACTATTATATAAAGAATCTAATTTTCGAGTATAATTGTATTTAATATACTCATCATCAAAATTTTTTATAAGGTACTCATAAAACTCTATCTGATATTTTTTATCAGGGTATTTTTTATAGAGAATATCTAATTGAGATAATGTTTTTTTAAACATATCTCCTTTTGGATAATTTTTTATTACTCTTTTAAATTCTATTTTAGCTTGTTTAATATTATTCATTTGTAGAAAACAATATCCTATAAGGTATTGAGCATCATCTGCAAGTCTGTGTTTCGGATATTTTTTTATTAACATTCTGAAATTTTGTACAGCTTTTAGGTAATTTTCTGTTTGAATATAGCATAACCCGATTGAAAAGTAAGCATCAGTTTTTTTAGGATGCCTATCAGGAGCTTTTAGTATCAGTTTTTTAAAATAATTTATTGCTTTATTCCAGTTTTTAGGAGTATTTTTTATTTTGCCATTTTTTATTTGATGAAAAATCCGGCTACCTTTTGCATACCATTCTTCATATGTATCAGCTATTATAATGTTTTTTAGAATTAACCATAATAGAATAATTTTAATAAAAGTATTCATGAACTAAATTTTTTAATAAAATAGTTTTTTGTTTGTTTATAAAGTTTTTTATAGCATAAAAATTGCCTATAGATAAAACAAAAATTCCAATTAGTCCTATTTTAAGTTGAAATAGGAGAAATAAATTATAAATCAATAAATTATAGTTGATGAATTTTATAATTTTTTTGTAGTCTGTATCTGTAAATTTTTTGTAAGCAATTAGTTCAAATACTCTATAGAATCTTTTGGTAAAAAGTAGTATATCGAAGGTTTTGTATTTTGCGGTTTCAGCTTTTACAAAGGAGATTAATATATTCGAAGAAGTATCATATTCATTAATATAGTTATTATAAAAAATCAATATGGAGTCTTTTATTGTATTCAGTTTTTCATAGGGTATTGTTTTGAAATTTTTTAAAATATTCTTGAAGTTGGTAACAATTGTAATATCTAATTTATTTTGTATTTTTTTTAATTCATTTATAATTTCATAATTTTCCTGAATATGTATTTGTAAATATCCATAAGTTATTGAATCTACTACCAATACGATGATTAGCATATCAGGAAGTTCAGGGATATTATTAAGGTTTATTTTGTAGTTTTGTTGAATCCATTGTTTTTCTCCGAATAAAACTTCTTTTTCCATATTGTTTATTACTATTTTGCCGTATTTATTAAAATTATCAATACTATGAAAGTCTTTAATTGTAAATTTTTGAAAACCTATATCTTTTATCTGTTCTAAAATATTTTGAGCTATAAAGTCATTTGAGATTTTCATGAAATTATAGATAATATTTAAAAATTCCGCTTGGTTCTCTTTTTTGAAAACCTTATATTTAATTGCGATATTTGATTTATTGATTAAAAACTCATCAGAAATAGTAATTCTGTTCATATATGAAAGTTTGGAATACTTTTCAAAATTTTTAATTATAACGCCGTAAGAAAAGATACGTTTTAAATTGGCTAATTCATAAATGCCTTTTATTGAATTAAAATCAAAGGATAGTAAGCCTAACATAAAAAGATATTTATAGGAAAGGTTTAAAATATTATTATTAAAAAATAAAAATTGAATTATTCCCATGAGAATAAAAATTATAATTAAAGTAAAATTTTTATCTAATATAATGTCAATATTTTCAGTATAGAAATTTTTTGAATATAAATTGAATAGATTTATTATAAGTGAATCATAATTTTTGGAAAGTACTTTAATTTTTATAGGATTTGTTAGTACTTTTTCACCTGCGTAGACTTTATCTCCTTTTTTTCTTTGTATTATTTTATTTTTACCGGAGAATATTGAAATATCTATATTTGTACTTCCTTCAACAATTGTACCATCATAATGTATAACTTCATTAGGTTTTATTGTAATTATATCATTTATGTTTATTTGTTGATAAGAATGAATTTGTTCCTTAATATAATCGAATAGGAAATCTATTTTAAGGATTTTTATTATCATTTTACATTTTATAAAAAGTAAAAAGTTGAATATAGAATATATAAGAAGAGCTATACTTGGTTTGTATTTGTACGGTGAGATAAAGAAAAAAATAATTTGCAATAGGAAAAATATATGAAATAGGTCTTTTTTCTCAATTTTAAATTTTTTTATAAATGAAAAAAGATTTATATAATTTTTGTAATTGTATAAAATTATTGAGAGTAAAAAAATTATAGATATAATGGGTATTTTTAGGATAAAGTCGTTGATAAGAGCCAAAAAAGCCAGGCTAAAATATGATATATTTGTTATTAGTTCATTTTTTATTAGAGAATTAATAGAAAATTTTTTTTGTGTTATTATAATATTATTTTTAGTGAAAATATTTATAATATCGTTTTCATGTATGAAATTGTTATTAAATATTATAATGATTATATCCAGAGGCTTGAATAGAAAGACATTTTCTATTCCATTTGTTGCTTTAAGTTTGTTGATAAAATTATAAATGTTTGTATGTATGTATTTTATTTTAAGAGGGAGAAATGTGGTATTAGGAGATTGCTTATATTTGAGAGGATTAATTTTTTCAACTATGAGGTTTTCTTTCATAAAAATATCAGTTATTTCATTAATATTGCCATTAAATTCTATTACTATATGTCCAGGCGTATAATCTATTATTTTTAATTTAATTTTATTTTTATTTAGAATTTCAATAAGCTTTTTTATATTTGTTAATTGAGGAATATTGAGTTCGTATATCATAAATTTATCCTTATTGGCTGGGGTGTAAAAATTAAAAAGAAAATAATGATTGTAATATAGCCTAATATTTTGCGTTTTTTGTCTAATTCTTCATATATTCCCATAGTTTCCGCAATTACAGGAGGATGTTTTATGCCTAAAATGAGTAATATGATAATCCATGCAATCCATCCTTGAAAAAAATACACCATTGGAAATAAAGAAAAGTAAACAATATATGCGATTAATTTATGTTTTTTCCCGAAAAGAGCATATATGATATGTCCTCCATCGAGCTGCCCGATTGGTATTAGATTTAAGGCTGTAACGAGGTATCCGACCCATCCTGCTAATGCTGCAGGGTGGAGGATTATATCAGTGTTTTGAGGCAAATTTCCAAAATATATCCATGAAAATATTTTAAATAATAGAGGTTCACCTAATGTTATATATAATCCTGGTGCAGGTGGTGATACTTTTTGTACGGTAGAATAGGGAAGAAAAATTATAATGAATATTGTTGATAAGATGAATCCTGCAATAGGACCTGCCACTCCAATATCAAAAAGGCTTTTTTTTGTATAGATTGGCGATTTGATTTTAATAAATGCTCCCATAGTACCTAAAATTGAAATTGGTAACGGGATAAAATAGGGAAGAGTACACATTATTTTATATTTATGAGCCATTAAGAAATGTCCAAGTTCATGAGATAATAAAATTATAATCAATGGTATAGAATAATATAAGCCGGAAGCGAAAAATTTTATTAAAGTGTTTATTGATACTGTTTTTATTTGATATGTTGCTCCTGCAAAGCTACAAGAAAGTATTGTTGAGAAAAACAATATAAGAGAGATCGTTTTTTCTTTTGGAGTATATTCGTTCCAAATTTCTGAAATTTTCAAATTTTGCATATTTAAATCTATTATTATTTTTAAATAATGTCAATATTTTTTTAGTAACCATAAAAAAATACTTGCAATTTAATTATATATTTTATATAATAGAGTCCTACAAGTTGAACTTCTAACTGGAGGAACACAATGAAAAAAGGATTGCATCCTGATTATCATGAAGTAACTGTTACCTGCGTTTGTGGTAACACATTTAAAACTAGATCAACAGCAAAAGAAATAAAGGTTGAAATCTGTTCTGCCTGTCATCCATTTTTTACAGGTAAAGCTAAATTAGTAGATTCTGCAGGTAGAGTGGAAAAGTTTAAAAGAAAATATAAAAATTACGCAGGACAAGCTTCTAATAATTAGATTTGTTATGAAAGAACAACCCCCTTTTTTGGAAAAGGGGGTTTTTTTATTTATAGTAGGTGAGGAATAGGTATGAATATTTTAGAAAAATTAGAATCATTAGAACAAAAATACAATGAGATTAATGAGCAATTAAATGATCCAGCTGTTTATAATAATTCTGAAATGGTAACACAATTATCAAAGCAACGAGCTGAATTGCAAGAAATTGTAGATGTAATAAAAGAATACAGGAAAGTTTTACAATCTATTGAGGATGACAAAGAAATTTTAGAATCAGGAGAAGAAGAGTTAAAAGAATTAGCAAAGCTTGAACTTGAAGAATTAGAAGAGAAAAAAGAAGAATTGGAACAACAGTTAAAAATTTTACTTTTACCGAAAGATCCTAATGATGATAAAAATATTATTTTGGAAATAAGAGCTGGTACAGGTGGTGAGGAAGCTGCATTATTTGCCGGTGATCTTTTTAGGATGTATAGTCGTTATGCGGAAAGAAAAAAATGGAAATTTGAAATATTGGATGCAAACCCTACAGATTTAGGTGGATTTAAAGAAGTTATCTGTTCAATAAATGGAGATAAAGTATATAGTAGATTAAAATATGAAAGTGGAGTTCATAGAGTTCAGAGAATTCCTACTACAGAATCTGGCGGGCGTATTCATACTTCTGCTGCATCTGTTGCTGTTTTACCTGAAGCAGAGGAAATTGATATAGAAATTAAACAGGAGGATTTAAGAATAGATGTTTATAGGGCAACAGGTCATGGTGGACAACATGTAAATACAACAGATTCAGCGGTGCGTATTACTCATATTCCAACGGGAATTGTTGTGCAATGTCAGGATGAAAAATCGCAGCTAAAAAATAAGCTTAAAGCAATGAAAGTATTGCGTGCGAGATTGTATGATAAGTATCAAAAAGAGCAGCAGGAAAAAATTGCACAAGAAAGAAAATCTATGGTTAGTACAGGTGATAGATCGGTGAAGATTAGAACATATAATTTTCCTCAGAAAAGAGTAACAGATCACAGAATTAATTTAACATTATATAAATTAGATGAGATTTTAGATGGCAATATTGATGAACTTATTGATGCTTTGATTGTTGCTGACCAAACTGAAAAGTTAAAAGATCTTCAATAATGTCTTATTGGACTATAAAATCGATTTTAGATATAACTACAAACTACTTGAAAGAAAAAAGAATAGAAAATCCAAGGCTAACTTCTGAAATATTATTAGCTTTTGTTTTAAATTATGAGAATAGATTAAATCTTTATTTAGATTTTGATAAAATTTTGACTCCAGATGAGATCAATCTTTATAGAGAATTGATAAAGCAGAGATTGAAAGGTAAGCCTATTCAGTATATAACTGGTTTTGCAGTATTTTATGGATTAAAGTTTATTGTAAATGAAAAAGTATTGATTCCGCGACCAGAGACTGAGTCTTTGGTAGAAAAGGTTTTTGATTTAATAAAGAAAAATGGAATAAAGGCTCCTAAAATTTTAGATATAGGTACAGGATCAGGAAATATTATTATTACTTTAGCATATTACTTCAAAAATGGAGATTTTTTCGCTATTGATATATCTAAAGATGCATTAAAAATTGCAAAAAATAATTGTAGAAATTTATTAGATAGAGATATTTTTTTTATAAATTCTAATTTATTAGATCCTATTAAGAATAGAAATTTTTTTGATATAATTGTATCTAATCCTCCATATGTGGCTTTTGAAGAAAAAGATATTTTGCCTGATGAAGTTAAATTATTTGAACCTTCAATTGCCTTATATTCAAAAGATAAAGGAGGATATCATATCAAAAATATTATTGATAATGGATTGGCTATTCTCAAGTCAAATGGGTGGATTGCAATAGAGATTGGAGAGATGCAAAAAGATATTTTGTCCAATTTTTTGGATAAGAAAAAGTATATATCGTTTTATTTTGAGAAGGATTTGGCTGGTAAAGATAGATTTCTTTTCATAAGGAAAAAATAATTAATCTTGCTAAAAAGCTCTTTTTAGTTATATTATATTTAAATTGGATGAGGTAAATAGATGTGTGGTTTTATTAGCATTTTTCCTATGTTTTTTTATAGAAAAAAACAGAAAGAATTATTTTTAATACGTGATAGGTTTGGGGTTGAATCATTGTATTATATTTTTTATAATATAATATTTGCCTCAGAGATTAAGGCTATATTATCTGTTATAGACATAGTCCATATAGGCATGGATCCGAATGATATTTCTATATATAGACCTTATTATGGTGTATATATTTGTAGGGACTATATGCTATATAAATTTATTAATGAGAAAAGATTTGATAATATTGTGTCTGAAGAACTCGATAGTTCAGTTTTTGTTGAACCTAAAGGCGAGTTATTTAAAGATAAACTAAAAGATGATTTTATTGAAAAAGTTGATAAATCTGAGTTAATAAATAAATACGATCACAAAAAGCAAATTTTAGAATTTTATAATAATATAGGCAATAAAAAAGTAGGATTTATTACATGGATATGGTACTCTCTTGCTATTTGGGAGGCTGTTTTCTATAATAATGATAAAGAATTTATTTAAACTTGGTTCTTTTAAAAAAGATGTGATATGGGCTGCTTTAGGAAATTTTTCCTTAAGCATTAAAAGTTTCTTTTTACTTAAGATAATTACTTCTATTGGGAAATTTGAATATGGACTTTTTTCTCAAATTAGACATACTGCTTCAATATTAGTTCCTATTTTATCTTTAGGCTTGTTGAGCTCCATAATAAGATTTGCTGATGGCAAAGATGATGAAAAACGTGTTTTTTCTATTTTATTATTTAGTATTATTAATTTTTTTATATTAGCTTTAATTTTAAAATTTACAAAAATTTCAACAATATTTTTTGGTACTTATGACAGTGTTTTTGTAAATATTTTAATATTATGGTTATTGATACATTTGTTAGATCAAATTTTTTTGTCATATTTATTAGCAAAAAGGCAATTTAAGGTTAGGGGATTGATATTTGCTATATTTTCTATATTAGATATTGGCATTATTTATTATATAAAAACTATTTCCCATAATATATATGCTATATTATATTATCTTATAATAAGTATGTTTGTTTCGTTGATAATTAAATTATTATTTTTTGATTTTAAAAAAATAGCTTTAATTAGTTTAAAACCTATGATTTCTTTTTCTATAATGATATTTTTAGGTGGAGTTTTTGGTATTATTATTAATTATGGAGATAGATATGTTATAACGAATTATTATGATATGAAACAGGTAGGGGTATATAGTGCGATATATTCTATTACTAATTTAATTTTAATATTATTACAACCAATAGAGCAAGCTCTTTATCCTAATATTTCATATTATTGGAATAACAATAAAATCAAAGATGTTATCAATTATATTAAGATTTCCGTTAAATATGAGTTAATAATTGGTATCATAGTAGTTTTATTTATTAATATTTTTAAGAAACAATTTATAACCACACTTACAAATGATTCCTTTTTAGATGCTGAGAATTTAGTTTTTCCATTATCTATTGGATTGTTTTTTTTTGTAATATCAGTGCCTTTTTTCCGAATAGTATCGTTTGTTAAGACTTTTTATATTTTTTTTATTTCCATCTTGTTGGGTGTGTTTAATTTATTTGGAAATATTTTAGCTATTAAACATTATGGATTATTAGGTCCTGCTTATGTTACTTTTATTACAAATTTGTTATATTTTATATTATTTTTTTCTCTGGCTATGAGAATATTGCGTGATAAATTGATGATTGTAAAAAAAACATAATTGTTTGTATTTATTTAAATAAACAATTGACATTTTAATGAGAAATTATTAATATTATAAAGGATTTGTTTATGATAAAAGATAAAAATATAGTAATATTTTCCTCTATTGATTGGGATTTTATCTGGCAGGGACATCAGGAGATAGCATATCAATTATCTCAAAATGGTAATAGGGTATTATTTGTTGAAAATACAGGTGTTCGAGCCCCTAATATTAAGGATATTTCTCGCATAAAAAATAGAATTAAAAATTGGTTTAAATCTATAAAAGGTTTTAGAAAAATTTCTCATAATTTATATGTTTTTTCTCCAATTATTTTGCCATTTCCTTATTCAAATATAGCTATTTTTATTAATAAATTATTATTAAAGGGACTTCTTTTAAGATGGTTTAGAATAATGAAGTTCGAAGATCCAATAATTATTACATTTATTCCTACAAAATTGATTAATTCTTTATTAGATAGTATTAACAGGAAAATTTTAGTTTATTATTGTATTGATAGTTTTGAGAATAGTTCAAAGGGTGCAAGAAAAATAATAGAAAGTGAAAAAGTTACTTTTAAAAAATCAGATATAGTATTTGTTACATCTTATAAACTTTATGATAAGGCTAAACAATATAATAATGAGGTTCATATAGTGCCTTTTGGGGTTTCTTTAAGAAATTTTCAAAATATAGATAATAAGCTTTATCCAGATATTGCAAATATTAAAAAGCCTATTGTTGGTTATGTAGGTGGAATTCATAAATGGATGGATTTTGAATTATTAAGAAAAATGGCATTGACTTTACCGGATGTATCATTTGTTTTTATTGGTCCTGTTCAGACTGATATTTCATTGATTGAGGAGCTGGATAATATTTATTTATTAGGAAAAAAAGATCATAGGCAATTGAGTAGTTATATTTCTGCTTTTGATATTTGTATTATTCCTTATAAAATTGCAGATTATACATCAAATGTTTATCCTACAAAGCTTAATGAATATTTGTTTCTTGAAAAAAAGGTAGTATCAACAAAATTATTTGAGGTAGAGAAGTTTAATGAAAAGCATGGTTGTGTTATAGATATAGCAGAAGATATCGATGATTTTATTGATAAAGTAAAATATAATATAGAAAATGAAATATCCGACTCAGAAAAAAAACGTTTTAGGAATATAGCGCTTGAAAATACTTGGGAAAATAAAATCAAATTTATGTCTAATAAAATAAATGAAAAGATAAATTATATTGAACAAAATATTGATAAAAATTGGGCTGTTTTTTTTAAGAAAGGATATAAATCAATTTATAATTTTGTTAAAGTGGCAGTGGTTATTTTTATATTATTATATTTTTTTATATTTTATACGCCAATCATGTGGTGGTTCGCTGCTCCTTTAAAAAAACCTAATTTTTTTATTGAGAAAGTAGATGCTTTGGCTGTTTTAGCTGGAGGTGTTGGAGAATCCGGGAGAGTTGGCCAGGGATATGAAGAAAGAGTTTCTAAGGCTGTAGATTTATATAAGAATGGAATTTCAAAGTATATTATAATGTCTTCAGGTTCGAAATATTATTTTCAGGAAGTTGAAGTAATGAAGATTTTAGCAATTTCTATGGGAGTCCCTGATAGCTGTATTTTATTAGATTCTCTTTCGAGGAGCACTTATAACAATGTTTGCAATGTATACAATATTGCTAAGCAGAAGAAATTTGATTCCATAGGTTTTGTGACCACTAAATATCATACAAGAAGGTTATATTTGACTTCTAAAAGTGTATTTAAAGATAAAAAATTTTTTATTTACCCCTTAGAAGTAACACAGTTTTATAAAAAGCCAGATTCTTATTTTCTATTTTTGAAAAAGCAAATAGAATTTAAGCAGGTAAAAGCTATTTTGCATGAATATATTGCTATATTATATTATTATTATAAAGGATATATAAAATGGTAGTGTTTAGGTGGAAGCCGATTGAAGACAAGGAAAAAATAAGAAATTATTTTAAAGAATTTATAGAATTGGCAAATGATATGCTTACACCATTAAGGGATAAAAAAGTTTATATAATTTATCCTGAAAAGGTAGTTGAGGCTACTCCTTTACGGTTTGTTAAAGATATTTTATTTTTTAGTACTAGTGATAATTTGATAAGTAAAGGTAAAAATGAAATTCGTTTTTTTCATACAAAGAAAAGACTGCTTTTTAAGTGCATAATGGAAATTTCAGGAGAAGATAATAAGTTTTGGGGAAAGATGCCCAAAAAATTATATTATTACAAAGTAAATGAGATTTATAAATTTCATAAATTGTTACAGCAAAACTTTATAGTTTATATTAATAAAGATAATAAATATATAAACATAGGGAATGTGGTGGATATCTCGGTAAGGGGAATTACAATATTTGTTCCTACTACACAAATCGATTTTTCTAATAAGATTGATGAATTAGTTGTTACTTTTTTCCCTTATTTAAGTCTGAAATTTAAGGATTTAGTTTTAAAAGATAGGCGAGGATTTAATTTATTATTGTTGTTTGAGCCGCAGAATGTTCAACCAGAAATCATTTTAGATGCTGTTAATGATGAGAAACTTAAAAAACGGTTAGTGCATTATAAAAAAATATTTAATTTTCAAAGATTTTTAGAGGATTTGCTAATTACAGAGATTAGGAAGATTGAGCGTGTAATTGTTAAGATGGAAAAAGAAGACATAGAGAAGAAAAAAGAGAGAATAGATTTTTATTTTGGTAGTAAATATTTTTTACCACAAGAAAATGAAAAGAAAAAATTGATTAATAATGTTGTAATTTTTGAAATACCATTATGGCGATATTTATCGAAAAAATTGAAAGGCTCGAAAGATTTTAATGTTTATTGTAATCTTGATGGTGAAATTACTGATGACATTTTAAAAAAAGCTGAATTGATATTTGTGGAGTATAGATATTTAGCAAAAAATTTATCTTCTTTAAAGACATTTTATTATAAAATTGTTTTGATGTATGACACTATAGATGCAGCTAATGCACCTTCGTTTGCAGAAAGATTAAAATGTTTATCCGCTTTGAGCTATTCTCAAATACAGATTTATACTTATGAGCAGTTAGTCCAGTCTTTAGAAAAATTATTAACTGATATAGATTAGAACACAAAAATATATTATATAGATAAATCGTGGATAGCTTCAATTGGGTTGATTTTTGATGCTTTGATAGCTGGATATAATCCGAAAAATATTCCTATAATACTTGAGAATAATAAAGCACTAATACCACTAATATATGATATACCTATAGGAAAATTGAGAAGTATTTTTATTAGGTATGCTATTATAATACCTATTATAAATCCTAACATTCCACCGATCATACATATAAAAATTGATTCTGTTAAAAATTGTTTTACTATATCCGAATTAGTAGCGCCAATAGCTTTTCTAATGCCAATTTCTTTTCTTCTTTCTCTTACAACGACTAACATTATATTCATAATTCCAATACCACCAACTAATAGGCTTAGTGATGCGATTCCCACAGTTGCAATAAAGATTGCATTTATTATATTATTTGAAGACTTCTTGATATCTTCTTGAGTTACTATTTCAAAGTCATTTTTTTCTCCGGGTTGTAATTTTCTTCTTTTTCGCATAATTTTTTCAACTTCTTTAATAGTTTCTTCATATTTACTCAAATCACTAACTGATACAGCAATGTTTATATCATTTTTAATTTTATGTGTAATTTTATATAAAGAAGTTATTGGTATAAATATAACATTATCCAGATCCTGCCCTAAAAAAGAGCCTCTTTTTTTTATTGTTCCTATTATTTTAAATAACTGATTCGAAATTTTAACTTTTTTATTTATAGGATTTATATTACCAAATAATTTTTCTTCTAAGCTTTTTCCGATTAGGCAGTAATTTTTTTTATATATAATATCATAGTAGGTTAACGCTCTTCCTTTATCTATGTTATAATTCATAAGAGGGAAATAATTTTCGGTTATAGCATAAATACGCACATCAGGATTCGTTTTTTTATCCTTAAAAAATATTCTTTTGCCAAAATCAAAAGCAGTGGCAGCAACGAATTTGACATTAGGGCAATATTTTTCTATAGCATACGCATCATCTAATGTCAGATCCTTTCTTCTTCTAAAATTTCCCCCTATAACTATACCGGATGGGTATTTTTGAATATAGAAAATATTGCTTCCTAAATTTGATAATTCTCCTTTGATATAATTATCAAAACCTTTTGTGATTGACATCATAAGGACTATTGAACCAACACCAATTAGAATTCCTAACATTGTAAGGGAAAAGCGAAATTTATTATTTTTTATTTCTAATATCGCATTATTAATGGATTCAGAGAAATTCAATTGATAACTCCTTTATTCATAATGTAGTGCCTCAACTGGGTTTAAATTTGCTGCTTTATAAGCAGGATAGATGCCAAAAAATATTCCAACAGAAAAAGAAAAAAGAACGCCAATTGTTACCAACCATATAGGTAAAGAGATTTTTGGAATAATAGTAGTTGTTTCGATTAATTTTGCAATTCCAAAACCTGCTAATATTCCAAAAATACCACCAATTAAACTTATAGAACCTGACTCAAATAAAAATTGAAATATAATATTCTGTTTTTTTGCACCAATTGCTCTTCTAATGCCAATTTCCTTTGTTCTTTCTGTAACTGTGACAAGCATAATATTCATTATACCAATGCCTCCTACAATAGAGGCTATAGAACTTATAAGTATCATAAAAAGGTATAGAGAGCCTGTTAGTTTATTATATAAATCCAATATCATTTGCTGTTGGTTGATTGAAAAATCATCTTCTTTGTTATTTGGAACTTTTCTAATTTTTCTCATTTTAATCCTTAATTCTTCAATAGCATTTTTGATATTATCAGGATTTTCTACCGCTGCTATTATAGTTATATTTCTATTTTTGCCGAAATTTTTAAGAAAGGTTTTAAATGGAATAATTACTATATTGTCTTGAGATTGACCAAATATTGCTCCTCGTTTTTGTAAAACGCCCACAATATTATATACCATATTTCCTATTTTTATTTTGTTTCCAATTGAGGTTTTTGTTGTATCAAATAACTTAGCGTATATGTCATAACCAATTATTGCAGATTTGAGTGTTTTTTTATCATCAATGCCATTTAAAAATCTACCATATTTAATTTTATAATTTTCAATATATAAATCTTCAGGAGTAGTTCCAATAATATTTATATTTTGAAGCCGTTTTGATTTATATTTTACCATTCTGTAAGTTGAAATATTAGGAGCAATGAATGTTACATATTTGAAATCAGATTTAGCCAATTTATAAAATGTTCGATAAGTTATATCTTTTCTATTTCGATATTTTTCCCAGTCTAAAGAATTAATCCATGGGTATTTTTGAATGTATAATGTGTTTGAGCCTATAGATGATAATTGTTCTTTAAATGCTGCATTAAGTCCGGAAATTATTGAAAGAATTCCGATTATTGATGTTACACCAATAAATACACCTAAAGATGTTAGAAATGAGTGGAGTTTATGCGACCAAATAGATGAGAAAGCAGAAGTTATATTATCTTTTATATTCATTGATTATTTTTCCATCTTTTATAATTATGGTTCTTTGTGCATATTTTGCTATTTCATTGTCATGGGTTACCAAAATAATAGTTTTACCACTTTTATTGAGATTTGTAAAAATTTCCATAATTTCGCCGCCTGTTTTTGAGTCAAGATTTCCTGTAGGCTCATCTGCAAGAATAAGAGATGGTTCATTTATTAGAGCGCGGGCTATTGCAACTCTTTGTCTTTCACCTCCTGAAAGTTCATTGGGTTTATGTTTTAATCTTTTACCTAAACCTATTTTTTCTAATAAGTGCTGAGCTTTTTCTTTTCTTATATTTTTTTTGACTCCTGCATAGATTAATGGAAGCTCTACATTATGCAATATAGTTGCTTTTGGTAGAAGATTAAAGGTTTGGAATACGAAACCTATTTTTTTATTTCTAATTTCTGCTAACTGGTTATCATTCATGGTTTCTATTTTGTGTTCTTCTAACCAATATTCTCCATTGGTGGGTTTATCAAGGCATCCTATGATATTCATTAAAGTTGATTTTCCTGAACCAGAAGGACCCATTATTGCCACGAATTCTCCTTTTTTTATCTCTAAATCAATACCTCTTAAAGCATTTACTTCTATTTTCCCTACTTTATATACTTTGTGGATATTTTTTACTCTTACAACGATATTATTCATATTTTTCAATCCTGATGTGTTCTTTATCTTTAAATCCTTTATTTATTAATTTAAATGGACCGGATACAATTGTATCATTTAATGTTAATCCTTCTAAAACTTCAATATTATTTTCATCTGCCTCACCAGTTTTTATTTCACACTTAGTTACAGTATTATTAGAAATCTTATAAATGAACTCTTTGTTTTTTTCTTTATTTTTTCTACTTGTAACAATAGATTGAATAGGAATTACCAATACAGAATCTTTATCCAGAGTTGTAATTTCAACATTTGCTGACATTTGAGCTTTTAGTTCAGAGGAGACACTATCTAACATAACTTTTACAGTGAATAGGGTGATCTCTTCCTGTGTTCCCGCGCTTTTTGTAAAACCACTATATGACACTTCTGATACTTTGCCTGTGAAATATTTCCCTGGTATTGCGTCTAACTCTATAGTAGCAGGTTGGCCAACTTTAATTTTATTAATTTCTGTTTCATCAATTTCCATAACAACTTGTATTTTATTCATATCAGATATTTCCATGATTATTGTACCCATATTGGTTGCGGTTCCTAAAATGACCTCACCTTCTTTAGAGTTTATTCTTGTTACAATACCATTTAAAGGAGAATAAATTTTAGTTTTATTTAAATCTTCCTGTGCCTGTTTGAGATAAGCTTCTGCTCTATCCATTGCTGCTTTTGCACTTTTATAATTAGCAGATTGAATTACAAATTCTGTTTTTGTATTAAGGAATTCTTCTTCTGAACATAACTTTTTTTCAAAAAGAGTTTTTATATTTTCAAATTTTATTTTGGTTTTTTCAAAATTTGCTTTTGCTACTTCAACATTAGCTACAGAAGATTTATAGCTAGCCATTGCTTCTTCTACTTTGGCTTTATAAAATGCAGTATCAATTTGAACTAATAATTCACCTTCTTTTACTTTTTGGCCCTCTTTAACAAATATTTTTATTATTTTTCCACTAACATTTGAGCTTATATTTACTTTTGTAATTGGATTTAATTTCCCGCTTCCTGTAACTATTTGATTGATTTTTCCTTTTTTAACAATATGAGCAGTAACTTTTTTGAGGTTATCATTTTTTTGAGAAATATTGGCTATTACTATGATAATAAAAATAATTATAGCGCCAACAATTATTAATTTTTTTTTCATATTTTTTTCCTTTATTTATGCAAAAAAGGTTAATTTAGATAAAAGGATTGAAAAAATAATGGATATTACCCAGAAAATAATACTTACTGTATAACCTTTTTTCTTTGTTTCATTAAAAAATACACTTATACCAATAGCTACAAGTGCCAATTTCCATAATGTAAAAATGTCAAAACCGTTTAATAGTTTAAATAAAGGAGTGCCTGCTTTTTCTAAAGGTAATAAAACAGCTGGGGATGTAAATATCTGTGCAGAGCCTTTGATAGTCATTAAAATACCTTTAAAAATCATTTCTACCAACGATACAATATTAGAATATACAAGTATTATAAAGAGACCTTTATAATTAGAGTTTACCCCTATAATAAGAGAGATTAGAAAATATACTAATGTAATAAGAAGATAAAAAATAGGTATTCCGAAAATAGAGCTGATCCCAGTAATGATTATTTTCTTTTTATCTATTTTGGTTGCATTTTCTAACATTTTTTGATATTCTGCTTCACCATCCATACCTTTGTTATCAAATGCTTCTATGATTGCATCTTTCCTTGCTTCCATTCTCTGTTCAATAATTGATTTAGAATATTTTAAGCTAAATATTCCAAATGTACCAGATACTAATATTATTATTATGAATAAATACCGCCATGATGAAGAATCTCTTAATTCCTGGAATGCCTCGGTAGGGTTTGTAATTAACTTAATAATTGCTTGCATGTTTCCTCCTTTTTGACTAATATACGAAGTATTGAATAAATTATCACAAAAAAAATACGAAAAATTTTTATTTATGTTCCATAAAATTTATAATTTTATCAAATATTTTTTTAGAACATTCTTCTTTTGTAAGGATGGGGAGTTCGTCAATATTATTATATTTGTCAATAATTGTTATTTTATTAAAGTCACTACCGAAAAGACTGCCCTTTTTAAGAGGATTATTTAATATTATTATATCAAGATTTTTTCTTTTTAATTTTTCTTTAGCATTATCCAACTCATTATTTGTTTCTAATGAAAAACCTACAAGTAATTGATGCGTTTTATGGCTACTGACTAATTTTAGAATATCGGGGTTTTGTATTAATTTTATAGATAGTGATGAATTTGTTTTTTTTATTTTGTGTTCCATTATTTTTTCTGGCCTGTAATCAGATATAGCAGCAACAGAGATAAGTATATCTGTATTATCAAAAAATTTTAAAACGTCATTTTTTATATCTAATGCACTTTGAATATTTATTATTTTAGAGGGGAGCTTTGAGTAATCAATATCTGTTTTTCCTTTTATAATAGTTACATCAGCGCCTCTTTTGATAGCTTCTTTTGCTATATAGAATCCCATTTTGCCGCTTGAAAAATTAGAAATATATCGTACAGGGTCTATTGCTTCAATGGTTTTTCCAGCTATAATTAATACTTTTTTATTTTTGAGTTCTCCAGAGGATATTTTTTTGACGGTTGTAAAAAATATATACTCTAAGTCGGCGAGTCTGCCTTTTCCAATAGCTTTGCAGGCAAGTTCTCCTGATTCTGGTTCTACAAATTCAATTCCGAATTTTTTTAGTTTGTTTATGTTTTCTTGAACAATTTGATTATTATACATATTGGTATTCATTGCCGGTGCAAATATAATAGGAATTTGAGGCAAGGCTGTTACTATTGTTGAAGATAGGAGATCATCTGCGATGCCTGAGGCTGCTTTACCAATTATATTTGCTGTAGCTGGAGCAACAAGTAAAACATCTGCCCAGTCTATTAAATTTATATGTTCTATATCATGATAAGTGCTATTGAATTCTTCTATATATACTGGGTTATCTGTTAGAGTTTTTAGTACCAGAGGTGTTATAAAATTTAGAGAATTTTTTGTCATTATTGTTTTTACATTATAATTATTTTTTTTAAATATTCTTATGAGGTATGGAATTTTGTATGCTGCTATTGAGCCTGTTATACCAATTAAAATATTTTTTTTCATTGAATATTATTCCGGTATATAAAATTTAAAAATTGTTCCTTTAGGAGAATTATCTTCAACAAATATTTGAATATTATGCATTTGAGCTATTACTTTAACAATAGATAAGCCTAAACCAGCTCCTGGTATATTTAGTTTTTTAGCTTCATCTGCTCTGAAGAATTCATTAAATATGTTTTTTTTAGTATAATATGGTATTCCAATTCCCGTATCTTTAATTTCTATAATTGAATAGTTTTTTTCCTTATAGGCAATAATTTCTATTTTGCCATTGTTTGGAGTATATTTGTAAGCGTTATCCAAAACTAAATTAAACATTCTTATTAGTAAATCTTTGTCTGCCAATATATAAATATCATTATCTTTGAAATCTATATTAAGTTGGATATTTTTTTGTTTTATATGTTGGGTATAGTTTAAAGCAACGAGATTTAGAATTTTTGTTAGATCAGTTTTACTTTTTATAGGATTTGTATATGTTTTGAGAAGAATTAGTTCTGATAATTCATTAGACATGAGTTTTAATTCTGTAAGTGCTTTGGATAAGTGTTCAGCAATTTCATCTTTTGCGTTTAAATTATATTTATCACAATATAAAGAAATAAAATTATCAATAATATTAAGAGGGTTTTTGATTTGTTGAATTATAGAAGTAAGAAGCATATCTTCTTTTTCTATTTTTTCTTTTAATTTAAAAAAAAGTATTGCTGATTTTAATACATCAATAATAAATGAATCTAAAATTTCCAGAACAACTTTATCGATATATCCGAAATGGTTTTTCTTATTACCGAATAGCCCAAATTCAAAGTGATTTAGAAATTCTATATTATACTTTTTTTTGAAAAATGGTACATTATTTTGAAATTCCTGATTATAAAGTTTACTGTGAAATTCATAAATTTTACTCTCGTGAATAATAAAGTTTTCCTTAAGAAATTTTTTAGTATGGATGCTACTTTCAATATTTGAGCAGAAGTAAATTTCGTCATCTATTTTCACATATGCAAGTTCAAGGTTTAATATTTTTCCCAAAAGATCAAAATATGATTTCCAGAAGAGATTGAAATCATCTAATTTTTTTAAAGATTCCATTAAAGATTGGTGAATCAGTTTTTTGAAATTGTCATAGTCTAACATTTCATTTACTTTTTGTAGAAGGTATTCTATTGAATATTTCTTTTTAGGTTTGCTTTTTTTGTGTGGAATATTTAAGCTTAGAATTTCTTTTATTATTATACTTTTATTATAAGGTTTTAATATATACTTATCTATTCCGATATGCATTGCATAAAAACTTTCAGCTTTGGATACATTTATACCGGTTAATGCTATAATTGGTATATCTTTGAAATATGGATCATTTTTTAAAAATCTGGCAAATTGAAATCCATTCATTGTTGGAAGTGATATATCTAAAATAATTACATCTGGTAGATTTTGGCTCATTATCTCTAATGCATTGAATACATTAAGCGCTCCATCTACAGTAAATCCCTGGTTTCTTAGTGAGAATGTTATCCCTTGCAATAGAGATGGCGAATCATCGATTACTAAAATTCTTTTAGCATTATTTTGTTTTAAATTATAGAGGATTTTATAAACATAAGCTTCGAGCAAAGGGATAGACTCTTCGTTTGTTATAAATACTTCATTTATCCCGGCTTCAAGAGAATCTGATATTTCTGCTTGATTATTTGATTCTGTTAACCCTAAAATAGGTATCTTCATAAGATTTGAGTTTATTCTAATTGATTTTATTAACTTTAGATTTTTAGGAGATATATCCATTATTATTAAATTTGGTAATAATGATTCAAGGTAATTTATAATATTTCTATCAGGTGTAGTATCATATAAAACATAATTATATTTTCCTAAAGCGGAGGTTATAATTTTTTTTCTAACAGGAGAATCATCTAATATAAAGATTTTCTTTTTGGTATTTGCTTTATCCGGATTTAATATAGATTTTATAATATTTATGCCATATTGAGTTGCAAGTTCATCCAGTGATAAATAAGTATCTATATAAATAAAATTTTTTTGTATTAGATTAAAATCTATTTTTTCTTTATATATAAGAATTATCGGGAGGAATACTTTTTGTCTTATCAGGAGTATACTATTTTTATAATTTTCTTCTAATATTATATCCATTATGACAGCTGAATTAGATTTAGATAAATCTTCTTTATTAAGTGCATCTAATAGATTATTTAGATCATAATGAAATTCATACTCATAATTAACTTTTTCTAAGAATTTTTTTATTTGTACTATATAATCAGATATATCTCTAATATAAAAGTATAATTTGGGCATATAAAGCTCCTTTTATCTTATTTCTTTTTATATAATCAAATTGTATTATTTTGTCAAGCTTTTATAAAACTTAAGTGAGAGTAGAAAAAATATTATGTTTTAGGAAGATAAAATTTGTCAAAGTTTTTATATATAAACAATTTTAGACCTATATAGGAGGATAAAGTAACGGAAGAAAAAATGAGAACCATTATTAGAATTTGATATTTAATTGCTATAAATGGGGACGCACCAGCTAAAATTTGACCTGTCATCATTCCGGGTAGGGTGATTATCCCCATTGATGATATATTAATAATTCTTGGCAAAAGAGATGCTCGCATTGATTTTTGTAAAATTGGTAATGAGGCTTCATGAACTGTTGCACCAAAACAGATGCTATTATAATAATTTTTGATATTGTCAGCTAAAATTTCATTAAATCTCTCTATTCCAAGTGCTAAACTGTTCATGCTGTTTCCTAAAATCATTCCGTATATTGGGATTGTGAATCTCGCATCAAAAGTGGTTTTAGGATTTATGAAAACAAATATAGCAAGTGGTAAAATTATTATAGAATTAGTGAATAAGGCAATAGCAATTATTTTCCATAAAAAAGATTTTTTGATGTTTAGTCTTTTTTTCAAAGTTAGAATAGAGAAAATAAGCATCAGTATCAACCAGCCTATTGTGTAAAATATGTTTTTATTTAAAAAGAGATATTGGAATATCATTGCGATTATTAAAAGTTGAATTATCATTTGGCTGAATGATTTTATAAGTGTATTTATGAGCTGTATTTTATATTTTATAAATATTGTGATTGGAATTAGGAGTAATAGAAATGAAAAGAGCAAATTAATAATTTTTATATCCATAATAGCTATTTTTTTATTAAGTTGTAGGTTTGATTTGCTAATAGTTCTATCAAAATTTCAGCTTTTTCTGTGAAAATTTTTGAATGAGATATAATAAATTTTGGTATTGGAATATTTAGTAGGTATTCAGAGATTATTTTTTCTGTATTTTTATCAAGGGCAGAGGAAGGTTCATCTAATAATAAAACTTCAGGTTCAATCAATAATGCTTTTATTAAGGAAATTCTCTGTTTTTCCCCTCCAGAAAGATTAAGAGGGTTAGCATTTAATATAGTTTCTGGTAATAAAAAAATTTTTAATAGTTGTTTTAATTTATCCATATCAAATTTTTTATTATGATTTATTTTAAATTTGAAAATATTTGTTATATCATCGAGAACTGTATCCCCATAAAGAGGAGTCTCTTGTATAACCATAATAATTTTACTTCTTAATTCTTCTGGCCTATATTGTAGAATATTTTTATTTTTATATAGAATATAGCCTTCATATTTAAGGTTTAGAAGGTTTAATGTTTTTAATAAAGTACTTTTACCAACACCAGTTTTTCCGATTATTGTTATATTTTTATTATCTGAGATATTTAATTTAAAGTTTTTTAGTATTAATTTATCACCAGCATATAGATTTTTTATATTTATTTCTAATAAGTTTAGATTCATGCTTATTAGAATAAAAATTTTTTATTTAATTGTCAATATTCAATAAATATTTTGTCTAAGAAAATTATTGACATTGGTTGAGGATATTTATATTATATATTTATGAAAAAGTATATTGTATATTTGTTGGTATTATATTCTGTTGTTTTGTCTCAAGAGAAAAATTTGAGGCATTCTGTTCAGAATTTTTCATTTTTTAAAGATAAAATTTTTTATGATTTTTATATAGGAAAAAGTGGCACGGATTCTACTGTGTTTTTTTATTTATATTATCAAATACCAAATACATTTTTGAAATATAAGCTTGATAGTAGGAATTCTTTGTATAAAAATAGTTTCGAAATAGGAATAGTTTTATATAAAAAAGATAAATTTTATCGTGATTGGTATTTTGAAAAAGAATTGAAGGAAAAAGATTTTTATAAGACTATAAGTAAAAATTATTTCTATATAGATCTTTGTAGTTTGGAAGTTGTGTTGGATACTTATAAGGTAAAATTTCAGATTAGAGATTTGAATTCTCAGAATTCTTTCGAGAAAGAATTTGTGATTAATTTGCAAAAATATAATTTATCAAAACGTTTAATTGGTACTTTTTTATTTGATTTGAAAGTAAAAGATGGTGGTAAGGCTGCTTTTATTCCCAATGTTGCTCGACTTTATAATGAAAATCAGCAACAATTATATGTTGAGTACGATTTATTTAATATAAAGCCGGGTAATATTTCTGTTAATTATAATATATATAAATTTGAAGATACCACTTTATTGTATAATAAAAAAAAAGATTTTATTGTTAGTGATACAGAGAACCTTCATATTATAGATAGTATTATTATAAAAAAGATAGAAGCCGGTAGATATAAATTAGAGATAGAAGCGTTTGATATAAATGGTAAAAGTTCATGTTTTAAGGTTTTTACAATTCAGGGTGCTTATTTAGGAATAAAATTAAGCTACAACGAACATGTAAGACTATTGTCATTGATTGCTACTTCTGAAGAGTTATATAAACTTAAGCAGGCACAAGGAGATAAAGAAAAACAAGAGGAGGCAATTGAAGAATTTTGGAGAAAACGGGATCCAGACCCTGAAACATTAGAAAATTCTGAAAGAGAAGAGTTTTATAGACGGGTTAAATATGCTAATGAACATTTTGCTAGTGGACGTTATAGATATGGGTGGGAAAGCGATATGGGGAAAATTTATATTATCTATGGCGAACCTGATTATATTGAGAGGCATGATTATAATGTTAATGGTATGCCTTATCAAATATGGATATATAATAGATTAAATAAGCGTTTTATTTTTGTTGATAGGACAGGTTTTGGAGATTATGAGTTGTATAATGGGTTTATTAGATAACGTTTTTATGGAGTTTTGATCTATGGTAAAAACTTTATTACAAAAGATTGAGTTTCTTGAATTAGAGTCTAAAGGATTAGTGACATATAATGAATTAAATGACTTATTAGGCGATTGTGAATTATTTGATGATTTTGCGGTAGAAGAATTGTTAGATGAGTTGGAGAAAAGGAATATAAGAGTTATTACTGTAAGGCAATTAAAACATCCAAAATCTATTAAAGATAGGTGGCAGCAAAAGGCTAAAACAGATATTAAGTTGACTTCTACAGAGTTATTATTAAAATCTCTTGATAGTGCCTTATCTACAACTGAAGATAAGCAAAGAGAGGTTTTTAAAGAGTTAATTGAATATAAGAAACAATTGAATGAGATTTTTTATAAATCTTTGTTCCCTTTGTTTTTTTTATATTTTGAATATAAGGATTTAATTCCTCAAAATTATGATTCATTTATAATGTTGTTTTCTTCTAATAAGATTATTATGAGGATTAAATTTGATAGTATAAAGGAAGAGTTTTCGAAATTTTTAAGAGAGAATATGGAAATTTTTGAGAATTGCTATAAAAGATCTGGTGATTTTAATGAATTAAGTGAATGTGTGGGAAAATCTGGTATTGCAGAAAATCTTAAAGGTTTAAATTTTAAAAAGTATATTATTAATCAATTAGAACATCGTTATATTAATAAATATTATGATTTTAGGATCTCTTCAATAAAAGATGATTTAACAGTTGCTTTATATAAATATTGTTATTCTTATTTTGATAAAATAAAAAAATTAAAATCTAAAATAGATTTGAATAGAGAATATTTGACACGAAGTTATATGAAGCTTATAGTGAGGATTGCGCAATCTTATTTGAAAAAAGGTATAGAATTTAATGATTTGGTTCAGGAGGGGAATAAAGCTTTAATAGAAGCAATTGAAAGTATAAATAAAAACAATCTTGTTAGATATAAGAGTGTTATTTTAAAGAAAATAAGGAAAGCCATTGTAGCTTATATAACAAAAAATAGTTCATTGATTAGCGTTTCTGAGAAAAAGCAAAAGGTTATTAAAAAAATTACAAAATCGATGGATAAGCTTATGCAGAAGTTAGAAAGAATGCCTACATATGAAGAAATTGCAGAAGATAGTGGGGTTTCAGAAATAATTGTTATACAGTTATTATCTGCTATGAATAATGTTCGTTCTTTTGAAAATACAGAAAATGTTGATAGATTAGAGTATAAAATTATACAGTTTAATGAATATGAGGAATCAGAGGATAAAAAGGAAGAAGCGGATATTAAAGATGTAAAGTTTAAGTTATCTAAATATAGTCATTTATTATTAGATAGAGAAGAGAAGGTTTTAAGATTATTATATGGATATTGGGGAATTTCTTTTGATTATAGAGATGTAATGAATATATTGGATATTAGTTATAATCAGGTGAAAAATATAGAGAAGCTTGCATTAAAGAAATTGAAGTATAGAAGTGAGCCTTTAAGTATTTTAGGTTATGTTGTGATAGTTTAAAAAAAAAGCTTGCATTTTTGGGGAAAATATATTATAATTAGGGCATATTGAGAGAGGGCCCATAGCTCAGTTTGGTTAGAGCTGCCGGCTCATAACCGGTAGGTCCCAGGTTCGAATCCTGGTGGGCCCAATTTAAAAAGAGGAGAATCGTTTGGACGAAAAAGAAATATTAAATCGTTTGATTGAGCTTCAAAATTTTGATTCAAAAATAATGGATTTGGAGCAAGAATATTATAATATACCTGATTCAATATCACATATTGAATCTAAAATGAAAAATTATGATCAGCAGGTTGAGGGGTTGCGTTCTCTATTAGAGGAGAAGGAAAGTGTTTCTAAAGAAAAGAAAACTAAAATAGAAGATGTGAAAAGAAGGTTGAAGTCTGGTGAAGAAAGGTTGATGCAGGTAAAGACTAATGATGAATATGATGCTTTGTTGAAAGAGTTAGATGAGAATCAGGCAATAATAAAAGAATTAAAGATAGAGATAGCGGATTTAGAAAAAGAAATAGAAGAATTAAAGCTTAAGTATGAAGAGATAACCGTTGAGAGAGATAATTATTATAAAGAATATGAGCCTATTTTAGAAGAGTTGAAGTCAAAATATGAGGTAATTAAAAAAGATTATTCTAATCAGATAAAAGATAGAGAGGAAAAAATTCAAGGTATACCTAAGAAATTTCTTAATAGATATGAAAGGGTGCGTAAAGCAACTGATGGTAGAGTAGTGGTTCCTCTTATTAGGGGTAATGCTTGTGGTGGTTGTTTCCAAGCTCAATCTATGCAGAATATATTAAAAATAAAGAAACAAAATAAAGTTATTTATTGTGAACATTGCGGTAGAATATTATATTGGACAGAAGAAGGTTAAAGGTAGGTTTGTGGCTGCTCTATTATTAGAGAGGAAAGTCCGGACTCCTTTGGACAGGATGGCTCTTAACGAGAGCAGGAGGTAACTCCTGGATAGTGCCGCAGAAAAAAGACTGGTTTTTTTGCCAGGTGAAAATGGCATACCCCATCCGGAGCAAGACCAAATAGGAAGGTTGGGCTGTCCAAACCATATAACCTTCGGGTAGGTCGCTTGATTAGCGGAGTGATTCGCTAACTAGATAGATAGTCACACTCCTTAATGGAGACAGAATCCGGCTTATAGCCTACCTTTAACCATTTTTTGGAAGGAGGATTTATGGATTATTTAATAAAAATTTATGTATCTGGCGGTTTTATGATGCATATTATTTCTTTTGTTTTTCTAATTGCTCTTTTTATTGTATTAGAGCGCTTTGTATATTTATTTATTAGAGCAAATATAAAAGCCAAACCTTTTATGGATAAAATTTTTGATTTATATAAACAAAGAAAAATTAATGATGCTATAGAGATTTGTAATAAAAGTAATAAACCTCTTTCGAAGATTATAGGTGCTGCATTAATTTTTCATGAACGTATAGAGCGAGATATTCAGGATGCTGTTGATGAGGTTTTTTTAGCAGAAGCTCCTAATATTAAAAAATTTACTCCATTATTATCTATTTTAAGCCAGATTTCTACTATGTTAGGTCTTTTGGGTACTATCTTTGGTCTTATAGATGCTTTCTCTGCTTTAAATAATGTAAATCCTGCATTGCGTACAGAAATGTTAGCTAATGGAATTTCTAAAGCAATGGGGACAACCGCTTATGGTTTGTTAGTGGCTATTTTTTCAATATTTTTTTATGCAATATTAAATGCAAAAGCAGAGAGAATTATTGATGATATAGATGAATATTCTGTAAAAATGCTTAATTTTATTAAAAAATATAGATAAAAAATGCCTTTACCTGTTTCTAAAAAGAAGAAATTAAAGTTTTTTCAATATGTAGAAGTTAATTTAATTCCAGTCATAAATATTTTTTTAATTATAATACCATTTTTGGTTGTTTCTGTTGTGTTATCCAGAATGGTTGCTTACAATTTAAAATTGCCCAAAAAAAATGAAGTTGTAACTAAGCATAAAGTTAAGTCTAATATTTTGAAGGTATTTTTGAAAGATAATTATATAGTAATTAAGATAAATGATAAATCTATAGATAGTTTATTAAATAATGATAGTTTAGCTGTTAAGTTTTCTAATATTTTAAAAGAAAATCAATTAATTAAGCAGTGTTATTTAGTTCCTGATGATTCTATTATGTATGGAGATATAATTGCTATTATGGATATATTAAATAAAAATAATATAACTCAAATTTCTCTTAAGTATTAAGGGAGTCTAAAGTTATGCCTTTCCCCGTTTCAAAAAGATTTTTTTCTAGGAAATATTCTAAAGTAAAAGCAAAGATTCTTCCTTTTTTAAATATAACTCCTTTAGTAGATATGTTTTTGATTATTATAATTTTTTTTCTTAGAGCTTATATTGAAGAGGGTGTTTTACCTCCTTATTCTCAAAAGTTGGAAATCCCTGAATCGTCTAATCTTAATTTATTGATGGCTAAATCATTAGTTCTTATATTAAATGAAGATTCTTTATATTTCCAGAATAAGCCTGTATATTCTTTAGATTATATTTCTAAGCTGGATGTTATGAAAATTGATGTTTTATATAATTTATTGGTGGAGACTAATACTAAATTGGATTCTATTGCTATGGCAAATAATATTGATAGAGATTATTTGGAAAAGATTAGAAGTAAAATTACAATTATTTCTGATAAAAGAATAAAATATAATGTTTTAAAGAAGATTTTATTTACCTGTAATATTGCAAATTATAATAAGATATATTTTGCTTTACAGAAGAAAGTGGAAACTAACAAAAACAAAGAAAAAGAATAACTATGCCTATTAAAAGGAAAAGATTAGGTGAAATCTTAATTGATCGCAAGAAAATAAATGAGGAACAGCTTAGAGAAGCTTTGTCTTATCAAAAAGAATATGGTGGACGGTTAGGGGCTATTTTAGTATATTTAGGTTTTTGTTCTTCAAGTGATGTAGTTGAGGCTATAATAGAGCAAATACAAAATTCTAATATTAAAAGTTTAGTTAATTATTTTATTGATACTTCTGTGATATTACTTTTAGATTATGATTTTTGTAAGGAGCATCATTTAATTCCTATTGAGCTGGATGGAGATATATTATTAATTGCCAGTGTAGAGTCTTTAGATGATAAGATTAAAGAGGATATATTTAAAAAGACCGGTTATAAAGTAGCTAATATATTATTTGATATTAATATTATTAATGAAGCTATAGAAGAATATTATAGACCATATAAAGTAAAAAGGAGCTCCTCATTTTTAGATAGTAGTATTTTTAGATTTATTGTAATAGGTATAATAATCATTATTATACTGTTGCTTACAATATGTCAGGGTAAATCTGCATATTACCGTTTAAAAGAAATCTTAAATACCACTATTGAAGTGAAGAATAAAGGTAAGCCAGTTGAAATAACCCCAGTTATTGATGATCACCTTACTTCTTTGCTTAATGAACAATCTCGAACTGAAAAGGGTAGTGATGAAGATTTTATAGTAATTGAAGGAGGAGAGTATCGTTCAAAGGAAGAGATTAAAAGAGTATTATTATTTAATTATGATGAGTTGATAAGATATTATAATTCTAAATTGAGAAGGTATCCGGATTTAAGAGGTAATGTTGTTTTTGAGATTACTATCTTACCTTCTGGTATTGTATCTAATGTTAAGATTGTTAGTTCAGAAATAAAGAATAAGGATTTCTTAGAAGGTGTTAGGAAGATTATAAAGAAATGGCGTTTTTCTAAGATAGAATATGGAACAGTTAAAATAAAATTTCCATTTAATTTTAAATTTTAGTAAGGATGTAGAAAAGTGAAGAGTACTCCAGAACATGTTGCCATTATTATGGATGGTAATGGTAGATGGGCTAAAAAATTTCATAAGCCGAGGATTTTCGGACATAGGGAAGGTATTAAAACAGTAAAAAGAATTGTAGAATATGCAGGAAGGATAGGTATTAAGTATCTTACTTTATATACTTTTTCTACTGAAAATTGGAAAAGGCCGCATAAGGAAGTAGAAGCTTTGATGAAATTATTATATGATAAATTGATTTCTGAAATAGATGAATTGAAAAAGAATAATGTGGTATTACATACAATAGGTGATATTTCCATGTTACCGGATTATGTGCAGAGAGAACTAAATAATGCTAAAGAAAAATTAAAAGATAATACAGGTCTTAATTTGATCCTTGCTCTTAATTATGGTTCTCGAGATGAAATAAGAAGGGCTATTATAAAGATTGCTAATGATATAAAAGAAAATAAAATAGATGTAAATGATATAACAACAGAACTTATTTCATCTTACTTAGATACTGCTGATTTTCCTGATCCTGATTTAATTATACGTACTTCAGGAGAGATGAGATTATCTAATTTTTTACTTTATCAATCAGCTTATTCAGAAATATATGTAACTAAAACTTTATGGCCTGATTTTGATGAACAGGAATTTCAGCATGCAATTGATTCATATACTACTCGTGAACGACGGTTTGGTGGGATTAAATGATAACAAGGATAATTGTTAGTTTTGTTTTAATACCAGTTATTTTATTTCTTTCTTATATTGGGGGGCTGCCTTTTTTTATTACTCTTTTGGTTATTCAACTTTTTGCTGTTTATGAAGTTAATAATATTATAAATAATAGACAATTATTAATATGTAGATATTTTTTGCCATTGAGTTTATTAGTTTCCCTCTGGTATTATTATTTTTATTCTACGGATATTCCTTTTTTGATCTTTTTATTTTCTTTTATTTTGATTTTTTCGGTAATTATAAAGCAGGATATTCAATCGGGACTTGATAAGATTTTTTATAATTTCTTTTTTTATATGTATTTATTTTTTCCTATTATATGTTGGTATCAATTGCGATATATATTTGCGGATCATCTAACTTCTTTTTTATTATTGTTGTTTGTTTATATTAATACATGGGTGCCTGATAGTGGTGCTTATTTTACAGGAGTAGCATTTGGTAAGCATAAGATAGCGCCTGTTGTTAGTCCTAAAAAGTCCATTGAAGGTCTATTTGGTGGTTTTATTTTTACTTTATTATTTAATTTTATATATATTTATTTTACTAATAAATATTTTAATTTTAGATTAGATTATATTATAATTTTTTTATATACAATATTAATTGTTTTTATTGGATTTATTGGTGATCTCTTTGAAAGCTTGATAAAAAGAAGTATTGGGATAAAAGATTCATCTAATTTAATACCAGGTCATGGTGGGATTTTAGATAGACTTGATAGTTTATATTTTAATGTTATTTTTAGTTACTTTTTTTTTAAGTTTTTAATTAATTATTGATTTTTATTATTATTTGTATATAATATTACTTAATGATTAGTTTATTATTATTAGGTTCAACAGGTTCTATAGGAAATAATGTTATAAATATTGTAAGAGAAAATATAGATAAATATAGAATTATTGGTATTGCGGCTAATTCATCTTTAGAAAATTTAATTAAGCAAGCAAAAGAATTTAATATTAAATATATTGGTATATATAATAAAGAAATATGTGAAAGAGCCAGACAGTTATATCCAGAATTTCATTTTTTTTGTGGACTTGATGGAATTTTAGAAATGGTAAAATCTCTTGATTATGATTATTTAGTAAATGCTATTGTCGGAGGTGTCGGTCTTTTACCATCATATTATGCAGTTGGAAAGGCGAAGAGAATTGCTCTGGCAAATAAGGAATCATTGGTAGTTGGTGGGTATTTTCTCAAAGAAAAATTGAATAATAGTGATACAGAATTAATACCAGTTGATAGTGAGCATAGTGCTGTTTTTCAATCTATAGGAAATCATAGAGCATTTTTGAAGAAAATTGTTTTAACAGCTTCTGGGGGGCCATTTTATTTTAAAAAGAATATTGATTTTAGTATTATTAAGCCGGAGGAAGCATTGAAGCATCCTACCTGGAATATGGGCAAGAAAATCACAATAGATTCTGCTACGATGTTTAATAAAGCACTTGAGATTATAGAAGCATATCATTTATTTGATTTAAAGGCCGAGCAGATAGAAGTTATAATTCATCCTCAATCTTACATTCATTCTTTTGTGGAGTTTATTGATGGCATTCAGATAGCTCAAATGAGCATACCAGATATGAAATTTCCTATACAGTATGCACTTTCTTATCCTGATAGATTGCCCTCTTCTATGGAAAACCCTCCTTTGTATAAATTAGGAAAGTTGGAATTTTATGAACCTGACATGGATAGATTTAAATCTATTAAAATTGCTTATGAATCATTAAAATCTTCAAAAGTAGCTCCGGCTGTATTGAATTATGCAAATGAAGTTGCAGTTGATGCCTTTTTACAGGAGAGGATTTCTTTTGATAAGATTTTTGCTTTTGTTGAGTCTTCAATATCAAGGTATTGTGGTGAAAATATAAATGATTTTGATAATTTTGTAGCTTATATTGAAGAACTAATTATTAAATTAAAAGATGATTTAAAATCATGGGGGTAACATTATGAAAAGAAGTATTATTTTATTAATTTTTATTTTATATGTTTTTTCTTTTGCAGATTTAGGCGAAGTAAAAAAAAGTGTTAAATTTACTGATTTGAAATATATTACAGGTATAAGTCACTATAAAGGTTCTAAGTATTGGGTTGTTGAAAAAGAAAAAGATTCTTTATTTTTAATTGATATTGATTCAAAGCAAATAGAAAAATCATTTGCTTGTCCTTCTTATGATATTTATGGTGTATCTTTTTACAATGGTTTTTTATGGTTATGTGATAGAGCTAGTAACAAGATTTATAGAATGGATGCTGCGACTGGAATAATTGATAGGGCATTTGATTTTCCGGGGAATTTTCCTGAAGGTATTGTAAGAACAGATGAAGGTGTTTGGGTTATAGAATATAGGAATAATCTTATTTTATTACATCCTCAGGATGGTACTGTTATAAAAAAGTTTTTTGTAGAAGGCGGCACTGGTTTGGCTTATGACGGGAAATATTTATGGATTTCTAATAGATATAAAGATCAGTTGTACCAGTTTTCATCAAAATATGGAGAGATTATTAATATTTTAGAGGCTCCGGACGAATTTGTATCAGGGATAACATATTATGATAATTCATTAGTTTTATATGGTTATGTTGATAAAGAAATTAAAGTAGTTGATTTGAATGCTAAAAAGAAATTTTATGTATTGAATAAGAGAGTTTTAAAATGTGATATGACCTGCAAGACTCATTTTTTAGGAGAAGGTACAGATTTACATTCTGATATATATTTTGCAGTGCCTCATGATTTGCCTAATCAAAAGGTCCTTGATATAAAATTTGTTCCTGCGAATAAATATAAGTTTGTTTATGATCAATGGGGACAGAAGGTAGCGCATTTTTCTTTTGATAATTTAAAGCATACAGAAGCGCATATGATAGTTCCTGTAGAATTAAGACACATTAGGTTTTTTATTGAACCGGAAAAATGTGGGAGTTTGAAGGATATTCCAAAAGATACAATAAAATTATATACCAAAGATGGTTCAAAATTTAGAATTGATGATCCGGTGATTCAATCAATTGCTGCTAAAATTAAACGAGAATCAGAGGAAGCAGGAGACAATTATTATTGGCTTGTTAGACGAATTTATAAATACCTTAGAGATAATTTATATTATGATTTGTCCGGTGGTTGGGAGATTGCTCCTGTAATTCTCAAGAGAGGAAGTGGTTCTTGTAGTGAATATTCTTTTTCTTTTTTGGCTATTGCTCATGCTTTGGGAATACCTGCAAGGTTTCAGGGGTCTGTTGTTGTAAGAAATGATGTTGCCAGCACTGATGATGTATTTCATCGCTGGGTTGAGGTTTTTATTCCAAATTATGGCTGGATACCAATTGATCCAAGTGGTGGAGATGGAGAGTCTTTAATTCATCAGGCAAGATATTTTGGAGAATTAAATGATAGATTTTTGATTACTACTGTTGGTTGTGGTGATTCTAAATATATGGGGTGGAATTATAATTATAATACAGGAGAGAGATTCAAAGGTAATATAAAAGTTGTTAATGAAGTTTATGGAGAATGGGAAAAATATGAAAAAAAATAAATTGAATAATTTATGGAGGAGATATGGCACTTTTTACAGGTGATATAGGTATTGATTTAGGCACAGCAAATACTTTAATTTATGTTGAAAAAAAAGGGATTGTGATTAATGAACCTTCGGTTGTTGCATTAGATGCTCGGACGAAGAAAGTTTTAGCTATTGGAAATGAAGCTAAAGAGATGATAGGAAGGACACCTAATGAAATTATTTCTATTAGACCGCTAAAAGATGGAGTTATTGCTGATTTTGAAGTGACAGAGGAAATGCTAAGATTATTTTTGGGGAAAGTATATAAATATAAATGGTTAGTTCGACCAAGAATTGTTATTTGTATTCCTTCAGGTATTACAGAAGTAGAAAAAAGAGCTGTAAGAGATTCTGCTGAACATGCAGGAGCAAGAGAAGTTTTTTTAGTTTCAGAACCAATGGCTGCTGCTATCGGAGTTGGTTTACCTGTGGAAGAACCGAGTGGTTCGATGATAATTGATATTGGAGGAGGGACTACAGAAATAGCAGTAATTGCTTTAGGTGGTATTGTGAGTAATGCTTCTATTCGTGTTGGTGGTGATGAAATGAATGAGGCTATTATTCAATATATGAAAAAAACATATAATTTATTAATTGGTGAAAGAACTGCTGAAAAAATTAAGTTTCAGATTGGATCAGCTTATCCTACGGGAGAAGAAAAGGAAATGGAAGTAAAAGGTAGAGATTTAATAGCAGGTATTCCTAAAACAATAAAGATATCTTCTTCAGAAACCAGAGAAGCATTATCTGAACCTATTAATGATATTGTGGAAGCTGTGAAATTAGCATTAGAGCAAACACCGCCAGAGCTTTCTGCAGATATTCTTGATAGAGGGATAATTATGACAGGCGGTGGTTCTTTGTTAAAAGGATTAGATGAAAGATTAAGGCAGGAAACTAATCTTCCTATCAATGTTGTTGATGATCCTTTAACTTGTGTAGTTCGTGGTGCAGGCAAAATTCTTTCAAATCTTTCTCATTATTCAAAAATACTTATTAGTGATTTGAAACATTGATGAAAAAAAATACCGATTCTTTTAATAGAATTTTTATAATATATTTGATGTTATCTATTATCTTTCTTTTTCTTAATAATAATTATAAGATGAATATTGGCAGATTTTATATTAATTCTATACTTTATCCAGTTCAGAAAGCTTTTGTTGTTTTTGATGAATATATTAATTATAGAAGGGAAAATATAGAATTAAAAAAGGAATTGGTAGAGTTAAAAAAAAATATTTATGATAATTATGAAATTTTAGAAGAAAATAAACGGCTTAAGAAACTGTTAGAATTTAAGAATCAGCATTCAGAAATATTTAAAAAGTGGGACTATATTGTTGCCCGAGTTATAGGTTATAATCCCAATTTAGAGTATAATTCTATTATGATAGATAAAGGCAGTAATTCTGGCATAAAAAAGAATATGCCTGTGATTAGTAAAGATGGATTGGTTGGTAAGGTTTTTTCTGTTGGGCCATTTAGTTCTATTGTTTTACTTATAACTGATAGAAATTATGAAGTTAGTATAAAACTTCAGAAATCACGAGTTTATTCGATTATGCGCTGGATGGAAGGGAATATTTTTGAGCTGATGGATATTTCTCTTATTGATGAGATTAAAGAAGATGATATTGTGTTGACAAGTGGACAAAGTGATATTTTTCCGGCAAACTTACCTGTTGGTAAAATTATGAAATTAGAGGAGAGTGATAAGTATAATAGAAGAAGAAAGGTTTTAATTCGTTCTTTTGTTGATTTTAATAAACTTGAAGATGTTATTATAATAAAAAAAGAAAATGAGATATTTGATTAAGTTTTTAGGACTTTATGTTATCCTTTTTATACAGATTTTGTTTACGAATAAGATTTATAGTTATGGAGTATTCCCTAATCTTGTTATTATTTATTTAATTAATATGTTATTTTTTTGTGATAGAAATAATGTTTTACATATGGCTTTTTGGGGCGGACTTTCGCTTGATGTTTTTTCTGTAAAATATTTTGGTATAAATACATTATTGTTTGTTAGTTTGATGTATTATGGGGTAAAGACTCGAGAACGATTTTTTATAGATAATACCTTATCTGAGGCAATATTAGGGATTATAATTGTTTTGCTTTATTATTTAGGTTATACTATAGCATTGAGTATCCCGGAGATTTATAAATTTTTTAGTAATTTTTTATTTATCGGGATTCCGGCTTTTTTATATACAAGTTTTATACTTATAGTTATTAATTTAATGAAATATTATTTTTCTCATGAGTAGTTTTAGTTTTTTTAGTTCACGAGACAGGGCTTTTTTGTTTTTTTTAGTATTTTTATTTTTCATACTTATAGCTCAATTGTTTAATTTACAGATAATCCAGTATATTAAATATTATAAAGAAGCGGATAAAAATAGAATAAGGATGGTATATATTGATGCCCCGCGTGGTTTGATATATGATAGATATGGCAGGATTATAGCTGGCAATAAAAATACATTTACTGTGGCAATAACACCTTATAGAATCAAAAATAGAACTCATACTATAAAAAAGATTTGTGAAATTTTGGATCTTGATACAAATAAGACTTTAACTTATGCTAAGCCTAAATTTTCTTTTAAACCTATACCTCTTAAAAGAGATATAGATTTTAAAAAAGTATCTATTTTGTCTGAACACAAGGATGAATTACCGGGGATCAATATAATTAGAAGTTTAATGCGTTATTATCCTTATGACACTGTAGGGTGTCATTTTTTAGGATATTTGAATGAAATTAAAGAAGATGAGTTAGAAAATTTAAAAGAAAATGGTTATAACTTTGGAGATTTAATCGGCAGATCTGGAGTGGAAGCTCAATATGAAAAGTTATTGCGAGGGGAAGATGGATATAAATATATAGAAGTTAATGCATTGGAACGGGAAATGGGAGAGATTTATAAGGATAAAACAAAAGAGCCAGTGCCGGGGAATAATTTAGTACTTACTGTTGATATGGAATTACAGAAATATGCGGAGGAACTGTTATCGAAATATAAGGCAGGTTCTATTGTAATGTTAGATGTTAAAACAGGCGATGTTTTAGTTTTAGCTAATTATCCTGTATATAGTTTAAATTTATTATCTCGTAAAATTTCAAGTGAGGATTGGAATAAAATTATGTCTAATCCTAATTATCCGATGTTTAATCGAGCGATTAATAGTAAATATCCCCCTGGTTCTGTTTTTAAAGTTGTTGTTGCAGCAGCTGCAATGGAATTACTTGGTATAGATTTGAATACACATTTACAACCTTGTAAAGGATATATGGAATATGGTGATAGAATTTTTGGTTGCTGGAAATCATCAGGACATGGAGATATAGATTTAAGGCAAGCAATAGTACAGAGTTGTGATGTTTATTTTTATCAATTAGGACTAAAATTAGGTATTAATAATATTCATGATTGGGCTTTGAAGTTTAATTTGGGTAAACAAACAGGTATTGATCTTAGAGGTGAAAATGCAGGGTTGATACCAACAAAAGAATTTTATACTGAAAAATTGGGTTGGTCTCATTTTCCTAAGGGAGTTTTGTTAAATTTAAGTATTGGGCAAGGAGAAATATTGGTTACTCCTCTTCAAATGGCATTTTTAATGGCTTTGATTGCTAATGAGGGCGAATGTAGTAGGCCTCATTTGTTGAAATATTGGTATAATCCTTTGAAAAAAGAAGAATTACATTTTTATAAAAGTGATAAAGTAATAATAGATGTATTGCCTTCAGTTTTAGTAAAAATAAAAAAATCATTGAGGGATGCTGTTAATGGTCATTTTGCAACAGGATATAGGGCTAAAGTAAAAGGAGTGACAGTTGCTGGTAAAACTGGTTCTGCTGAAGTAATAAAAAAAGAGCATTATACCCATGCATGGTTTGCAGGTTTTGCGCCTTATGATGATCCAGAGGTTGCATTTGCTTGTATAGTAGAATTTGCTGGCCATGGAGGAAGTGTAGCGGCTCCTATTATTGGTGATTTATTGCATTATTATTTTTATAAAGAAAAAAGAATAGATAACAATGGAATAATGAAAAAAAAGAGAATAGGTGATGAAAGTGATTGATTTTTTTAAGCAATTATTTAGAGATAGATTTTTCCCAAAGGTAGTTTTTTTCTCAGCTCTTTTATTGGTATTGATTGGTGAGTTATTTGTTTTTTCTTCAACATTTTTTGAAACAAAGGCTTTTTTTTATAAACAGACATTCTGGATTTTGGTGGGATTGACTATTTTTATTATTATACAAACAATTGATTTTAGATATTTATATTTGTTGGCACTTCCGTTATATATTATTTCTATAATTTTGTTAATATTGGTTTTATTTTTAGGAGATAATATATCAGGTGCGAGAAGATGGTTTTCTATTGCTGGATTTGGTCTTCAGCCGTCTGAATTTGCAAAAATTTCTACGGTTTTGATGTTAGCTTATTATTTAGAGAAGTTAAAAAGGCCTTTTGAAACATTTAAACATATATCTATTGCTTTTTTAATACCAGCTATACCTGCTCTTTTGATTTTAAAAGAGCCAGATTTAGGAACTACTATTTTATTTGCTTTATTTACTCTTGTTATGTTGTATTATTCAGGGATAAGATTTATTGTTTTGGTGTTTTTTATTTTACCTTTGATTAATATAATTTGCACATTTAATATAGTTGCATGGTTTTTCTTTGCTATTTTGCTTTTTTATCTGCTTTTTATTTCTAAATTTCAACTTAGAACAGTAATTTTTCTATTTGTGCTTAATATTGTTATTAGTATAGCTACGCCTGTTATATGGAATCATTTGCATGATTATCAGAAAGAGAGGATATTAGTTTTTTTAGATCCTAATAAATATAAATTAGGAGCAGGTTATCATATTATTCAATCAAAGGTATCCATAGGTTCGGGCGGTTTTTGGGGAAAAGGAATTTTAAAGGGAACTCAAAAAAAGTTAAAATTTATTCCGGAAAAACATACTGATTTTATTTTTTCTGTTATTGGGGAAGAGGTTGGCTTTGTTGGTTCAGTTTTTGTTCTTTTAGTGTATTTTATATTTTTCTGGTATAGTATAAAATTAGTATCTGAAACAAAAAATAAATTTAATCAGTTGGTGCTTATAGGCTTTATTTCTATTATTTTTTTTCAAATGTTTATTAATATTGGAATGACTTTAGGAATTATGCCTATTACTGGAATTCCTCTTCCTTTTATAAGTTACGGTGGTAGTTCTATGTTAACTAATTTTTTCATTTTGGGAATTATTGTTAATATTGGACGCAATAGATATGAATATTAAATTTTTTGATATTGTAGTAAATTTTATTTTTATACAGCAATGTAGATTGTGTAATAGAATTCTTAAATATAATGAAAATTTTGTCTGTAGAAACTGTTTAGAAAAAGAGTTAAATCCTATAGAAGATATAAATGTATATGATAGGTTATTTTTTTTAGATGAGGTATATATATTATTTTATTATACACGTATTGTAAAGGAGCTTATACACGCGATTAAGTTTGATAGAGATTTTAGTGCTATAAAGTTAATGAAGAATTTAATTGATAAACATATTTCACTTGAAAGGTTGCCAGAATTTGATTTAATTATCCCTGTACCTCTTTTCCCTTCCAGAAAAAGAAGTAGGGGATATAATCAGAGTCAAATTATTGGGAAGGAAATATCTAAACTTACAAATAAAAAAATTTATGAAAATATCCTTATTAGATTAAAAAATACGAAACCACAATCGTTATTAATATTGGAAGATAGGCAACATAATATTGCAAATGCATTCTTTGTTGTAAATTCTAAAAGAGAATATATTACAGATAAGAATATTTTATTAGTAGATGATGTTTTTACTACTGGATTTACAACGAATGAATGTGCAAAAGTTTTAAAAAATGCGGGTGCAAAAAATGTATTTCTTTTTGCACTTGCAACAGCGGTTTTATAAAATTATGGATTGTTATTTAACTTTAAATAGATTTATAAAAGAGAAATATGGTATAAAATTAAGAAAAATACCATTATTTACAAATCTTACATGTCCTAATAGAGATGGCACTATCTCGTATAAAGGGTGTTATTATTGCAATAATGAGGGGTTTAATCCGTTTTTTAAAGAATTTGCTAAGAAATCTATCAGGGAGCAGATTAATTTCTGGATTGATAAATATAAGAATTTAAAGAATACGGATTTTATTGCCTATTATCAAACTTACACAAATACTTATGCGCCATTGGATGTTTTGGAGGAAATGTATAGAGTTCCGTTGGAATTTGATAGGATAAGGGTTATATCTATTGCAACAAGGCCAGATTGTTTTTCAGATAATATATTGAATTTGATAAAAGAAATTCATTATTCTAAAGAAGTTTGGCTCGAAATTGGATTACAATCTGCTTCTGATAAAGTATTGGAATATATAAATAGAGGCCATAGTGTTCATGATTTTATAGAGGCTATTCATTATATTAGAAATTTTATTCCTGGGATTAGGATTAGTACACATTTAATTTTTGGATTGCCTCATGAAACTTATGATGATATTAAAAAAGCAGCTGCTATTATTAATGATTCTCGTATTGATGGGGTGAAAATTCATCCATTGGCAATTGTAAAGCATACTGTTTTTGCGAAATATTATAAAGAGGGGGAAATTCAGCTTATATCAATGGATGAGTATGTTAATAGAGTTGTTTATTTTTTACAGCATCTTAATTCGAATGTTGTTATTGAAAGAATCAGTGAAGATACTGATGATTTATTAATTGCACCGAATTGGGTAGGGCAAAAACATGAGTTGAAAAGAAAAATTTGTGAAAGATTAAAAAAATGATTTAGTTTTGTATAGTTTTTGTATTATTAATAAAAATAAAATTATAAAGGCACTGTAAGGTAATAAATCTCCCCATTGTTGATATCTTGAGAAACTTTTGCCTTCGGGTAGTTTGATTTTTATTATTTTTACAGGATATTTGTTAAAATTATCTTTTGTAAATATAAGATGTCCATTAGCATCTATAGCGATTATCAATTTATTATAAAAATTGGATATGATAGATTGTCTATTTATAATAGCATTTAATTTTAGAGAATTTATTATTCGATTATTTTTTAACCATGTAATATTTTTTTGAGGGTTGATAATTATGTGGGAGCCAGTTTTTGTAAGAAAATCAGCAGGTTTTTTAAAAAAGATTTCTTCATTAACTAATATGCCAATATTAGATTTTATTTTTTCTATAAATAATGTATATTCTCCTTTATCAATATTAGTTATAGGGAAAAATTGTTTTTGTTCGCTAATTTCGACTACATTTCCATTTTGTGAAAAAAGTGGAGCTACATTATAATTAAAAAATAAATCTTTGCATCCTAATGTTAAATCAGCAGAGTATTTTTTTGAGATATTACCCCATAATTCAAAAAATTTTTTTTCAGTGTCATTGTTAAAAGCAATATTTATTGATGGAAGAAGTATAATGGAATTTTTTAGTGATTTTTTTTCTATGAATGATAGAGATTTATTTGTTAATTCTATATATTTTGCTTCTTTTTTATTATTGAAATTTATTATAAAGAAATTGAGAAATTTATTATAAGTAAAATTACTTATATACCCAAATATTATAATAAAACTAATTGTAAGAACATAAGATGCACATGGTTTGATGATTTGTTTTTTATTTATATTATATACAATTAAAGTTGAAAATGTTAAACTAATAGCCAGAATAGTTTGAGGTCCTAAATATGTTGATATTTTTAGTAAGTATTCATTTCCTATATTTGACGAGAATATAAATAAAGTTCCCCATAAATTATATAATATATAGTCAAAAATTATAATATTGGCAGATATAATGATAAGCATATATTTGAATTCAGTTTTAGCGAGTAATATATTTGTAGCAGAAAATATTAAAATTATTATTATTAGAAAAATTAACTGATGTATTAAAGGGAGTAAATAGGCTTCATATATAAAAAAATATCCTATAAAATAGAGAGCAAATGTGAATTTAGATATTTTGGGGAATTTATAGAAAGAGATAAATATTGGGATAAATGTTAAAAAGATAAAAATATTTATATATTTGCTACTTATTGAAATTAAAAGACTTAGAAAAATTAATAAGATGCTTTTTATTATATTAAAAAAATTCATAATTATATTTAAGCAGTATATTGCTTAATTTTATTAGGGGGAATCCAATTAAAGACGTATAATCTTTTGTTTTTATATATTCTGTAATTATTATACCTTTGCTTTCGATTTTAAATGCTCCAGCACAGTCGTAAGGTTTATCTTCTTCAATATATTTTTTTAGAAATTGTTCAGGAAGATTTTTGATTTTTATTTCACAGGTCTCATAGTCTGTTGTTATTTTTTGATCGATTGGAGAATATACTGCTAATCCTGTATAGAAAATGCTGGTTTTGTTTTTCATAAACAGCAGTTGTTCAAAAGCTTTTTCTTTTGTTATTGGTTTGAAAAGTTCTTTTCCGTCACAAATTAATAGTTGATCGGAAGCTATTATATAGCTCTTTGAATGATTTTGGATTAGGCTTTTTACTTTTTCTTTAGCGAGGTATATACATTTTTTATCAGGAGACATTATTATGTTTTTTTCTTCTTTATATAAAGGTTGGATTGCTTTAAAATTTTTTATTATGTTGGAAATTAGTGCTAATTTATATTTAGATTTAGTAGCAACAATAAAACTTTTATTCTTCATATAATTAAATTATTATATGAAAAATTATAATAATTACCAATGCTGGCAAGAAATTTATTAGTTTCATTTTTTTTAAATTCAGGATCTCGAGGGCAAGAGCAAGTATGATAATACCGCCTACAGCAGTTAAATCATTTATAATTTCTGAAGAGAAGAATTTAGCAAAGAAATTAGCAAATATTGTTATTCCTCCTTGAAATATAAGAAGTGGGATGAAAGATAGCATTACTCCGATGCCAAATGTAGAAGCAAGAGCAATTGAGGTGAAACCATCTAAAATAGATTTTGTTAATAACAATGTATGATCGTTGTTTATGCCAGCATTAATTGCCCCGACAATAGTCATTGAACCGATACAAAATATTAGAAAAGCAGATATTAATCCTTCTGTGAAATATTCGTCTTTGAATTTGAATTTATGCTTAATATTTTCACTAAATATTTGAAATTTATGGTCAAGTTTGAAAAATTCCCCGATTATTACACCAATAATTACACTAAAGATTATATAGATAAAGTTTGTAGATTTGAGTCCCATATTTATTCCTAATAGAATTGTAGATAATCCTATTGCTTGAAAAACAATTGTTTTTATATTATCTGGAATTTTTCTATTTAATAGAAGACCGATAGAGCTTCCGATAATTATTGTAATTGCATTTATTATGGTACTTTTTAAAATTATCATTCTATAGAAGGCCAATCGTTAGTAAATACTTCTTGATGGATTAGTTCATTTTTATTGAATATAAATACATCAGTATAGTGAAATGGACTAAACCATATATTTGGTTTGATAAATTCATCGGCAATTACATCTGGGTGACTTAATAGGTAGCACACGATTTCATGTTTTGGATTAAATATATTTTTATAATGAAAAATGGCTTGAACGGGAGAGCCATGATATTCTTTCCCAAATAGAATAATTTTATTATTTTCATAGGTAAAATGAAGTTTTTCAAATAGTTTTTTTATATGAATATTTGTATCGGGAGTTCCAATTAATATAATATTTCCTAATTCATCTTTACTAAGGTCTGCTTTTTCAGCATTGAGGATAGGGAAAGTTATATGTTCCATATATGGATAATATGTTAATCTTTCCAATAGATTTTTTGTTCTTTTATCTATATTATTACTTACTACAAAGGTATGCCATTCTTTAAAAGCTTGAAAAATTCCTTGTTTAGGTTTGCATGCTTCTGGGGAGGAATATTTTTTTATAATTTTTGGATTTTGTTCTTCTTCTAATGTTATAATTAAGTCGCTTTTTTTGATTTTAGGTAAAGCGAGTTCTACACCATTTACAAAAATATGTTTTATTGTTTTATAATCAAGTTTATCTTTTAATATTTTAAAATATTTGATATTATTTGGTTCAATGAATAGTTTATCTTCTAATTTATATGTTTTAATTTTCATTGTAAATCTATTGTAACTTGGTTCGAGTATTTCAATAAAGTTATATTTGTTATAATTTGTATCATTAGAAACAAATGTAAAATTATAAATATTTTCTTTTGTGTGTTTGGTTAAAATTTCTGTTAATGGAAAATTTTGAAAAACAACGTCCCATATATTATGATTAAATCCTGAGAATTCAATATATATTTTTTTAAATCCCAATTCATTTAATTCGTCAATTAGTTTTCTTGAATGTTCAACTGGCACTACAGTATCATTAGTCCCATGGAATATATATAAAGGGATATGTTCTAAATTATGAAGATAGTTACTATATGCATAATTATCGATTAATTGCTTTTGTCCATGAATTAGAGAACTTTTTAATTCTGGTGTATAAAATTTATAGAAATCATAAACAGGGCATAATAAAGCACCAGCTGCAAAATAATCTGGATAGTGGGATAATAAATATAAAGCTCCGGCGCCGCCCATTGAAATTCCTACGATGTATATTTTATTTTCATCAATAGAATAGTAGTTTTTTATATGGTTATATGTATTAAAAAAGTCAGTCTCTGCATAGCTATCATATCCAATAGAACCATAACCGTTTATTGCTACAACAATACAGTCTATATTTGGAATATTCTCAAGATCATGGGGATCTATATAGTCATTTTGGTTTTTATTAATTCCCAGATTAAAGAATCGTTTTATAAAAATATAGTGATTGGCTTTGTATCCATGTAGTCCAAAAATTACAGGATATTTTTTGTTTTTATTGTAATTTTTTGGCAGATATATTGAATAAGGCACGGGATCGTCTGAGTGTTCATTATAGTAGGCACATTTTATATAGCCAGTTTTTTTCAGTAAAGGATCTTTTTTTTCTTCTAATAGGTCTAATTCTTCTTCTATTTCTTTTATTAGAGTGTTTATGAGATTGAAATCTTCAATTCCTTTGGTAGCAGAGTTCCAAACTTCATCTAAAAGAAGAGTTTTATATTCGACTCTCGGTAGAGAATAGTCAAATAATTTTTTGTATTTTTTACTTTTTGATAAAGTTTGTTTTAGATTATTAATTCGTTCAAAATATTTTTGCAGTTTTCCTGAAAAATTAGATATTAAAATAAAAGAGCTTATATGTCTTGTTTTTTGAAATAAAACACTTTCAAAAACCATATTAAGATTATAGAAGCCATCAGGAATATCTAAATCTACTCTATTGAAATTGAATCTAAAAATATTTTGAGGTAGATGTTTTAATTTTCTTTCAAAGCTTATTTTATTATCTATTGTTGTTATTTGTATAGATGCTGTCATATTTTCTGGAAAATTGCATGTATTAAGTTCGGAATGCATAATAAGATTTAAATCATCTTTATGTTCTATATTTGATTTTTGAAGGTCAACCTGCAATGAATCAAATAAAGAATGATGAGCAAATTCTATATCATCAGTTTGATAAGGTATGAATATAGTATATTCTTTCAGTGGTTGATAGCTATAGTTAAAAAATTTTATTTCAAAATCCCAATCTACATTGTTTTGTCTTACTTCTATAACGACATGGTTCAAGCCTTGTTTAAACTCTACAGGAATAAGATAATCTTTAAATTTATTAAGATTAAGCCGTTCAGGAGAATTATTTTTGTCAAATTTAGCTATTAAAACATTATTTATCCATATTTTGGTATTGGCGCCTCCAGAGTGTTGAAGTAAAGCTGAGTAGTCTTTATCAAATTTCATTATTGTGTATAATAGTACTGTAGCATTTTTTCTTTCTATTTTATAAATTTCATTTAGATCTATAACTGGTTTGTTATAGTGTAGAAATTTCCATTTATCTTTGTTGTGAAAGAAATAGTTTTCTATATCATTGAAATTTTTTGATAATTCTGTTTTTAATTCTTTTAGAATTATAGGATTTTCTATTGGTTCAGAATACATAAAAGTTGCAAGGTTGCTTTCTTTTGAAGGATTGAAGCTTAAAAAAGACATTATTTCTTCTCCTGCTGTTTTTTTATTTTTATATCAATTTGAATCGAAAGAATATTGTTTATTATTAACATGTAGGAAATTTATTAAAATTTTTTGAATATGTCAATAGTTATATTATTAATTTTTCTTGCAATTTTTGTTTTATTTGTTATTATTCTTTATTAGAGACGGAGAGAGTATGGATAATTGTATTGAGATAATAGAAAAGATAAAGAAAGATTTGATAAATTTTTATGATAATTATTTTTTGTTAAAAAAGAAGAATAAAGAATTTTATTTGCATTATCTATGTTCGGCTCAGATAGCTTCTAAAATAGGATTTGCTACTAAAGAGTATTCGGATCCTGTGAGGAATGAAGCATTGTATTTTGCTACTTTGTATTGTGATATTGGATTAGATTATAAATTAAAAATGGGTGAAAATATAGAAGCTGATGAAAAGATTAAAGTTTTAAAATCTCATGTTAAAGAATCGATGGAAATTTTGAAAAGTGGTAATTACTTTTTTAGGAATTCTATATTAATTATTGCTTGGCACCATTATCAGCCGGACGGTAAAGGATATATGCCAGAGGATTTCCCAAAATTAAATCTTTATAAAGTTGGAGGTGCTATAGTTTCTATTGCCACTGCCTTTGATTCAATTTTTAAAAGAAATTTGAAAAAAAGTTCTGATTTTATTTACAGTTTTGCTGTTGCTATTGCTAAATTGAAACAGTACTCCGGGACTCAATTCGATGGAAAAATTTTTGATATATTTTATAAACTTTTGAAAAAGGGAATTAGTATTAATATTGAAAATAAATCTGTTTTGTTTAAAATAAACGATATTGTAGAGGAAAAAATAGAGAATATTTTATCTGATAATATTTTTTTTAATGATAATGTAGGAGGAGATTTTAGTAAAGATAAAAAGAAAAAGGATTCTCCGAAGTATCTTGATTTTAATACATTATTTAATGCAGGAATAAAAGGGGATTTGTATAATGTAGAGGAAATTGTTAATCATTTAGAAAAAATGATTAAGATTCTTAAAACAGCAGATGATCGGGAATTTAATGAATATTTTATAAAAATTTTAGTATTTATGTCTCAATTTAAGTATCCTGATGGGGAGATAAAATCATTTTTAGTAGATGCTTTTTTTAATTTTGTTGATAGATATTTTTCAGATATTTATCATGAATTATATAAAAAAATATTGAATATATGGGTGGCTTATATTAAAGATGAGTTACAGGAAGAATTAAAAAGTTATTTAGAAACTTATCTTTCCAATTTTATCAAATTAATTATAAAGTTTCAAAGATCTTTTCAAGTTTTTGATAAGAACATGTTTGAAAGTATCAAAAAGATTTCTAATGAAAAAGAGAAGCATTTAACTGAGGAATTAAAGCATATATATGATCCAGAATTAATAGATAGAATAAAAGAAACTATAGAAAATTTTAAATATTTTATAAATTCAATTCAACCATATTAGGTAAGTTAAACACTAAAAATAGCTTGACAATATTTATGAATTTTATTAAAATAGAATGAACTTTAAAAAATGGAGGAATCAGTGATTGTAAATGTTGACAAAATTAGTGCCAGTCAGAGGGAATTAGAAGTCACTATTGATGCAGAGCAGGCGAAAAAAATAAAAGATAGAATAGTTAAGTTTTTACATTCTAAAGTACAATATCCCGGTTTTAGAAAGGGTAAAGCGCCTTTATCGTTATTTATAAAAAAATATAATAATCTTATTGAGGAAGAGTTTAATAAAGCAGTTGTACAGGAAACTTTTAAAGAAGCATTGGAACAGGCGAAGATAGAGTATTTGGGTGATAAAAATGATTTAGAGATAAATAAAGCAGAAGATGGTTCTGTTGTTTATATTGTTACTATTGAGACTCATCCAGAGTTTGAACTTAAAGATTATAAAAATTTAGAAATTGAAATTCCTAAAGGTCCTGAATTTACAGAAAAGTTTGTTGAGGAGCAGTTAAATCTCTTTTTAATGAATTATCAGAAATTTGAAAAAACAGATGGCCCTTTTGAACCTGATTATTTTGCTAAAGTTGAGATTACATTGAAAGATTCAGATGAAAAAGAAACTTTTACAAGATATATTACAAATCGTTTTCCTATTGATAAAAATCTCCCGGGAAATATATTAGAGATATTAAAAGGCAAAAAAACTGGTGATGTTGTAGAAATTGATTATAAGAAAGATGATAAAGTATATAAAGCAGATTTGAAAATTGAGCAGATAGAAAAAACAGTAGTTCCTGAGTTGACAGATGAGTTTGTTAAAGAGAATTTTAAGGATATGTATTCTTCTGCTGAAGAATTTATGACAGCTTATAGGGAGAATTTGAAGAAGAGATTAGAGCTTGATGTGGAGAAAGTAAAGAAGGAGAAGCTTTTATTGGAATTGTTAAAGAATAATAATTTTGATGTGCCTATGTCAGAAATGCAGAGAATAGCTGTAAATTATCTTGAGGATTTGAAGAAAAAAGAAAAAAGAGAAATTACAAGAGATGATGAACAAAATGCTTTATATTACGCAAATATTTCTTTATTGAGAAAATATTTATATACAAAAATTGCTGAGGCTGAAAATATTGAAGTTACAAATGAAGATCTTGATAAATTTTATGAAGAGAATGCAAAAGCATATAATATGGATACAAAAGAGTATAAGAGAGCTATTATTAAAGCAGGATTATTGCCTCAGATCAAGCAGAATTTATTAGAAGAAAAAGTAGAAAAATTTTTGCTTGAAAATAACACATTCGTTGAAAAAGAAGAGGACGAAAAAGAAGTAGAAGAACATTCAAACAAAGAGGGACAAAGCGATGTTAATACCGATGGTAATTGAGCAAACTGGAAGGACAGAAAGAGCTTTTGATATATATTCGAGGTTGCTAAAAGATAGAATAGTATTTATTGGTTCTCCAATAGATGATCAGGTTGCAAATCTTGTTATAGCACAGTTATTGTTTTTAGAAGCAGAGGATCCTGAAAAGGATATTAATTTATATATCAATACTCCTGGAGGTTATGTAACCTCAGGGCTTGCTATTTATGATACAATTAAATTTATTAAGCCGGATGTTGCAACAATTTGTATTGGTCAGGCTTCAAGTATGGGTGCTATTTTGTTAGCAGCAGGTACTAAAGGGAAAAGATCAGCTTTGCCTAATTCTCGAATAATGATTCATCAGCCATGGGGTGGAGCTCAAGGGCAGGCTTCTGATATTGAAATACAGGCAAAAGAGATTATTAAATTAAGAGATAAGTTGAATAAAATATTAGCCGAACTAACAGGTCAGTCTCTTAAAAAGATAGAAAAAGATACTGATAGAAATTTTTTTATGGATGCGTTTGAGGCGAAAGAATATGGTTTAATTGATGAAGTTATTGCAAAGAGATAGGATATATATATGAATATTGGTGATAGTGTATTTGTTGGAAAGAAAAGATGTGATTTTTGCGGGAAGCATTATTCTGATGAGAATGAATTAGTATTTGGTCCAAATGTTGCGATTTGTAAAGAATGTGTGAAGACATGTAATGAAATTTTTGAAAGTAGAGAATTTTACATTAATCCTGATGAAGAATTTAAGTTGCCTAAACCTAAAGAAATTTTTGATAAATTATCTGATTTTGTTGTAGGGCAGAAATCGGCTAAAAAAATTCTTTCGGTTGCTGTTTATAATCATTATAAAAGATTGATTCAACCGAGAGAAGATGATGTAGAAATTGAAAAAAGTAATATATTATTGATTGGTCCCACAGGAACAGGTAAGACATTATTAGCTCAGACATTAGCAAGATTTTTGAATGTGCCTTTTACAATTGTAGATGCAACGGTTTTTACAGAAGCCGGCTATGTTGGAGAAGATGTTGAGAATATGCTTGTTAGATTATTGCAGGCAGCAGATTATAATGTTAAAGAAGCAGAACGAGGTATTATTTATATAGATGAATTTGATAAAATCGCTCGTAAAAGTGCTAATCCTTCTATTACGCGTGATGTATCAGGCGAAGGAGTCCAGCAAGCTATGTTGAAAATCTTAGAGGGAACAGTTGCAGCGGTTCCTCCTAAAGGTGGTAGAAAGCATCCGGAACAGGATTTGATTCATATAAATACAAAAAATATTCTTTTTATAGCAGGTGGTGTTTTTGAAGGTCTGGAGAAGATTATTATAAGAAGAAAAGGTGGAAATGCTGTAGGTTTTAGTTCTGAACTCCATATTAGAGAAAAAAATAGATTAGGGGATATTTTATCTATGGTAGAGCCTGAAGATTTACATGAATTTGGGCTTATTCCAGAATTGGTAGGGCGTTTCCATTCGTATGCTTCTTTAAATGAATTGGATGAGGATATGTTAGTTGATATTTTAACTAAGCCGAAGAATGCATTGGTTAAACAGTATGAAAAATTATTTGAAATGGATGGTGTAAAGTTGAAATTTGAAGAAGATGCTTTAAGGGAGATAGCGAAAATTACTCTTCATAGAAAAACTGGTGCAAGAGGATTAAGAGCTGTTATTGAAAAGATTATGACGGATATTATGTTTGATATTCCTGATAAAAAAGTTAAATATTGTATTATTAATAAAGAAGTTGTATTAGGAAAATCAGAACCTTTATTTTTGAATAGATACTCTAAAAAATTTGCTTAAATTGGATGATAAATTTTAATAAAGCTGAGTATGTTAAAAGTGCATATTATAAAAAAGATTTGATAAATAATAATTTTCCACAGTTTGTCTTTGCTGGTAGATCTAATGTTGGAAAATCATCTTTGATAAATACATTATTAAATAAGAAAAAATTGGTATTAATAAGTAAACAGCCTGGAAAAACTAAAACTATTAATTACTTTGTAATTGATAATAAAATTTATTTTGTAGATTTACCGGGGTATGGTTTTGCTAAAGTTTCTAATAATTTACAGCAGGTATGGAGAAACTTAATAGAGTATTATTTATTGAATACAAAAGAGATTAGGACGATTTTTTTGCTTTGGGATATTAGAAATGCCCCAGCTAAAAATGATATGTTGATGTTAGAATGGATTCTTGAACACAGATTGCCTTTTCAAATTATCTTGACAAAAGTGGATAAGTTGAGCAATAATGAAATAAATAAAAAAATATTATCTCTCCAAAAAGAATATAATTTAAATTTTTCATTTTTTTTATTTTCTTCAAAAACTAAATTTGGGAAGAAAGAGGTACTGGATTATATTACTATAAAATATAAAGGTGAGATTTAATGGATATTTTTTTCTTAGGTACAAGTGGTTCTATTCCTACTTTAAAGCGCAATTTACCATCTTTAGTTATTAGAAGGGAAGGTGAGCTTTATTTATTTGATTGTGGGGAAGCCACACAAATACAAATAATAAAATCGGGACTTTCTCTTGCAAAATTTGAAGCGGTTTTTATTACACATTTGCATGGTGATCATATTACAGGTTTACCTGGTTTTTTGATGCTATTAACTCAGGCAAACAGAACTAAACCTCTTTATATTTTCGGGCCTCCTGGTATTGAAGATTTTATTCAATCTATAAAAAGAACAATAAATTTTTATTGTGAATATGAGATGGTAATAGAAGAGATAGAACAAGAAAAAGTAATTTTGGATAAAAAAGAGTTTTATATTGAAACAGCTTTTTGTGATCATAATGTTTTAACTTTTTCTTATGCTTTTGTGGAATATGATAGGCCTGGGAAATTTTATCCAGAAAAGGCAAAAGAATTGGGGATATGTCCAGGTCCGAATTTTAAGAAATTGCAAAATGGCGAAACAATTACTGTTAATGGTAAGATTATAACTCCGGAACAGGTAGTGGGTCCTCCAAGACCAGGCAGAAAAGTTGTATATGCAACGGATACACGCCCCTCTGAAAATATTGTGAATTTTTCAAAGGATGCAGATGTTTTAATACATGATGGAATGTTTTCAGCAGAAGAGTTAAAGGATGCTATTGAAAAAGGTCATTCAACAGCTGAAGGTGCTGCTGAAGTTGCAAAAGCTGCAAATGTTAAAAAATTATTTTTAACACATATTAGTTCACGGTATTTTTCTACAAAATTGTTAAAACAGGAAGCACAGAAGGTTTTTCCGGCTACCAAAGTAGCCTATGATTTGATGCAAATTAGTGTTCCTTTTAGTGATCAAGAAGGTGATAGTGAGTAAATTATATATAGTTGGAACTCCAATAGGTAATCTTAAAGATATTACTTTAAGAGCTATTGATACATTAAGAGAATGTGATATAATTGCATGTGAAGATACCAGGAAAGCGAAAATTTTGTTGTCTCATTTTAATATCAACAAAAAGCTTATTTCTTATCATAAAGATAATGAAGAAAGAAGTGCGCAAGCTATTTTGAAATATTTAGTAGAGGGGAATAACATTGCATTGATTTCAGAGGCAGGCACTCCTAATTTATCAGATCCGGGATATGATATTATTCAATTAGCATATAAAAATGATATTGAAGTAGTTCCAATTCCCGGGGTATCAGCTTTGACCGCAGCTGTTTCTGTTGCGAATCTTCCTGTTGATAGATTTTTTTTTCTGGGATTTTTGCCTATGAAACAGGGAAAAAGAAAGAAAATTTTAGAAAAATATAAAGATATAGATGCTGCTTTAGTTCTATATGAATCTCCTTATAAATTATTGAAAACATTAAATCTTATAAAAGAAATATATGGCAATAAACAGTTGTTTATAGCACGAGAGCTTACTAAAATTTACGAAGAGAAGTTAACATTGACCTCTGATGAAGCTATTAAATATTTTTCTGAAAAGAAAGTCAGAGGAGAGTTTGTTATAATAGTAAATTTAAAAAATTTTCAGGGGGAGTTATGAAATTATTGAGTAAGATAAATAGTCCTGAAGATCTTAAGAAATTAACTTTAGAGGAATTACAGAATATTGCAAGAGAATTACGTTCATATATTATAGATGTTGTATCGACGAATGGTGGGCATCTTGCTTCCAGTTTAGGTGTTGTGGAGCTTACTATAGCATTGCATTATGTATTTAATGAACCATTGGATAAGATAATATGGGATGTAGGACATCAATGTTATCCACATAAAATTTTGACTGGTAGAAGAGATGAGTTTAGAACAATCAGGCTTTATAAAGGATTATCTGGATTTCCAAGAGTTGAGGAAAGCCCTTACGATCATTTTAATACAGGGCATAGTTCTACGTCTATTTCAGCGGCTTTGGGATATGCGGTATCGAGAGATTTTGTTGGCAAAAATAATAAAGTAATTGCTGTAGTAGGAGATGGTGCTTTAAGTGCAGGATTAGCTTTTGAAGGATTAAATAATGCAGGGGCATCAAATAGAGATTTAATTGTGATTTTGAATGATAATAAAATAAGTATTTCAAAAAATGTTGGAGCATTATCGAAATATCTGGTAGATATTCTTGCAGACCCTTTTTATAATAAAATAAAAGATGAGATATGGCAGGCTTTATCTATAACTAATTTTACTAAAGAGTTAATAAGGCCTTTAATATCAAGAATAGATGAATCGATCAAAAATATATTGACGCCTGGTTTGTTATTTGAGAAATTAGGTTTTAGATATTTTGGCCCCATAGATGGCCATGATATAGAAGGATTGGTTAATATTTTAAATAAAACAAAAAATTTACATGGTCCTTTGTTAATTCATGTTCTTACACAGAAAGGTAAAGGACTGGATGTTGCTGAACAGGATTATGAGAAATATCATGGAGTGAAGGGGACTTTACAGAAACCAAGTGAGATACCATCTTATACGAGTGTATTTAGTAAAACAATTGTGAAATTGGGAAAAATGTTTGATAATATTGTAACTATTACGGCTGCAATGGGACATCATGGAGGGCTTAGTGAATTTGCTAAAGAATTTCCGGATAGATTTTTTGATGTAGGTATTGCAGAACAGCATGCTTTAACTTTTGCTGCGGCTTTGTCGATGGAAAAACATGTGAAACCAGTTGTAATGATATATAATACATTTTTACAGCGTGCTTATGATTCTTTAATTCATGATGTGACTTTGCATAAAGCCAATGTTTTATTAGCAATTGATAGAACAGGTTTGGTAGGAGCAGATGGCCCTACACATCATGGAACTTTCGGTTTTACTTATTTGCGTGCTGTGCCTAATATTGTTATTGCTGCTCCCAGAGATGAAAATATGGAACAACATCTTTTATATACAGGAGTAAAATATAAGCAAGGACCTTTTGCTGTGCTTTATCCAAGGGGAACAGCAGTTGGCGTTAAATTAGATGATGATTTTAAAGAAATGCCAATAGGTAAAGCTGAGATATTAAAAGAAGGTGATGATATTCTTTTTGTAGCTTTTGGTTCGATGGTACAAACAGTCAAAAAAGTTGCTGATATTTTGGAAGAGAAATTAAAATTGCATTCTACTATTGTTGATTTGGTTTATTTGAAACCTTTAGATGAGGAATTATTAAGAGATGTTTTTTCCAGAAAATGTGCTAAGCATCTTGTTATTGCAGAGGAAAATACTTTATGTGGAGGAGTTTCTGCTGCTGTTTTAGAATTTTGTGCGGATAATGATATTTCTCTTGATAAAGTATTGCGTATTGGTATTCCTGATAGGTTTATAACTCATGGTTCTGTATATGAATTGTATGAGGAATTAAATTTGTTACCAGAACAAATTGCATTAAAGGCTGTTAAAAAATTTTATCCTAAAAAAGTTAAAAAATTAGAAGAAGAATGAATATCTTAATCTGGCCCAATTTTAATAAACCCGAAATTATCAAAGTATTAAATAATTTAAACGAATTATTTAAAAAATATGGTATCTCTTATATTATATATAACAAAAATAATCCATCTCAGATAAGTGAAACAGATTTTGATATAATGCTTTCTATTGGTGGAGATGGTACTTTTTTGAGTGCTGCTCATATTGCATTAAAATATGATAAGTTTTTATGGGGAATTAATTATGGTAGACTGGGGTTTTTAACAGATATTGATTTAAAGGATATTGAAAAATATTTAGAGAGATTAATTAATGGAAATTATGAGATGGAAATAAGAAATACATTATGTTTTGAACTTCCTGATCAAAAGAATATTACAGATAAGGTATATGCTGTTAATGATATTGTTATTGATAAAGGAGGGTATAGTAGAGTAATTAGATTACAGCTTTTTGCGGATAAAAATTTTATTGTAACTTTTGAAGCAGATGGAATAATTGTTGCTACATCTACAGGTTCTACTGCTTATTCATTGTCTTCTGGAGGACCTATTTTATCTCCTGACAATAAGGATATAGTAGTTACTCCAATTTGTCCTCATACTCTGGCTATAAGACCTATGGTTTTTTCAAGTGATACACAGCTTGAAATTGATATACATTCCCCACATAAAGAATCTGTTTTGTCTATTGATGGTCAGATTAGAATTAAACTTAATGAATATTCTTCAGTAAAAATTAAAAATTCTGACAAATCTCTCAAACTTATAAGAATGAAGAAATTTGATTTTTTCAGTGTGTTAAGGGATAAGCTCAAGTGGGGAACAACAGGACGGATTTAGTTAATATTTATCAAAAATGTATTTTGATAAGTTGGTATGCCGTTTATAAAGACTTTTTTTATTGACTTTTTATCCAAGATGCAGTAATATAAAACGGTTTATTTTTTAAAGAATATGGAAAAAGAATTTTTTTACAAGGTGATTGATGATTTTAAAAATCGTAATATATGTGTGATTGGCGATATAATGCTGGATAAATATATTAGTGGTAATGTTAATAGAATTTCTCCAGAAGCACCAGTTCCTGTTGTAGAAGTTAGTAATGAATATGTTACTTTAGGTGGTGCAGCAAATGTTGTTAATAACTTACGAGCATTAGGAGCAAATGCTTTATTGTTTTCAGTAATTGGTAAAGATAATTCTGGAAAAAGGATTAAAGAACTTTTAAAGGAAATAAATGTAAAATCTAATTTTTTAATAACTGATACATTGAGAAAAACAACGTGTAAGATAAGAATTGTTTCTGGGAATCATCAGATTGTAAGAGTGGATTATGAAATTGCAGAACCTATATCCAATAAAATCGCAGATGAATTGATAAATAATTTTAAAGACAATATCGATAAATTTGATGCTGTTATAATTTCAGACTATAATAAAGGAGTTATTACTCCGTATTTGTTGAGTAATATTATAAAACTTTGTCGTGATAATGGAATTTTTATTGCAGTTGATCCTAAACAAAATAATATGGGAGTTTATAGTGGTGCCAATGTTATAACTCCCAATCAAAAAGAGGCTGGATTGCCTTTTGGAAAGAATTTATTATATTGGGATGATTTGGTGTTTGTAATTAAAGAGATAAAAAATAGATATAAATTTGATGCTGTATTGATAACCAGAGGCGAGCATGGAATGATGTTATATGATGATAAAAATGAATTATATGAAATTCCTTCTGTGGCAAGGGAAGTTTATGATGTTTCTGGAGCAGGAGATACTGTAATTAGCACTTTTGTTCTTGGGATGGCATCATCATGTTCTTTTTATGAGGCTGCTATTTTGGCAAACTTAGCAGCAGGTATTGTTGTTGGTAAAAGCGGTACAGCTACTATTACTCCTTTTGAACTTCTTGAAAGTTTAGAAAGAATAGGCGATTTTAATGAATTTTAATTTTTCTGATTTAGAAAAGTATCTTCCTATTGTTCAGAAACCTGCAAGATACCTTGGTAATGAGCTTAATATAGTTAATAAAGATATTTCGAGGATAAAATTACATGTCGCTCTGGCTTTCCCTGATGTATATGAGATAGGGATGTCTTATACAGGATTTAAGATTTTATATAATTTGATCAATAATAATATGAATTTTTTTGCTGAACGTGTTTTTATGCCATGGCCTGATATGGTAAGTGTTTTGGAAAATATTAATTTTCCATTATTTTCTTTAGAAACAAAAACTCCAATAAGAAATTTTGATGTCCTGGGTTTTACTTTACAATATGAATTAAATTATTCAAATATTGTATGGATGCTTCATCTTGCAGGTTTGCCATTATATTCTAAAGATAGAGATAAAAGTTTTCCTCTTGTTATTGGTGGGGGGATAGGAGCATTCAATCCCGAACCAGTAGCGGATTTTTTTGATATATTTTGGATTGGAGATGCCGAATATTTATTCCCGGAATTATTAGATAAAATTGTTGAATATAAAACTCAAAATATTTCAAAAGAAGAATTTTTCGAAAGCATTAAAAATTATGATGGAGTGTATATTCCTTCATTTTATGAGGCTAAATATGATGGAAATACTTTTGTTTCATTGATAGATAAAAAAACTGGAGAACCTCCTGAACCCATAAAAAAAGCTGCATTAGTGAATTTCGAAAAAGAGCATATAAACAATAGTGAGATTTTGCCCTTAATTGATATTACTCATAATAGAGTTGCTGTTGAAATTATGCGAGGTTGTTCTCATGGTTGTAGATTTTGTAATGCTGGTTTTTTATATAGACCAATTAGAGAAAAAGATCCTTCTTTAGTCTATCAGGAAGCAATTAATAAATTAGAGCGTACTGGTTGGAATGAGCTTGGATTATTGAGTCTGGCCTCATCAGATTATACAATGCTGGAGGGCATTTTAGATTCTCTTTCAAAATATTCATTAAAAAAACATATAAGCTTTTCTATTCCTTCTTCAAGGATAGATGTAATTGATGATCAATTGTTATTTAGGCTACAAGGTGAAAGAAAGACCGGCCTTACTTTTGCCCCTGAGGCAGGAACTCAACGATTAAGAAATATAATTAATAAAGATATAAAAGATGAACAGATTTATAAAATTGTAGATAAAGTGTATAAAGCAGGGTGGAATATTGTAAAGCTTTATTTTATGATAGGTTTGCCTTTTGAAGAAGATGACGATATTATTGGAATTGCTGAAATGATAAATAAGATTTTAAATATTGCAAGATTTTATGGAAAAAATAAAAAATTGAATGTTACTATTTCTCCTTTTATTCCTAAACCACATACTCCATTTCAGTGGGCTAAACAATCTGATATTGAAGAAATAAATCAAAAGATCCAATTATTAAAATCTCATATCAATTTTTCTAAAAATTTGAAATTAAGCTATAGAGATTCTGATGTTACGATTATTGAAGGTATTTTTGCCAGAGGGGATAGAAAATTATCAAAAGTATTGGCTGAAGTTATTGATAAACGCATATTTTTTGATGGTTGGACAGATTTTTTCAATTTTGATAAATGGATGGAATTATTTGATAAATTTGATATAGATTATAGAGATTATTTGAATGAAATTAATATAGATTCAGTTCTTCCGTGGGAACATATTGATACATTGGTAAGTAAAAGTTTTCTTGTGGAAGAATATAAAAAAGCAGAAAAAGGTATAGTTACGCCGGATTGTAGATATAATTGCTCTGGTTGTGGAGTTTGTAATAATAAGTTGGGAAATGTTGTATTTAGTAAGAAAAAGAAGGTTGAATATAAGCCAATAAAATATGGTAGAAAGAAAGTTATAAATAAAAAATCAGGAAATATGTCAAAACAGAAATACAGGATGCAGTTTACAAAATATGGAGATAGTAGATTTATTGGGCATCTTGATGTATTTAGATTACTTGATAGAATTTTTAGAAAAGTGAATTTTCCGGTATCTTATTCGCAGGGATATAATCCTCATCCCAAAATAGCTTTAGGACCACCTTTGGGAGTTGGAATTTCCAGTAAAGCTGAATATATGGATATTCAGGTAGATTATCCTATAACTTCTTATGATATAAATAAACTTAATGTATATTTCCCTGAGGGGTTCAAGATTATCAAAAGTAAAATTATTTATAATAAAACTCCTTCTTTATCTGCAAGCATCAATCTTTCAGATTATGTTGTATTTTTTAATAATCTTACATTTTTGTCTTTTTTTGAGGAAAAGTATAAAAGTAAAATCGAATATTATAATTTTTTATTGAATAGTAAAGAAAGGTTATATCATTATATTGTGAATTTAATTAATGAATGGAACAGCCGCGAAAATATTATAGAGCGGGAAAGAAAAGATGGAACTTTAAAGAAGTTGAACTTAAATTCTATGGTAGAATCTATAGAAGTTGTAAATAGTGATCCTTTGCCTTATTTGAAGATAAGATTGATTATGAGTCAGACAGGAAATGCTAAAATGGAAGAAGTATTAAGTACCTTACTTGATTTGCCAGATTATGTATTATCCCAGTTTTATATTGAAAGAGTCGGACTTTATATAGAAAAAGATGGAATATTAAAAACACCATTAGAAGTATTATGAGATCTCAAATTCTTATTAATATTACAAATCATGAAACAAGAGTTGCTCTTTTAGAGGATGATGAATTAGTTGAATTTTTTGTTCAACGACCTTTTGATAAAAGAATTTATGGTAATATTTATAAAGGAATTATAAAAAAAATCATTCCAGGTCTCCAATCTGCTTTTGTTGATATAGGTATTGAAAAGAATGCTTTTTTACATATTTCAGATATGGAAGGTTTAAATCCTTTAGGTAATTTTGAAGTAGAAGAACCTACTGATAATATAAGTAAGTATTTTAAAAAAAGGAAGACGCCTGATATTAATACATTAATTAAAGAAGGCGATGAAATATTAGTACAGGTAATTAAAGAGCCAATTAATAAAAAAGGTCCTCGTATTTCTACAAATATAAATATCCCTGGTAGGTTTCTTGTTCTTTTACTTAATCAGTCAGCAACTCAGGAATATTCTAAAGTTGCAGTATCAAAAAAAATTACTGATAGAGAAGAGAGAAAAAGGTTAAAATCTATTGTAGAACCGTATGTTAAAGATGGAGTGGGTTTTATAGTAAGAACAGTAAGTGAAGGCAAAAGAGATGAATATTTAATTAATGATGCGAAAAATCTTTTAAAGATAAAGAATAAAATATTAAGAGATTTTAAAAAGTATTCTGGGCCGAGACTTCTTTATAAAGAAATGAATTTGCTTTCCAGTGTTATTAGAGATTTATTTGCACCTACTATTGATTCTGTTGTTGTAGATAATAAAGAAGCATATAAAGAAATTATTAAATATCTTGATGATTTAAAGTCTGATCTTAAAGATCGGGTGTTTTATTATAGAGATGATAGACCTATATTTGAAAATTATCATATTGAAGAAGAGATTTCTAAAATTTTCAATAGAGTAGTAAATCTTAAAAATAGAGCATCTATTGTGATAGAACAGACAGAAGCTTTGGTATCAATAGATGTTAATTCTGCTAAATTTGTTAGGAAAAAGGAATCAAGAAATTTTATTAAAGAAGTGAATTTAGCTGCTGCTCGGGAAATTGCAAGGCAAATAAGGTTGCGTGATCTTGGAGGTATAATTGTTATAGATTTTATTGATATGGAATATGAAGAAGATGAAAATGAAGTTATTAACGAATTAAAAAAATATATGAGAAGAGATAAAGCAAAATATTTTATAAGAGGATTTAGTGATTTTGGTTTGGTTGAATTAACAAGACAGAGGTTTGGTCAGAGTATTTTGCAATCAACTAGTATTGTTTGTCCGATTTGCAATGGATTAGGAAGGATAGATAGTCCTTTAACCACTGTTTCTAAGATTGAACATTGGTTTTTAAAGGCTAAAAAATGGATAGAAAAAGAATTGGGAGAAAAAAGGTTTATTTTAAAACTTAATAAAGTAGTATATGATTTTATTATTGAAGAAGATTTGTCAAGATTTGTTGATCTTGAAAAACAGTTGAAATTTAAAGTAGATTTGGAAATAGATAATAGTCTTGAAATTAATGGTTTTAGGGTTTTATCATATAAAGATAAAAAAGATATAACTAACGAATTTTAATGAATGTCCTTTGGATTTCTTCTGTATATCCTCCAAAGTTATGTGGTATAGGTAATTATGTAAATAGGTTGACAAATAATTTAGCAAATCAATTAAATATAATTTTATTTGTTCCTGAAGGTTCACTTCGTAGTGAAAATAAAACATATTTTTTTAGAAGATTTTTTAATCCTTTTTATTTGATTTATATTGTGTTAAAAGAAAAAATAGAAGTTGTTCAAACTCAGTTTCCAGAGAAATTGTATTCTAATTTGCTTTTTCTTTTTTCTCTTTTTTGTATTAAATTATTTTTGCCGAGAGTTAAACTAATAGTAACGATTCATGAAATTGAACCTTATTTTGCATTAAAATTGAGAAAATTTTTTATAATTTTAGAAATTGTTAAATTTATGAATGATGCTTTTATATTTACTAATAGAAAAGATTTAAAATTATCAAAAGTAAAGAAGAAATTTACACGGATAATTCCGCTTTTTGATGCTTTTCAATCTGTAAAAATAAAAGGAATAGATAATTTTTCATTGCCTGAAAAATATGGTTTGTATATGGGGAATATTCATCAATTAAAAAATTTATATCCTATTATAAAAGTTTTTTCAAAGTTTAAATCAAGAGATTATTATCTGATTGTGGCATATGGAGATATTCATTCTGATATTGAGATTAAGATTAAAGATTTAGTTGAGAAAGAAGGCATAAAAAATAAGATTATATTTTTCAAAGGCTTGGATGATAGTAGAATAAAATACCTTATTGAAAATGCTCAGTTTATGATTTTGTGTTATAAGAATGGAATTACTCCAAGAAGTTCTGTTTTGATGTCTGCTTTAGAATATAATAAACCTTATTTAGCAGAAATAGGCAGTTATACCCCTCGATGGCTTAAAAGGATTTCGTCATTTTATTATTATGTAGAAGATAATGAAAAAATGATTTTTCAGGCATTGCAAAAGTTATTTGCAGGCAAATCGTATAAAATTAAATATTATAATTTTCTGAAAAGGTATTTTTCTATAGAGTCTGTAAGTTGCAAGTATGTTGATTTTTATAAAATGGTTATAAAAAAGGATGTTTGATAAAAATTAATATGAAAAAAGCTTTGTTTATAAGAAGTTTAAAATTAGGAGATAGTGTTTTGTTTTCACCTATAGTTGAGAGTTTTCATAGAAAATTTCCTGATTATAAAATTGATTTGGTTACTTATTTTAAGCAAAGCAGGGAATTTTGGGAACATTACCCTTATGTAGATATTGTTTTTATTGAAAATAATAATTTTGTTGATAAACTTAAGCTTATTTTAAAATTGAGAAAAAATAAATATGAATATGTTTTTGTTTCTTCTCAAGAATGTGGAGCAGCTTTGAAATATTATTTTGTAGGTGCTAAATATTATATAGGTTTTAAAAATGCTTGGTTTTATGGTGAATCTTATGATAGATTTTATTTTTTGTTTGATAAATATCTTATTGGCAATCAAAGAATTCATGATACATTGAGAAATTTTAAACTTTTGGAAGCAATAGGAATTAAGGATTATGTGAAAAATTTTGTTTTTTATCCTGTTAAAGAGAAAAAACAAAATTTTTATACTTTTAAGGAAAGAAAAAATATTAAAGAATATGCTATTATATCTTTGATTGGCCATAGTCCGGGGAGGAATTTCCCATTGGATATGTGGAAGGTTCTTGTTAATAAAATTGGGAATAAGATAGATCTGCAATTTTTGTTTATTGGAACTGGAAATGATTTTCAGAAAAATGAGGAATATATTAGATGTTGTAAAGGTTGGGATTGTATTAATTTATCAGGGGAAACAGATTTTGATTTATTATATTATTTTTTAGAAGGAGCAAGATTTTTGTTAACAGTGGATAATGGGATTATGCATTTTGCTTCTATATTTGATATTAATAAAATTGTTTTATGGGGACCTGGCAATTTTGAAGTTTTTTCTCCTCAATATATTAACAATAGGAATTTGAAAATTTTTAGGGTACAGGATATTACCTGTGGCCCATGTCAATATGTTTGTAATGATATGATATGTTATAAAAAATTGGATATAGACGATATTGCAAATTATATTACTAACTTAGTATAATAAAATAAATTGGTTTATATCAATTAATATTTTCATAAATATTTTTCATAAAAAAATAAGAAAAATGCTTGACTTTTATGAGAAAATAGTATATAATAGCACCACACTTAAGATGTGTGGGGGTATAGCTCAGTCGGTAGAGCAGCAGCCTTTTAAGCTGTTGGTCGCAGGTTCGATTCCTGCTACCCTCAATTTTTATGAGATATATTTTTAAGCAAGTTTTATTTTTTTTATTTTTTTATACAATTTCAACTGCAAAAATCTTTCAGGGATATATTTTTGATAAGCAATTAAGAGAACCAATAAGTAATGCCAATATTTTTTATTTTCAAAATAATAAGAAGTTTACTGCTATATCTGATAGAAATGGCTATTTTTATTTTGAACTTAAAAATATTGATAGTGTAGGGATAACAATATCTCATATATCGTATAAAGATACTACATTGTTTTTGAAATCAGGACGAGCAATAAGAATTTATCTTGAGCTTGCATCTATTCAATTAGAAGCAGTTGAGGTAGAAGAGCATTATGATGATGTTGCTCAACCATTGACTTATAATATTAGAGCGAACCTCCAGAATCGTATGCCTTCTATGTTTAGTAATATATTTTATTCTGTAAAATCATTGCCTGGAGTTATTTCAAATAATGAATTTTCTAATAGATATAATGTTCATGGTGGTAATTTTAATGAAAATAGTATTTATATTAACAGACTTGAGATTTTTCAACCAATTATTACAAGGAGATCTATTCAGGAAAATCAGGGATTGATTAATCCGTATATGATTAAGAATTTTACATTTGATACAGATATTTCAAATGTTAATTCCGGAGATAAGATTTCATCTGTTTTAAATATTTTTTATCGAGACAGCAGTCCTGAGGTTTTTGCCGGTCATTTTCATTTGAGTTTAATTGAACAAAACTTTACATTTGATTTTCAGCCCAGTGGTAAGTTTCATATTATGTCTGGCATCAGATATTCTAATTTGAAAAATATGTTTTCTTCTTATAAATTGAAGGGAACTTATATTCCTGAACATTTTGATTTTCAAATTAATTTAGATTATAGAATTAATGAAAAATGGTTTTTAAATATATTGTCAATATATTCAAATCAGGTTTTTAGTTTGATTCCTGAGAGTAAAAAGGTTACTTTTCAAGATAATTTTTTATTTAATTTTGTTGATGTATTTTTTGATTTTGAAGGAGTAGAAAAAGCAAAATTTAATCTTGCTTTGAATGGTTTTAATTTAGTTTTTAATATTAATGAAAATACTAAGTTGCATCAGGTAATCAATTTTTATAATTCAAAGGAAAATGTAACATCTGATATTGTAACGAAAATGTTTTTTTCTAATATTGATTATACTAATGAAAGTGATAATGGCTATAAAAATGAAAAACATGAGTCTATTGTTGATATTAACGGTAATGTTTTGGATTTTTCTCAGAGTAAAAATATACATAATATTTATGATAGGTTTAATCTGGGGATTTTTCGATATCTTATTGATTTGAATAAAAAAAAGAGTTTTTCAGCAGGAATAGAATATTCAGCATATAGTATATCTGATAGTTTAAATGAGTTTAATATAGATTCTAATGCTATTGTGAAAAATAATAATTTTGCAATAAAATTTAATGATAGTTATAATTCTCAAAAAATAGCGGGTTATTTTAGTAAATATTCTAAATTCAATAAGTTTAATATAATATTGGGATTGCGTGGATTTTATACTGATATAAATAATGAATTTTTTTTGTCACCCCGATTTCAGATAAGTTTTGATAGTTTTTTAAATAGTTTAATATATTTGAATGCGGGATATTTTGCACAACCTCCGTTTTTTAGAGAGGCAGGACGTTATTTTTCCATTGAGAGATTGAAAAAATTAAAAAGCCAGAAATCATTACAGATAACTTCTGGCATTAAATTTTTTGATAAAAAAAATAGGCTTTTGAAAATAGAATTTTACTATAAATATTTAGTTGATTTAATTTCTTATCAATTTAATGATTTGCAGATAATATATAGTGGTAAAAATGATGCAAAAGGGTATGCTTATGGCTTTGATTTTTTTATGGGAGGGAACCTTTCTCACAGTATGTATTCGTGGTTGACATATAGTTATCTTGATACTAAAGAAGATATTAAAGGAGATGGTTTGGGGTATTTACCAAGACCTACAGAGCAGAAGCATACCTTTACATTTTTTGCACAGGATCAATTAAAAGGTTTTCCTTCATGGAAAACATCTTTAAAATTGGTTTTTGGTTCAGGTTATGTTAATTATTATAAAAAGAAAGAATATGATAAAAATAGTATGTCTATAGTTTTAATAGATAATAAAAGATTATATGATTATAATCCTTTTTATTTTAGACTTGATATAAGTATTTTTAAAGAATTTAAAATTTTTAAAGACAAGAAAGCTATTTTATCTTTTAAAGTTTTAAATATGTTTAATAGGTTAAACGTTCAATTTTATCAATATATATCAGATCCTACTGGAAAGATAGTATTATTGCCTCAATATTTATTACCACGTTCATTTAATATATCTTTTGATATATCTTTTTAAAAATATTTATAAATAATCCAGAAATTTTAAGAAATTTGTTTGAGTTAATGAATTGAAATTATTAGTATTGAGTGTAAGAATTTCTTGTTCAAATGGATAATCTGAACCAAAAATAAATACTTTGAAATTATTTACTATATTGTATTTATATAGTATATCAGCCACAAAACCAGCTTCTAAATCTATTGATTGGAAACCTTTTTGTAGATAGAAACTTAGATTTTGTTTTGTTTCAAGTGATATAAAAGGTAAGCTAAGAAGGGATATAGCTTCATGTTCGGTATTAATTTGTATTTTGTCTTTTATATTATTGTTCATGTCTACATATGATAATGTGTTTACTTGTAATAACTGATTTAATTTTAAGGAATCATCTAATATTCCAGCAGCACCGAAAAAGAATATATTCTTGTTTTTTATATAGGGATATAGAAAGTTTATTAAGTCGATATTATAACCATAATAAGGTAAAGTTTTAAATAGTAGATATATTTTGTTATTAATTTTGATTGTATATGATTTAAAAAGATTTTTTGTATTACTCTGTATAATAATATCATTTGGAATAAATTTTTTTGTAATGATAGGAGAAATAATTATGTCATATATTAATTCGTTTGGATGCAATCCAAATAAATTGATAAATTCAGTGTTTGATAGATTATTTAAAAACATATTCGACATTTTTTATATCCTTTTTTTAGGGCATCTTGTAGATTTTTAAATATAACTTTGTTAGAATTTTTCATTTTTTTCGCAAATTTACAATCTGGTTTATGGATTGTTTTTGATGATTTATTAGCAATATAAAATTGAGGATTTGACAATTTTATATTTTTGTTTTTAGTTTTAGTTTTTTTAGATAAGTGACATTTTTTTTCTAAATTTTTGAAAATGTAGAATTTTGTGAAAGGGAAAGGACTCCGGCAAATAGCATATTTGTTTTTTATTAATAGTTCATTTATTGAGGTATCATTTTGAACAGTATATAAATAAATATATTTATCATAAAAAGGATAAGGAATTGTATAATCATATTTAATAAAGACTTTTTTGTTCATAAGTAATTTTTCAAGGAATATTTTTGCATTATTTTTTTTCTCATTGGGAATATATATTCCAAGTAATGAGATAGTTTTATTATTTGATAGAGAGATTGATAGATTATTATTGATTTTTGTTACTATGAGATTATTATTATAGAAGAAGTAGTATATAGAAAATATTATAATAATTAAAGATATGGTGTAGAAAAAAATTTTTTTCATTAATTCTCCGAAAGATATATCTGGGATGGGAGGATTCGAACCTCCGAATGGCGGTACCAAAAACCGCTGCCTTGCCACTTGGCTACATCCCAATCTATGAGAATATAATAATATTATATTTTAGAAAAGTCAAGAAAAAAATTAATCAAGCTTTTTAATGAAAATCTTAAAATTTGACTTGACAAACATAGTATAGTATAATATTATAATAAGCAAGAATATTAAGAAAAATAGAAATAAGTGTTGTCAACAAACCCAAAACAAGGAGAATAGTTTATGTGGGAAAAGTTCCATCAAGGTGGATGGGCAATGTGGCCATTAGCATTTGTAGCTTTGTTAGGAGTAGCATTTATTTTATGGAGATTAATTGTTATAGCAAAAGCCAGCGTTAATACAAGGAAATTTTTGGAAAAGATTAAATATGCTTTAAAAGAAGGTGGTGTTGAAGCTGCAATGGATGTTTGTACAAAAACGAGAGGCCCATTAGCTGCTATTTTTTATTCTGGTTTATCAAGAGCAGATAGAGGTATTGAAGCTGTAGAAAAAGCTATTGAAGAAGCAGGTGCAATTGAGATGGCTTTTTTGGAAAAAGGAATGGTTTGGTTATCATTTGTTATTAATGTTGCACCAATGATTGGATTTTTGGGAACAGTTAGTGGTATGATTAATGCTTTTGATGCTATTGCAAAAGCAGGTGATGTTGAACCAACAATTGTTGCAGGTGGTATTTCAGAAGCTTTGATTACAACAGCTACAGGTTTGATTATTGCTATTCCTGTGCAGGCTTTTTATAACTTTTTTATTTCACAGATTGATAAAATAGTAATTGAAATGGAAGAGAGCTCAACAGTTTTAGTAGAATATTTATTAGAAAATAAACAAAAATCCTGATAATTTTCAGGAGATAGATTATGCTTAGTAAAAGAAGAAGAATAAGAGGAGATGCAGACATTCCTTCAGGTTCAATGGCCGATGTAGTATTTTTGCTTTTGATTTTCTTTCTAGTTACAACTACTATGAATAAGGATAAAGGCCTTGGACTGGTTTTACCACCTCCGGGTGAAGCTAAAGAAATTCCAAAAAAGAATATTTGTAATGTTTTAGTTAATGCCAGTGGAAATGTATTAATTGATGATCAAGCAATGAGTATTAGAGGAGTATATAAAGAAATAAAAAAGAGAATTACAGAGAATCCAAATTTGATAGTATCAGTAAAAGCTAGTGAGGATACGGAATATAATTACTTTATTCAGGTTCTGGATCAGATCAAGAAAACAGGCTGTGATAAAATATCTATTGCTAATTACGAGAAATAGGAGCTGATTATGAAGATAAGAAAAAAATCAAGTGCTAAGGAAACGATACCTTCAGGCTCAATGGCTGATATAGTATTTCTATTATTGATATTTTTTATGGTATCTACTGTATTTAAGAAGTATCAGGGGTTAAAAGTAAGACTTCCTGCTACTGAGATTTCAGAAAAGGTTCCTACTAAAAGAAATATTGCACATATTTATGCGGATAGAGCTTTTAATATTTCTATTGATGATAAATTGGTTGATCCTTATGCAGTTCATAGTGTTGTAAGACAAAAATTGGTGGATAATCCGCGATTAATTTTTTCTTTAAAGATAGATGAGAAGTTGCAATATGGAAATGTAAATATTCTTATTGAAGAGATGAGAAAGGGTAATGGTTTAAGAGTTAATTTTGCAACAAGACGAAAGAGAAAATCTTAAAAAGAGGTGAGTGGTTTTGATAAAAAAACATATAGATTATGATATTAGAGCTATAAGTAAAAAATGGTTTTCAGAAAGTATAGTTGTTGGTCTGGCGGCATTTTTATTAGCTCTTCTCACCTGGAGAACATTTGAAGTTGAGGTTATGCCATTGGTTAAGCCTCGTATTGAGATTCAGGTGGAAAATATACCCCAGACTCAACAAATGACTGCTGCGCCACCACCTGAAAGACCTGCTGTACCTATTGAATCAGAAGATGAGGATCTTCCAGATGATGTTACAATAACATCTACTACTATTGATTTTAATGAAGAACCACCTCCTCCACCTCCTCCTGAAGAAGAAGAAGTTCCGGAATTTGTTGCTTATGATAAAGCACCACAAGTTGTTAAAAGAGTTGAACCTAAATATCCAGAAATCGCACGTAAAGCAGGTATTGAGGGTGTAGTTTGGCTTAAATTTGTTGTTGATACATCAGGTAATGTGAGACCTTCAAATATTAAGGTTGTTAAAAATACTACTGGTAATTCAGGTTGTGTTGAAGCTGCGATTGAAGCTGTAAAAAAATGGAAATTCTCTCCTGCATATCAGAGAGATAAACCTGTAAAAGTTTGGGTAACAATACCTTTTAAATTTTATTTGAAAAATAAATAGAATAGAATTGTAGAAAAGCAGAGAGACTTTAGGTTTCTCTGCTTTTTTTATTGTATTGTTCGAAATTTTATTTTATGAAGAAAAAAAGATTATATTTTAATGGAGTGTCTTTTTTTATTTTTTTTATATTTATTAGTTACCTTTTTATTTCTAAATCGGTTTATTTGTTTCATCAATTCTGTCCTAATTCTTTTATTTGTTTTTTTTATTTTTTTATAAAAAAGAATATTATTGTTTTTAAAATAGGGGCTGTTTTTTTTATATTAGTATTGTTATTCGCAATTGTTTATAGAAGGCGGATTTGTTCTTATGCATGCCCTGTGGGATTTATCTATGATTTAATTTATGACAGGAGAAAGGGAAAATTTAGTTTTTTTTCTTTCAATCAAAAATTGAATAAACTTTCTTTGATTTTTTCCTTTTTTGTTTTATTAGCAGTTGTTTTAGTTCCTTTATTACTGACTAATAAATTATTTTTTGATAGATTTTGCCTTATTATGTTATCTGCAAATCTGATATATGGAAAATTTATTATTTATAGTATTATAGCTTTGTTAGTGTTATTTGTATTATCTTATTTTATTCCTAGATTTTTTTGTCGTTTTATATGTCCCCTTGGATTTTTGATGGGAGTTGTTGGTTATATTTCTCATTTTTTTATAAAAAATAAAACGATTTCAATTAATGCTATAGATAAATGTATTAATTGCTATCAATGTGAAAAAAATTGTCCGATGTTTATAAAAATTTTGGAATATAGAGAAGATATTAATAATATAAGCTGCATTCAATGTGGAGAGTGTGTACATGCTTGCCCTTTTTTTAAAATAAATGATATGTAATAATATTTGAAAGTTATAAATAAATTTTTTAGTATAATTTTTTTCTTGATTTAATAGGAAAAATTAGTAATTTATATTTTATGATTTTTAATATAGATATAGATAAATGCTTATTTTGTGGTACATGCGTTGGTATTTGCCCTTCATTTGCTGTTTTAATTAAAAATGACAGAGTTGTTTTTTTTGATGATAAGTGTAGGTGGTGTAAATTATGTGAAGGAATTTGTCCTATTAGAGCTATTAATATAATAGAGAAAAAAAGGGAGGAAAAGTGAAGTTAAGATTTATTTTAATAGTATTATTATTATATAGTTTAGTTTTCGCTGATTTTGAATTTTTGAATAGAGTTTCTTCTTTTAAAGAATTATCAAATGGTGTGAAATTGTTTTTTGATAACAATGATAAAATGGATATTTTATTTGTTAAGGATGATATTGTACGGTATATTTATTACAATAAAAATAATCCTGATACTTTATTAGATTATGTGCTTGAAATAAATAACGATAAAATGTCGAAGATTAAGATAAAAGAGAATGGCAATGTTATAGAATTATTATCTTCTCAGCTAATAATAAAGATTTTTAAAGACAGATTTAGAACAAGTATATTTACTTTAGATGGAAGAATGTTAATTGAGGATGATAAATATATGTCTTTTGCTGTAAATGGTAATGAAGTAAAAACATATAAAAAATTACAGGAAGGTTTGCGTTTTTATGGTCTTGGAGAGAAAACTGGACATTTAGAAAAAAGAGGTGGACAATATATATTATACAATAGAGATATTCCAGCTTATACAGAAAAAACAGATGCTTTATACCAATCTATTCCTTTTTTTATAGGTGTTAATAAAGATGATATGTGGGGTATTTATTTTAATAATAGTTATAGATCAGTATTTAATTTTGGAGCAAGTACTCATAGATATTTTTCATTTGGAGCAGAGGGAGGTTATATAGATTATTTTTTTATTTATGCTAATAATTTTGATGAGTTACTGGAAAAATATACTTTTTTGACTGGTAGGCAGTTTATGCCGCCTTTATGGTCATTAGGTTATCAGCAATGTAGATGGAGCTATTTCCCTGATTCTGAAGTTTTAAGTATAGCAAAAACATTTAGAGAAAGAAAGTTACCGGCAGATGTAATTTATTTAGATATTGATTATATGGATAATTATAAAGTTTTTACCTGGAATAATGAGAGATTCCCTAAACCACATAAGATGAATGATAAACTTCATAAAATGGGATTTAAGCTGGTAACTATAATTGATCCGGGTGTGAAGGCAGAAGATGGTTATTTTGTTGCTGATCAGGGATTAAAGAATAATTATTTTGTCAAATATCCTGATGGTGAGGTTTATATTGGAGATGTTTGGCCTGGCAAATCATATTTTACAGATTTTAGTAATGAGGAAGCATCACGGTGGTGGGGAAATTTATATTCTATTTTGATTAAATCGGGTGTTGATGGGTTTTGGAATGATATGAATGAACCGGCTGTATGGGGACAGGCTTTCCCACCGGAGGTGGTATTCTTTGATAAAGGAAGGATTGCCGATCATAGAAAGTTTCACAATCTTTATGGATATTTAGAAGCAAAATCAGCTTATAACGGGGTTGCTGGTTATACTAAAAAGCGTCCTTTTATTTTAACTCGTGCTGGATTTGCAGGTATTCAAAAATATGCTGCAGTATGGACCGGGGATAATGTTGCAAGCTGGGAACATTTACGTATTGGTATTAGAATGTTGCTTAATTTAAGTATAAGCGGTGTGCCTTTTGTTGGTACAGATGTTGGCGGTTTTATTGATAATCCCGATGGAATTCTTTTTACAAGATGGTTTCAAGTTGGTGCCTTTAGTCCATTTTTTAGAACACATTCTGCATGGGGTACAAATAGACAGGAACCTTGGGTTTATAATAGAGAAGTTGAAAATATTTGTAGAAAATTTTTAAATTTTAGATATAGAATAATACCATATTTATATTCACAATTTTATATTTCTCATAAAAAAGGGGTTCCTATTTTAAAACCTTTATTCTGGTATGATCCACAGGATATAAAAGCTACCTATTATATCTATGAATATCAATTTTATTTTGGTGATAAGATGTTAATTGCTCCTGTAACTTACAATTGTAGTTTGCAAAAGGTTTATTTACCGAAGGGGAAATGGTTTGATTACAATAATTTTGAGGTACTTGATGGTTTAAAGGAATATAAGGTGGAAGTTCCTTTAGCTAAAATACCTATTTATTTAAAAGAAGGAGCTATTATTCCTTTGCGAGATCCTGTTCAATATACTGATGAAAAGCCTATAAATGAACTTACCCTTGAAATATTTCCAGGAGATTTGAAAGAAGATTCAATTAGTTTTTATGAAGATGATGGTTCTTCTTTTGATTTTATGAAAGATAAGTATAGAATTACTGTTTATAAATTTATAAGAAATGGTAAAGATATTCTTTTTAAAAGAGTTCTTAGATATAATAACTATAAAATATCAAATAGAGATATTATTTTAAATTTTTATGGTATAGCTACTGAGCCCCAGGCTGTTTTAATAGGCAAAAAGAAGATAGATTATAGGTATATTCCTGAAAAGTTATTATTGGTAATAAATGCTGGGAAAGAAAATAGGTTAAATGAAATAAAAATTATTTTTTAAAAGGTGTATTATAAAAAATTCATTAATAGTTGTTAAATTTTTGTTTTTATAAATATTTGTCTTAATAAGAAGATTTTTTGTTTTTTAAATAAGCTTGACATTAGAAAGAATTTTCTCTATAATTATATTATACTAAAAGGATTTATTGATGGTCAGTAAAAATCTTTTATTTGATTTAAATATGCCAGTTATAAAATTTTCCTTTGATAGATTTGTTAAAATTAATAACTATTTTGAAGATTGGGAGTTATTTTTCTATAATAGAAAAATTGATAAATCTGAGTTGAATGTTAATGATTTTTTATTGACTTATTTTGATAACAATGTATTATCGGATTACTTACAACTTAATTATAAAACAAAAAAATTTTATATATCTGCTAATAATAATTTAACAAAAATAAATGTAAATATAGATGGTGATAATACTATTATTATTATTGATGATAAAAAAAGACTAATGAAGTTGCTATATTCATTTATATATGAAGCAATAGATGATTTTACCAAAAATTGTATATTTGATTGGAAAAAAGTAATGCATTTTTTTAAAGATAAATCTGGCGCTTCTTCTGTATATTTATATTTAAAAGAAGATAATAAGTTTAAACTTGTCCATTCTATTACTAAAGAGAAAGTAACTGATAAGGTTTATTTTTTAGATAAAGTTTCTCTGCTTGATTCAATAGATATTTTTTATGAAAAGACTTCAGAGGATTCCGTAATTTTTACAAATGGAATAGATAAAAATTATAAAACAATTGTATTATCAATAGGAAGTTATAGTAAATTAGTAGGTTTTTGTGTTCTTAATTTTAAAGAAAGGATAAATTATTATATAATTAATATTTTTTCTCAAATGCTTAATGCTTTTTATTTAATTTTATATAGATTGGCTAAAAATAGATATTTGTTTGATTTTTCTATTTTTGATATGATGGAAACAGGAGCTTTATTGATCGATAAGCAAAAAAAGGTAATAGATTTTAATAATAAGATGTTAGGATATATTAGTGAGCTAAAGAGATTCCAGATTATAGATTCTTTTTTTATATCAGATAAACAGATAAATATTGATGATATATTATCAAAAAAGAAAATAAGTTCCCATGAGCAAATAGAAATCGATAATGTTATAATAAATTATATTTCTTTAAGTAATGATAAATTCTTATTTTTAGTGAATAATATTAAGACAGATATTATAGGAGATACTAATAAATTAATAGAGCCTGTTTCTATACTGGCATCCGGGATCGCTCATAGATACAATAATATTATGACTTCGATAGTGGCTAATGTAAATTTACTTCAGGAAATGTTAAAGTCAGGAAATTTTGATTTAGAAAATGTTTTTTCTATTCTTGATAAAATTATTAATATTTCATTAAAAACTAAATCAATAAATCAGCAGCTAATTTCTTTTACAAAAGGTGGTAAACCAGTACGTCAGTATGGAAATTTTAGAAGATTTATTTTAAATTATATTATGGAATTAAAGAAGAATATAACCTATATTAATTTATTTGTTGAGGATGATATTCCTGATATAGAATTTTCAAAAGAACAATTTAATATAGTATTGGAGAATATTATTCAAAATTCTATTGAATCATTGAAAAATGTTTTAACACCCCGTATAGATGTTATTTTAAGAAAATCAAGTAAGGATGATTTTGAGAGGTTTAATATACCTTTTTTAAATTATGTTACTGTTATTATTAAAGATAATGGAATAGGGTTTTCTTCTAAAGATATTAGTAATATTTTTTTGCCATTTTTTACAAGGAAACAAGGGCATGTTGGTTTGGGATTGTCAATTGTTTCTAAAATTATATTTAATCATAACGGTTATATTTTTATAGATTCTAATGAAGGCAAAGGAACTTGTGTTTATATTTTTTTGCCTGCGGGCAAATTGAAAGATAAGATAATTAAGAAAAAGAAAGAAATAAAAAAAATTTTATTGATGGATGATGAAAAAGATATAAGAGAAGTTTTAAAAGAAGGTTTGACATTTTTGGGATATAAAGTTGATGTTTCAACTAATTTTGATGAAACAGTGAGATTGTTTAAAGAAGCTAAATATTCAAAAAAACCTTATGATCTACTTATTTTAGATTTAATTATCGAAGGTAGTTTGGGAGGTTTGGAAACTTTAAGAGAAGTAAAGAAAATAGATAAAGATATAATGGCTATTGCTATTAGCGGTTATTCTGATAATGAAGTAATGTCAAATTGTAGAGACTATGGTTTTGTTGATGTCTTATTAAAGCCTTTTAATATTATGGAGCTTCAAAATAGAATAGAAAAACTTTTAAAATAATGTTATATTAAGATAAGATATTTAATATGATTTGGTAGGAGAAAAGGAGAATTTATGAATTTTAGCTTTCAAAAGCAGCCTCCGATGCGTAAAGTTATTTTGGCCTTATTACCAATAGTTATTTTATCAATTTATTTTTATGGGTGGTATGTTCTTTTTGTGGATTTGTTATCTATATTTACAGCAGTTGTAACTGAGTGGTTATTTGTGAAAAATAAAAAAAATGGAAAGATTTCAGAAGCAGCAGTTGTTACAGGGCTTTTACTTGCTTTGACTTTACCGCCCACCATACCATCTTTTATAGTAGTAATAGCGAGTAGTTTTGCTATAGTATTTGGTAAGATGGCATTTGGAGGGTTTGGCTTTAATATCTTTAATCCTGCTTTGGTTGGAAGGGCTTTTGTTTATATTGCTTTTCCTTCATATTTAACAAATAGATGGATGGCAGCAGCTGATTTTAAGAATTTTCCAGGCGGCTTTGCTTTTTGGCATTATCTTCCTGAGGGAAGTTCTATTACTTCTGCTACTCCATTGATTGCATTTAGAGAAGGAGCATCAAATTTAAATATTTTAGATAAATTATTATTAGGTAATATAAATGGTAGTTTTCAAAATTTAGGGAGTACAATTGGTCTTGGAGGTGGAAGTATTGGAGAATCTTCTGCTATTTTGATTATAATAGCCGGTCTATATTTAATTATAAAAAAAATAGCTAATTGGAAACCAGTGGTTGCTTTTTTAGGTTCATATTTTGTATTTAATTTTATATTTCATATAGTAAGCCCTTTAAAAGTACCAGATCCGTTATTTGGGATATTATCTGGTGGAATTTTATTTGGGGCATTTTTTATGATAACAGATCCGGTAAGTTTAGCCAGAACAACAATAGGTCAAGGGATATATGGGATTTTTGTTGGATTTTTCACTTTTCTTATAAGGTTTTATTCTCTTTTTCCTGATGGTGTTATGTTTGCAATATTGTTGGGTAATATGTTTAATCCTTTAGTTGATTATATTGTAAATAGTTTAAAAAAATAAATGGTAGGTGCATATGAAGAAAGCTTTATATACTATTTTCTTTATGGTAGCAATTACAATTTTTTTTATTACTATTCTTGCTATTACAAATGAGCTATCTTCTAAAAAAATAGAAGATAATTATAAAATTCAAGTTATGAAATCTATTTTATATGCATTTAATCTTTATCCTGTTGGCTTGTCTGATGATAAAATAGATGCTGATATAGTTTCTCAAGATATTTCCTGGGATAAAGATGAGTTATTTAAGGTATATAATGAGAAAATAAGGGAAGTTGAATTAGCTAATAAAAAAATTTTTGTTTATATTGAAAATGGCAAAGCAGCAGGGTATGGTTTTTATATTAGTGGAAAAGGATTATGGGGAGAGATTCAGGCTTTTTGTGCCGTAGATTTTCAGCTTTCACATTTATTAGGATTGGATTTTTTAAAGCAATCAGAGACACCGGGACTTGGTGCGAGGATAACAGAGCATTGGTTTAAAAGATATTTTAGAAATTTAGATATTTCCAATTTTTCTGAAAAAAAGATAGAGATGGTACGTAAAAAAGAAAAATTGAATACTGAAGTTTCTGCGAATACATTTGAAGCAGTAACAGGAGCTACTTTAACATCAAGAGGTGTTTTAAATATGTTAAATAATGAGCTAAAAGATTATTTAAAATTAATAAAAGAAAATAAGGGGAAAATTTCTAAGGAGCTATCATTATGAAGGCTAAGTCTATTGGGGAAATAATTATAGATGATTTATGGAGAGATAACCCTGTAATTGTTCAAATACTTGGAATATGTTCAACTTTAGCAGTTACAAATATGTTTTTAAATACCTTGATTATGGGATTGGGATTGACATTTGTTACTGCTTTTTCAGCATTGGTTCTTTCTTTAATTAGAAATATAGTTCCATCAAGGATCAGGATGATAGTCCAAACTTTGATAATATCAAGTTTTGTTGTTATTGTGGATATAATATTAAAAGCTTATGTTCCTAATATTAGCCGAGCATTAGGACCTTATGTAGGTTTGATTATTACAAATTGTATTATTATGGGAAGGCTTGAGGCTTTTGCTTCTTCTAATAAGCCGTTATTATCTTTTGTTGATGGAATCTTTTCTGGTTTGGGATATACATGGATTTTGTTAGTAATCGCCTTTTTTAGGGAGTTATTGGGATTTGGTACTATTTTAGGTATTCGAGTTATGGATCCTTTGATGCAATGGCTTGGTTATAGTGATGGATGGGTACAATGGAGCATTATGATAATGGCACCAGGTGGTTTTTTTATGCTGGCATCTTTAATTTGGATATTAAATAATCATAAATTAAAACAATTAAATAATAGGAGATAAATATGCCGGAGTTATCACCTTTAGTGATTTTTATTGCATCAATTTTTACGGGGAATATTTTATTGGTTTATTTTTTGGGAATGTGCTCCTTTCTTTCAGTTTCCAGGCAAATTAAAACAGCATTTGGATTGGGAATTGCTGTTACTTTTGTGCTTGCAATTACCTCGGCAGTTAATTATATAGTTTATTATTATATTTTATTGCCATTTGATATAGAATATTTAAGATTTATTGTGTTTATAGCAACTATTGCTGGTGTAGTGCAGCTGCTTGAGATGATTATAGAACGATTTTCTGAAGTTTTATATATTAATCTTGGTATTTTTTTACCATTGATTACAGTTAATTGTGCTATTTTGGGTGTATCATTATTTATGATAATAAGACATTATAATTTTATTCAAAGTGTGCTTTTTGGAGCTGGAAGCGGAATTGGATGGACATTAGCTATTATTTCTATGGCTGCAATTAGAGAAAGATTAGTGGAAAAGAAAATACCTGCGGCTCTTCATGGTCCCGGTATAGCATTAATTATTGCAGGTATAATGGCTATGGCTTTTATTGGTTTCTCAGGTATTGTCCAATTACAATAAAAAGGGAAAAACTATGGTTTCAAAAATTATTATTACAGTATTATCAGTATCAGGTATAACCGGTTTTTTGGCTTTGATTTTAGTTATTGCTGAAAAAATTTTTGCAGATTATGGTGTTTGTAAGGTTAATATAAATGGAGAGGAGGATATAGAAGTTGATGGAGGTAAAAGCCTCCTTTTTGCTTTAAAAGAGAAGAAAATATTTATTCCATCTGCTTGTGGAGGAAGAGGAACTTGTGGTTATTGTAAAGTTAGGGTTATAGATGGAGCAGGGCCGTTGCTCCCTACAGAAGAGCCAATGCTTTCCAAAGATGAAATGAAAAATAATATGAGGCTTGCTTGTCAGGTTAAGGTAAAAAAAGATATTCAGATACAAATACCAGAAGAATTGTTTAATATTAAAGAATACAAAACTAACTTGGCTCTTTTGAAAGATTTAACGTATGATATAAAATTGTTACATCTGGAATTAATCGAGCCTAAAGAGATAAATTTTAAAGCAGGGCAATATGTACAGCTTGAAACTAAACCTTACGGAGATATAAAAGAAACTGTTATGAGGGCATATTCGATTTGCTCTCCTTCTTATGAGAAGAATTATATTGAATTGATGATACGAAGAGTGCCTGATGGAATTTGTACAACCTGGGTACATGATTTTTTAAAGGAAGGAGAAGTATTAAATATAATTGGGCCTATGGGAGAATTTTATTTGAGAGAAGGAGAAAGTGATATTTATTTAATTGCCGGTGGGTCGGGAATGGCGCCTATAGTTTCTATCTTATATCATATTTTACATGAAAAAATTGAAAGAAATGTATTGTTCTTTTTTGGGGCAAGAACTACTAAAGACCTGTTTTATCTTGATGTCATGGAATATTTTGAACAAAATATTCCAAATTTTAAATTTATTCCTGCCCTTTCAGCTGCCACTAATAAAGATAAATGGGAAGGAGAAAAAGGACGTATTACGGATGTTATTAATAAATATATTAAGGATAGAGATAATTCTCAGGCACAAGGGTATCTTTGTGGTAGCCCTGGTATGGTAAAAGCATGTATAAATGTACTTAATTCTAATAATATTACCAATGATAGAATTTTTTATGATCCATTTGCATAGAAGAAGAGGAGTATTTTATGAAAGAAACACCTTTAGAAAAGAGCTTATATAGAAATTTTTTACCAGGAATTCTTACTAAAGATGGTTTTATTGGAGAAGATAAAAGGCATATCCATGATATTATAGAAGAAGATATAAGAGAATTAGAGCGGCTTGGAATATCAGAGGTAGAATTGGCAAAAAAATTACAGGAATTAATAGATTTTGGGAAGAAAAATCTTGAGGAAGATGTAAGATACGAGCATTTTATTATTAATGTTCGTTGGAGCAGAGGAATGTTACCATGTCCTTTTGGGGAACCACCTTTACATTATAAAATATACGCAAAAATAACAAATACAAAATTGGATAAAACTATTGTGGTTACTCAATTGGGTATTCATTTAATGGAAAAACATGTTTTTTTCTATGGAAAGGGAAGTAAATATAGATTGGAACCAGTTTTTTTGTATGATTTTTTGTTTAGATAAGATAATTTTATTTCTTAAGGAGGAATGAATATGGTAAGATTTATTTTTATTTTTTTGACAATTTATGCTATGGCTTTTGCTGATTTAAAAGAAGAGTTTGTTGCTCATATTAGTTTTTCGGGCCTTGGCAGTATGAAATATTCTGCGATTTCATATTATAAAGGAGAATGGAAGAAGGATCACAGTGTCACAAAGTTTAAATCAAAGGGATTTTTGGGCAAAATAGCTGCAAAATTATTAAGTAATGATGGTAAAGAAACAATATATGATCTTAAAAAGAAAGTCATTTATGACTTAGATCTGGCTGATGAAACTTATACAGAAAGAGATATTTCAAAATTTGAGGCACCTTTTACTGAAAGTGATAAACAGGAGGTAGAAATAGAACAGGGGGAAGAATCTGAAGAAGACAAATCATATAAAGTATTGCGAGAAGTGTTCAAAGTTATTGATAAAAATGAAGATAAGAAAATAAATAATTTTGATACGCATCACTATATTATTTACTATGTGAGTGAAGTTCAGGATTTAGAAACTAAAAAAATTAGAACTGATAGTATGTTTATTGATTTATATAATTCAAATGATATTGATTTATTTAAAAAGGTTTCTGAAGAAAAGAAAAAGTTTTATGTTCCTTATTATAAGTTATTGGGTTTAGAATATAAAAAGCAGGATTATTATGATCAGATTTTTGGTAAAAGTTGGTTTGGATATTTAAATAGTATTAATAAAGGAGAAAAAACAGAAAGTGTTAAATATGATAATGAAATAGAAGAATTGAAAAAAATAAAAGGATATCCTATTTTGATAAATGGAGCTTTTTTTCATAAAGGCGATGACAAATCTCAATCAGAGGATAAAGGTTTTAGTGGGGGATTTTCTGGATTAGTAAAAAAGATATCAAAAGAAAAAAATAAAAAAGGACAAAATGGATATAAAAAACTTTTTTCTTATAAGTATGAGCTTATAAATATTTCTTTTGATAATATTGATGATAAAGAATTTGAAATTCCTAATAACTTTGATAAAATGTAGGTAGAATTTATTTTCTACCTACATAATTTTTATAATTTTATAAATTTCTTCTGGATGGTCTTGAAAAAAAAGTTGTATTTTCTTTTTTGTTTCTGAGAAAGAATTACTATTTTGAATTTCTGTAATTAACCTGTGTTTCCAGAAAAAATTTTGAGAAAAAAAGTACATAAATTTTTTTAAGCGTACAAGATGAAAATCTTCTGGTAGGTATTGTTCTAAATAAATGATAAAAGTTTGAATAATTTCTTTTAAATTGACTTTATATTCTTTGATATTTGCTGTTTTTATTTTTTTTATCATATCAAAAAAATATGGTTGAATAATAGCTTGCCGTCCAATCATTATAGCATCTGGTGAATATTGCTTAAGGATCTGGGCATATGTTTTATAAGATGTTATATCTCCATTGCCGATGATAAACTTTTCTGGAAAGTCTGATTTAAGTCTTTCATAGAATTCCCATTTGGCATACCGTCTCATTTTATCTTTTTTATTTCTGGGATGTAGTGTTATAAAATCAATGCCATTGTCAAAAGCCATTTTTACAAAATTATATAAATGTGGGTAATTGTCATTGATTCCATTTCTGATTTTGATAGAAAGGAGTTTATTTTTTACATGTTTTCGGAGATTTTTTAATAAATCGTTAGTGTAAGTTATGTCTTTCATCCACATTATTCCGCCGTTTTGTTTTGTAATTTCTGGAGCAGTACATCCCATATTTATATCAATTCCATGACAATCTGTAGTTTGAGCTAATATGGTAGCAGCTTTTACAAGGGCTTTTTTATCTCCTGAAATTAGCTGAAGGAAGACTTTACTTCCTTCAGGCAGAGTATTAATATAGTATTTTTCGTATTTCCCCCGGTTTATAAAAGCTTTTGCGCTAATCATTTCTGTGAAATAATAGTCGCAGCCGCCAATTTTATGTAGTAGCATTCTGAACGCTATATGAGAAATTTCTGCCATTGGAGCAAGAATTAGAGCATTTTTTGTTATCATTATTTTTTTCCAAATTCTGGATCAACTTTTATGAAAAATATAGTAGCTATTGCAGGAATTGTTGCAATCATTATCCAGATAAAAAATAATTTGTATCCTAATAATTGCTGTATATATCCGCTTATCATGCCCGGCAGCATCATACCAAGTGCCATAATTCCGGTAGATATTGCAAAATGAGCTGTTTCAAATTTGCCCTGAGAAACATATATCATAAAAAGCATATATGCTGTAAATCCGAAACCGTAACCTAACTGTTCTATTCCTATACATAAATTTATTATAAAAAAGTTTGTTGGTTGAACAAAAGACATATAAGTATAGACTATATCTGGTAAATTTATTGCTATTGCCATTGGTAGTAACCATTTTTTTAGTCCGTCTCTTGCTGCTAAAAATCCTCCGAGTAATCCTCCTACTGTTAAAGCTATTAGCCCCACTGTTCCATAGGCAACACCTATTTGGCTTGTGGAAAGTCCTAATCCTCCTTTATCCTGTCCATCTAATAAAAATGGCGATGCTATTTTTACCAGCTGAGATTCAGCCAGTCTGTATATCAGTAAAAATCCTAAAATAGAAGCTATATCTTTGCGGGCGAAATAAGATTTAAATACTTCTAAGAATGTATTAAAAAATGCTGTTAAATTTTCTGCTTTTTTAGGTTGATCTTTGATCGGATAGGGAAGTATAAATTTATGATATGTTGCAATTAATATAAAAAAGATGGCAATAATAAGGTATGTTATAGTCCATGATTGTCTGACGTTACCACCTGATATTTGAAATTTGACATTATCTAAAGTTGTATTTTGTGGAATTTCTATATAGGAAGCAAAAATTTTATTCCAATTAGTTTTTGTTAAAGTGAATCTACTTCCTTTTATTAATTTTATATGCTCATTGCCTTCTAATTTTTTTAATCCCAGTACTATTTCATCTTCTTCAGGTTTATTAGATAATCTAAAGTAAATTTTTAAAGTATCTTTTTCTTTTTTAGGTAATGTTGGATGTTTAATATCATTTAAATTATAGTAGTAAAGTATTTTTGTTTTGCCATTGATAGCTTTTTGATTGAAAAAAGTAGTAGAATCTACTATAGTATTGCTTGATAAATTAAATTCATAGTTTCCGAGACCTGTATGTGTTTCTATGTAGCCAGCTAAAATAACAATTAATCCCTGACCTGTAAGCATAGCAAATCTATAGAAAGTACTTCTTACTCCTACAAACCATGCTTGCTGTTTTGATGTTAAACCGAGTAAATAGAAACCATCAGCTGATATATCATGTGTAGCTGATGCAAATGCTAATACCCATAATGCTATTATGGAAAATGTAAAAAAGGTTGGTAAGTGTAGAATTAATGATATAGCGAGAAATACAACTCCCATTAAAAACTGTAATCCATAAATCCATCTTCTTTTTGTTGAGATAATATCTACTATAGGACTCCATAAAGGTTTAATAACCCATGGAAGATATAAAATACTTGTCCAGAATGCAATTTTTTCATTTGAAATACCGAATCTTTTGAACATTATAACTGAAACAGTCATTGTAATGATATAAGGTATTCCCTCTGCATAATAAAGAGATGATATCCAGAACCACGGCGATATTTTTCTTCCCTTAGCATCAGGCATTCCCTTATGGACAGATGTAGTTTCTTGCATAATATCTCCTCCCATTTTATTTTTATTTAATTTTATAATTTTGAAAGTAAAAGTCAAGGTTTTTTTAATTTTATTAAAATAGGAGTTAATTTTTGAATATAGATGGAGGGAAAATTTTTTTTATTAAATTGTAAAAATAAAAATATCATTGAATTAATTAGATATTTTTATTAGATTATAGATAAAAAACAAAAGGAGAGAGGGTATGAGGAAAAAGTTGCCACCTGAGGCTTATAAACAAATTCCTGGTGAACAGTATGTTCCTTATATTAAAGCAGAAGAAAGTTTTTCAGAACTTACTTTGAAATCTTTATTTTGGGGCGCTATATTTGGTATTTTATTTGGTATGGCTAATGCTTATCTGGGCTTAATGGCAGGTTTAACTATTTCGACGGCAATTCCTTTATCTGTTATAACAGTTGCAGTAGCGAGAGGTTTTAGTTTTTTACTTGGCAAATCCAATATTTTAGAAAATAATATTACAAAAACTGCCGGGTCTGCAAGTTCTTCGCTTGCATCAGGACTTATTTTTACAATACCGGCATTATATTTATGGGGACAGAATCCAGGTGTAATTAAAATTGCTTTAATTGGATTGACAGGTGGTTTATTGGGTGTTTTGTTTATGATTCCTTTGAGATCTTATTTAATTAAAGAGGAGCATGGTAATCTCCCGTATCCTGAAGGAATTGGCTCTGCTGAGGTTTTTGTAGCAGCAGAAGCCGGAGGCGATCAAGCCAAAAATGTATTTACTGGACTTGGTATTGGTTTTATCTATTCTTTTTTTATGGCATTTGTTAAATTATGGAAAGATGAATTTTATTTAAAGATTCCATTTATAAAAAAAGCAGTTTTAGGTGTGAAGACAAGACCGGCTCTTTTGGGTGTTGGATATATATTAGGCTTTAGAATATCTTTGATAATGGTTTCCGGTGGACTTCTGGCATGGCTTGTTATTATACCTATTATAGCATATTTGGGTGAATATTTGCCAGCATTGCAGAATACACCATTGTATCCTGCAACAGATATATTGATAAAAGATATGACTGCAAAGCAGATATGGACAAATTATATTAGATATATTGGTGCGGGTGCTGTTGCAACAGCTGGATTTATAGCATTATTTAAATCTATACCTGTGATGATCTCTTCTTTTAAGAATAATATAAAAGAATTAAGTACAGTTAAGAATAAAAATACAGTGGTAAAGAGAACCGATATTGATCTTCCTTTTTCAGTAGTTATAGGAGGAGCAGTAATTATTATTTTGATTTTAGCTTTTACTCCTGTAATATTTGATTTTTTTGATAATTTTTGGATGAGGCTTATTACAGCTGTTTGCGTGGCTATTTTTGCTTTTTTCTTTACCACAGTATCAGCAAGAATTGTAGGTTTGGTTGGTGTAACGTCTAACCCTACCTCTGGAATGATAATTGCTACTCTGATTGGTACAAGTATTGTATTTTTTGTTTTAGGAATGAGAGACTTGACTGGTAAAGTTGCGGCCTTGACTGTTGGTGCTATTGTTGGGGTTGCCGCATCAATTGCTGGTGATACTTCACAAGATTTGAAAACAGGCTTTTTAATTGGAGCAACACCATCGAAACAGCAGATCGCAGAGATTGTGGGAGTGATAACTACTGCTTTTTTTGTGGCATTAAGCATTATTGCATTAGGTAAAGCTTATGGATTTGGCACGGAGGCATTGCCGGCTCCTCAGGCAAATATGATGAAATTAGTTATTGATGGTGTTCTTGGAATGAATATACCATGGACTTTAGTTTTAATCGGTGTTGCAATTACTTTATTTGTACATTTTATTATAAAAATTCCATCTTTAGCATTTGCAATAGGTGTTTATTTACCTGTATCAACTATGGTTCCTATCTTTATAGGTGGTTTTATAAGGCATATTTTAGAGAAAAAATCTCCTGACGAACAAACAATGGAAGAAAGAAGAGAAAAAGGTATCTTATTTAGCTCTGGTTTAGTTGGAGGCGATGGTTTGATGGGAGTAATAGTAAGTATATTTGTAATTCTGAAAATTATGCCTTCAAAAGAAACTTTATTGCCAATTGTGTCATTTTTATTTTTTGGAATTTTAGTTTATATTTTATATAAAATGGCTAATGCGAACCCTAATGAAAGGAAATAAGCATGTTTATTTATAGGTTGATTAGCTTTTTGGGGATTTTTGGTATCATTGGAATAGCTTTTTTATTTTCTAATAATAAAAGAAAGGTTAACTGGCAAACTGTATTTTGGGGAATTACCTTACAAATAATTTTTGCATTATTAATTTTAAAGACAAGGCCCGGGATAGTTTTTTTTGATTATTTAAGAATTGCTGTAAATAAATTATTGAGCTTTACAGATATAGGTGCATCGTTTTTATTTGGGAATTTATATAATGGAACTGCAGATATTGCAAAAACAATAGGTCAATCAGGCCCTTTACAATTATTTAATTCGCAAACAGGTAAATTTGTTGATTTGGGAATAGTTTTTGCTATACATATTCTTCCTACAATTATCTTTTTTTCTGCTTTTATGTCTATTTTATATCACCTTGGTGTGATGCAGAGAGTAGTTGAATATCTTGCTAAAATAATGACAAAATTTATGAAAACAAGTGGAGCAGAATCTTTATCAGCTGCCTCTAATATTTTTGTTGGTCAAACTGAAGCTCCATTAGTTGTAAAACCCTTTGTTAAAACTATGACAATGTCAGAGTTAATGGCAGTTATGACAGGTGGATTTGCTACAATTGCTGGAGGCGTACTGGCAGCTTATGTGAAATTCGGTGTTGATGCTGGACACCTTATGGCAGCAAGTGTAATGTCTGCACCTGCAGCACTTGTTATGGCAAAAATATTTTTCCCTGAAACAGAAAAGCCCTTGACTATGGGAGTTGTCAAAATTAATACTGAGAAGACTACATCTAATGTTATAGATGCAGCTGCCGCTGGTGCTAAAGATGGTCTTGGTCTTGCTCTTAATGTTGGTGGGATGCTTATTGCTTTTATTGCCATCATTGCTATGATAAATTATCTTTTAGGATTGACTGATGATATTTTAAACCTTATAACTTTTTATCAATTTCATTTTAATTTTGATCTTAATTTAACAAAAATTTTTAGTATTATTTTTACACCTTTTGCTTTTCTAATGGGTACTCCCTTTCATGATATACCTAATGTTGCAACATTATTGGGTACCAAAGTTACAATAAATGAACTTGTCGCTTATGTAGATCTTGTTTCCTTAAAAAATACATTATCTCCGCGTGCATTTACTATTGCGACTTATGCTTTATGTGGATTTGCAAATTTTAGTTCTATTGCAATACAGATTGGTGGATTAAGCGGTATTGCCCCAACAAGAAGAAGTGATCTTGCAAAATTAGGACTCAGAGCGATGTTTGCTGGTGCTCTTGCATCATGGCTTACTGCTACTATTGCAGGATTATTACTATAATATGAATATTGTAGTTGTAAGTACCTTAGGATATACTCAGGAAGCTTTTTTATTACCTTATATAGAATGTTTTAAAAATGATTTTGGAGCTGAAATTTATTCTATTGCAAATTGGAATTATAATTGGGGGAAAATGTTTGATTATGTAAAAAAAATCAATATCCCTTTTAGTAGAAATATTCTATCCCCTGTAAATTATCTGGCGATTTTTAAATTAATAAGAATATTTAGGGAATATAATTTTGATTTGATTTATACTCATACACCCATTGCTTCAATGGTTGTTAGGTTGGCAAATAAATATTCGAAACAAAATTTTCCTATCTTATATGAAGCTCATGGTTTTCATTTTCATCAATATCAAACCAGAGTAAATAATTTTTTATTTAAAAACATAGAAAAATTTTTCTCATTTTATACAGATGGAATTATTACAATAAATAAAGATGATTTTTATATGGCAAAAGAACTTTTTAGCAAACCAGATATTTTTTATGTACCAGGTATTGGAGTTGATTTAAATTTTTTTGATTATAAAAAATTTGATAAATATAAAATTAAATCTGAGTTAGGATTTTCAAGTAAGGATAAGATTATAATAACAATTGCTGATTTTATTAAAAGAAAAAATCTTGAAGTTTTAGTAGATATTGGAGCTTCTTTAAAAGAAAAAAGAAAAGATTGGAAATGGGTTATTGTTGGAGATGGCCCATTATTTAATAAAATAAATAAACAGATTCAAGATAGAGATATGAATGATTTTTTTATATTAGCAGGTTATCAATCAGATGTGCGAAGGTATATTGCGGCCTCAGATATTTTTATTTTATTATCTATTCAGGAAGGGCTTCCCAGATCTTTGCTTGAAGCTGGTGCCTTTAAGTTGCCGGTAGTAGTAACTAATATTCGAGGTAATAGAGATGTTATTGCTCATGGCAAAAATTCTTATTTAGTGCCCCCTTCCGATATTTTTAGAGCTGTAGAATATCTAAATTCACTATTAAATGATGAAAAATTACGAAAAGATTTTGGAGATAAACTTTATAGTAAAATAAAAAAAAGTTTTTCTTTGGACGTTGCTTTGAGAAAACATATTGAGATTTTTGAAAGATTTTTGAGATGATTACAAAGCAAACATATATATTAAAGTATTTATTTGATTATATTTTTGCATTTATATTAATCTTAATTTTATTGCCATTAATAATATTGATTGCTTTTTTAATTAAAATAGATGATAGAAATGGTCCTATAATTTTTAAACAGAAGAGGGTAGGTAAAGATAATAAAGATTTTGTTTTGTATAAATTTAGAACTATGATTGTTGGAGCTGAAAATAAAGGTAATGGTATTTATTGTGCAGAAGATGATCCGCGCATTACAAGAGTTGGCAAGATATTACGCAAATTTAGTCTTGATGAAATTCCCCAGTTGTTGAATATTTTAAAAGGAGAGATGAGTTTCGTAGGTCCAAGGCCTACTTTAAGATATCAGGTTGAAAAATATAATAAGAGGCAAATGAAAAGACTTTCGGTAAAACCTGGCATTACAGGATGGGCTCAAGTGAATGGGAGGAATTCTATTCCATGGTCTAAAAGAATAGAACTTGATTTATGGTATATTGAAAATTGGTCTTTATGGCTGGATATAAAAATACTTTTTCTCACTTTTATGAGAAAAGATAAAGGAGTTTATGGTAATAAAGACATTTTTGATCTGTAAAATTTTTAATTTTTTTTAATTTTTTGTAGTATAAGTACATATTTTTTTATTAAATATTTTTTGTGAAATAAGTTTAATTTTTTATATACTTTTCTATTATTAAGAAATCTTTTTTTCATAAACTTTTGTGAATGCCGTATTTATTTACATATATTGCTTTTGAGTTAGTGGAATATATAGGTGGTGAGACGATTATATTTTTTAAGATTTTTTGTGGTTTGTTATTAGTTTTTCCGCTCAAATAATTTTCCATATATTTTCGAGCTAAAATACTATATTTACCAGCACCACAGCCAATGTTAAATAATTTGTCAGGATTAATTTTAATATTATAGTCAAAACTTTCTCTGGAAAATTTGTAGGTATAGTTTTTTATAAAAAATATTTTTTGCCAATATATTTGTTATCATTTTTCCAATATCTTATTTAAGTATCCATTTTGTAGCATGTCTAGATTCAACAAGTAATCAGCCTGAGCAAAGTATTCTCTTAAAGGAAGTTGTGTGCTTTTCCATCCTTGCCCATCTGTAATCCATA
>CAYLKS010000001.1:62977-118416 GCA_964384205.1 uncultured bacterium | reverse complement strand
ATGAAGTATATACCAGCAGGAATGTTAGCAGTATTTATAATATTAGATTTAGTATTTAATACTTGTTGACCTAATATATTGAATAAAGTTATATTTTGTATATTATATTTAGAATTTATAACAATAGAGTTTTTAAATGGGTTTGGGAATATTTTTATATTTGAGTTATATATTTTCTTATTACCTTCTTTGATATTTGTAGATTTTGTTGTGATAATCTTAATATCATCAAAAAAGAAATTAACAGGAAATTCTTTATTGTCTTTGAAATATACCATTATTTTCAGGGTACTTATTTTTTTCCAATCAAATTTATTTGCTGGATTGTACCATATATTTTGGTACCATGAACCTATTTCTTTAAATTTAGATTTATCGATTTTTATTTGATGCCAATTGGTATCATCAAAGGTTATAATTGACGATGATACTTGCCATGGTTTATCCCCATTACCTTCTTCTGAGTCCACAAATCTAATATCCAATTGCACTTTTGGATTTTTACATTTTAAATAAAATGAAATTGAATCAAAATAAGTTAAGTCTTTATAAGGTTCAAATGTAAAATTTATACTATTGTATTGTTTAGCATCTGTCCAATATAGACAAAATTTTTCATTATAAGGTTGATATGCACAATAATAGTTTACATAATTATTTTGAGATGAATAAAATCCAATTTTTTTATGGATATAATCGCTATATACTGTGAAAGTTATAGAATCAGGTAGTATTGTAAAAGGTTTTTGCTGTTGGACATTAAACCCTAAAGCTTTTAGTAAAGGAATATTTAAATCATAATCAAAAAGTTCGTAATTATTTCGGTTAAATATTCCAAAACCTCCGTCATAATCCCACATTGTCCATATGATATTATTTTCAGTGAAATAATCAATAACTGCTTTATACCAATTTATACGATCTATATTTCTACAATTAGGCATATATACCCCAAATTCTCCACAATATACCGGAACATTATATTTTATCTGGAAATTTTTGGCATGTTCTAATAGTGAATAGATATAGTTTGTATTTCCCTGTTTACTATAGTTTGCATATGCATATTCAATCCATGTCCCGAAATATATTGGAGGGCATTGAGGCATTTTGTACTTATCGTAAGGAAAAGGTATTTTTTTTACCTCATGCATAGATGGATTTGTCCAGGTTGCGCCTTGATGTGTTAATAAGAAAGGCTCATAAAAATGGAATGAGTATATAATATTTGAATCTGGAAATATTGCCAGGCTATCCATTTTGGTTACATAGTTGTAGTTAACAGAACCTACTATTATTTTATGTTTTTTATCTATTTCACGTATAGCTTTTATAACTTTAGATTGTATAGTATTCCATTCCTCTGCGCTAATGTTTCTTGGTTCATTGAGTATTTCATATAATATAAGATTGGATCTATTTTTTAAATGGTTTGCAAGATTTTTCCATAGAGGTATTAATGTATCTATTATATCTGGAGTTGTTGCTTTTGAAAAATTTGTAGAGTGATTATCGATTATAAGTTTTATATTTTCTTCTTCAGCCATGTCAATAATTTTATTTAGAAAATATAGAAAAACAGTATCAATTTTAAAATCAGGGCCTCCATAATGCATTTTGTGAAGTTTTATAGGTAATCTGATTACATCAGCGCCTAATTTTTTGATATTTTTAATATCTTGAATATCATATTTACCAAATATTATTTTATTTGATTGTTCTGCATAAATCCACGATGAGAGATTTACTCCTTTATGAAAGGGTAAATCCGCGAATAAATTATAAACAAGGGGAATTAGGTATAATATAAAGAATATTAGAATTTTTTTCATTTTATTGCCTTTTTAGTTTAAAATATTAATAATTTTTAGAAATTCAAGGTTAGAATTTTTTTTAATAATAATTTTTATTTTATTAATATTTGACATTGTTAGGTATTTTGTTTATTTTTAATATAACTTCAATTTAAGTAATAAATTAAGCAATAAACACGGAGGATTGTTATGGATTTTAAAGATTTAGGTTTTAGCACTAATGCGATACATTATGCGAGCCATCCGGATGAAAAAACAGGTGCATTGTCAACTCCCATATATCAGACTTCAACCTTTGTATTTAAAAGTGCTGCACACGGTGGCAGGATTTTTAAGGGCGAAGAGAAGGGATTTTTTTATACAAGAATAAATAATCCTAATCGTGACATTATTGAAAAGAAAGTAGCTTTTCTGGAGGGAGCAGAGGAGGGGATAGCTTTTTCTTCAGGAATGGCAGCTATATCTTCTATGTTTTTATCGTTGTTAGATAAGGGAGATCATATTTTATCCTCAAATGTATTATATGGTGCAACATTTGGTTTATTGTCAAAGCAGCTTCCCAGATTTGGAATAGAATGTTCTTTTGTTGACTTTTCTGATGAGACAAAAATAACAAATAGCTTGAAAAAGAATACAAAAATAGTTTATCTTGAAACACCATCAAATCCTACATTGAAAGTTTTTGATTTGCAAAAAATTTCAGATATTATACATGACTATAATAAAGATATTAAAGTAGTTGTTGATAATACATTTGCAACTCCATATTTGCAACGTCCTATTGAATTTGGAGTTGATATTGTGGTTCATTCTGCAACTAAATATTTAAACGGCCACGGTGATGTTATTGCAGGATTCGTTGTAGGTTCTGCGGAGGATATTCAAAATATTAGAAAAAAAGGATTAAAGTTATTGACTGGTGCCTCCCTTAGCCCTTTTGATTCTTATTTAATTTATAGAGGATTAAAAACTCTTTCTATTAGAATGGAAAGACATTGTAGCAATGCTCAAAAGGTTGCAGAATTTTTGGAAAAACATCCCGGAGTGGCAGAAGTAAATTATCCTGGGCTTAAATCACATCCTGAATATGAGCTCGCCAAAAAACAGATGAAATTACCTGGTGCTATAATTGTTTTTGAACCAAAAGGAGGATTTGATAAAGCAGTACATATTATTGATAATACAAAATTATGGACTACTGCTGTGAGCCTTGGAGACTGTGAATCTTTAATTGAACATCCTGCGTCTATGACACATGCATCTTTTTCGAAAGAAGAATTGAAAGAAGCAGGAATTAGCGAATCTTTGATAAGGTTGTCTGTTGGTCTTGAAGATGCAGAGGATCTCATTGACGATCTTGATCAAGCTTTGTCGTAGTAATATAAAAATAAAAAAAAGCCTCAAGCATAAACTTGAGGCTTTTTTTATTCAACTTTAATTTCAATTTCTTTAGGCTTAGCCTCTTCTTTTTTAGGAATAGTCAATTTTAAAATCCCATCTTTATAATTTGCTTTAATCTTGTTTTGATCAATTGAGTCTGGTAATTCAAAACTTCTTATAAAGTTTCCATAGGAGATTTCTCTTCTATAGAAGTTTTTGTCTTTTTCTTCTTTTTCTTCTTTTCTTTCTCCACTGATTGTCAATGTATTATCTTTTACAGTAATTTTGATATTATTTTTGTCCACACCCGGGAGCTCAGCAGTTAAATAGTAATTATCCTTATCATCAGAAATATCTACTGAGGGCATCCATGTATTTGTTGCTGGTGCTAAATCAAAATCTTCATCACCGAAGAATGAATTGAAAAGTCTATCAAATTCTTTTTTGAGTCCAAAAGCATCGGTAGGTCTTTTAATTAATGCCATAACGCACCTCCTTTTTTTAGGTTCGTTTTATTTTAATGCAATTAGCATGCCAATTTTATATATAATTGCCTATCAATAAGATATAAGAGTATATAAAATAAAAGCAAGAAAAATCGCTAAAAAAATTTTTTTATATTTGTCATTAATGCAATTTGTATAAATTTGACATTTAATTTTATTTATACATTTGACATATATGTAAAATATGCAAATAATTTTTTATGTTGATAATTTATCTTATTCAAAAATTTTTTTATATAATTAAATAAACTTGACAATAACATTTCTTTATCTTATTTTATATTGTCAAAAAGTTTTATATTATTTAAAAAGGTATGAACTTTTTTAATATATAGAAATTAAAATATAAAAAGGGAGATTTGATGAAGCTAAAAATTTTAAAAGGAACGAGAGATTATTATCCTAAAGAACAACGTATAAGAGAACATATACTGGATGTTTTAAAAAAATACTTTAAAATTTATGGATATCAACCGTTAGAAACACCTATTTTAAATTATTTTGACGTTCTTGCAGCTAAGTATGCAGGTGGAGCAGAAATCCTAAAAGAAACTTATCAATTAAGGGACCAGGGAGGGAGACATATTGCATTAAGATATGATTTAACTGTTCCTTTTGCACGATTTATAGGTATGAATACACAGATGTCTTTTCCTTTTAAAAGATATGAGATTGGCAAGGTTTTCAGAAATGGACCTGTTAAAGCTGGTCGTGCCAGAGAATTTACTCAATGTGATGTTGATATATGTGGTACAAAATCTCTGATGTCTGATGCAGAGCTAATATGTATGGCTTATAATGTATTTAAAGAACTTAATATAGATATTACTATTCAATTTAATAATAGAAAACTTCTTTCTGGAATAATAAAACATTCAAAAATTTCAGATGATATTGTGAGTAGTGTTATTTTATCGCTTGATAAATTGGAAAAAATAGGATGGGATGGAGTTCAAGCTGAATTAATTGACAAAGGAGTAAAAGAAGAATCGATTTTATCATTAAAAGAAATTTTGAATGAATACAAAAAGAAAGATAATATTTTTGCTTATTTTAAAAAATTTAGTGAACAAAATAATGATATTAAGGAAGGTATTTCGGAATTAGAAGAATTTTATGGATATTTAAAAGAGTACGGTATTGATGAGAATTATTTATTTTTTAATCCTTCTTTAGCACGGGGACTTGAAATTTATACTGGAACCGTATTTGAAATTTTTGCAAAGGATAGTAAAATTACTTCTTCTCTTGCTGCTGGTGGAAGATATGATTTTATTATTGGTAGTTTTTTACAGGCAGAGCCAAAAGATTCTTATCCTGCGGTAGGTATATGTTTTGGCCTGGATGTAATTTATGCTGTGTTAGAGGACATAAAGGACAAAGAAGAGTTTCAAAAAGCTCCTTTTGATATTTTTATTATTCCTATGAATACTCAGAAAGAATCTTTTAAGGTTATGCAACAATTAAGAGATAATGGTATTTCTTGTGATATTGAGTTTATGAAAAGAAAATTGAAAAAGTCATTAAATTATGCGAATAAACAGAATATTCCTTTTGTATTGATTATTGGTGAAGATGAGATAAAAAGTGGTAAATATACATTCAAAGATATGGCTAATTCAAAAGAAGAAAAATTGTCATTAAATGAGATTATTATGAAATTTAAAGGGGGTGGGATATGAATCCTGTGAAAATTAAAGAAGGTATTTATTGGGTTGGAGGTATAGACTGGGATTTGAGGAATTTCCATGGCTATCTTACTCAAAGAGGTTCAACATATAATGCATATCTTATTATTGATGAAAAGATTACTTTAATTGATACAGTGAAATATTATTTAGTGGATGAGATGTTAGAACGAATTTCAAAAATAATTGATCCTTCCAAAATTGATTATATAGTTTCTAATCATACAGAAATGGACCATTCTGGAGGAATTCCAAGAGTATTAGAAGTAGCACCTAATGCAAAGGTTTTTGCATCTCCTAATGGTGTAAAAGGATTATCAAAGCATTATTCATCAGATTATAATTATCAAGAGGTAAAAACAGGAGAAACTTTAAAACTTGGTAAAAGAACTCTTCAGTTTGTGCTTACTCCAATGGTGCATTGGCCAGATAATATGGTTTCATATTGTCCAGAAGAAAAAATATTATTTTCTAATGATGCTTTTGGGCAGCATATTGCTTCATCCGAAAGGTTTGATGATGAGTTGCCAATAGATATTGTTATGCATGAAGCAAGGAAATACTATGCAAATATAGTCTTACCTTATGGAGCTCAGGTTGAAAAAGCATTAAAGGCTTTAGATGGAATACCAATGGAGGTAATTTGTCCAAGCCATGGGATATTATGGCGTTCTAATATTGAAGATATACTTAATGAATATAAAAAATGGTGTGTAAATAAAACTGATAGGAAGGCTCTAATTGTTTATGATACAATGTGGGGGTCAACAGAAAAGATTGCTTATGCAATTGAAAATGCTTTTGAAGATAAAGGTTATCATACTAAAATGTATAACTTAAAAATTAATCATATATCAGATATAATGACGGAGATTTTAACTGCAAAATATATTTGCGTTGGTTCGCCTACATTAAATAATAATATGTTACCAACTGTTGCGCAATTTCTTACTTATCTGAAAGGACTTGCTCCTAAGGGAAGGAAGGCTATGGCTTTTGGTTCTTATGGATGGGGTGGCCAGAGTATAGGACTGGTAGAGGATATTTTAAAAGAATGCAATTTTGATATTTTTATTGATAAAGTGAGGGTAAATTATATACCTGATAAGGCTACTTTGAAAGAAATTACTGATCAGGTAAAAAGTAAAATTTAAACCAGAGGAGGTTGTAATGGAGCAAGAAAAATTTAATGAAATTTTAAATTTTGCAATTGATAGAGAGAAGGAAGCTGTTGAATTTTATGAAGCATTAAGAGAAAAAGCTAAATTCTCCGGCATGAAAGAGTTTTTATTAGAATTAGCAGATATGGAAAGAGGGCATATAACTATGCTCGAAATATTGAAAAAGAAAGATGTTTCTCATTTTGATGTTCCAGAAGTCGAAAATCTAAAAGTTAGTGAATATCTTGTTGTAGATGAAAGTCCTTTAGAAAATATGGATTATGCTAATATTCTTGCTAATGTAATAAAAAAAGAAGAAAATTCTTATAAACTATATACAACGCTTGCTAATAATTTTAGCGATTCTGAAATAAAAAATATTTTTGAAAAGCTTGCATCTGAAGAATTAAAACATAAAAATAAATTTGAAAAATTATACGATGAGGATGTGTTAAAAGATAATTAAAACGTGAATATTATTTGTGTTATACAGGCTAGGATGTCCTCTTCAAGGCTTCCTGGCAAAGTTCTAAAAAAAGTAAACAATAAGGAATTATTACTATATCAAATAAAAAGAGTAAGATTTAGTCAATATATAAATAAGATTATAGTTGCAACATCTACAGATGAGTCTGATAATCCAATTGAATTATTTTGTAGGAAAAACGGAATTTCATTTTATAGAGGTAGCTTAGCTAATGTTCTTATGCGATTTATTGATATTAAAAATTCATATAATCCGGATTTGATGATTAGATTAACAGCAGATTGTCCATTAATTGACTACAATATCATTGACGAGTCTATTGAAGATTTTTTTAAATATAAGCCGGATATTCTTGCGACAAACAATGAAACTGGGTATCCACGAGGATTTGATGTAGAGGTTTTTAAACCTGATTTATTAGATGAAATTAATAATAGCACAAAAGATTTATCAGTATTAGAACATGTTACTTTATATGCATACCTGAATTATAAAAAATTTAAAATTTATATAAAACAACCACCAGATGATTTAAAAGGATTTAATAGGTATAGATTTTGTGTAGATACTCCTGTTGATTTTGAAGTGGTTAGCTATGTTTTGAATCATTTTAATAGAATGGATTTTTCTATATATGATATTAAAGAATTGGTTGATAGAAATGGTGAGTTTTTTGAAAAAAATACTAATATTAATCAAAAAATAGTACTGGACTTTGATCAAATATATAATTTTCATAAGTTTTCATAATATAGATGAACTTAATTCTAATTTCATATGTTTTTACATATGGCAATACCTCAAAAGAAGTTACTGCATAAATTATTGTTGATTTTTCAAGTGGTAAATCTTTAAAATTTTTATCAATTTTTATATTTTCTAAAACTTTTACATCAGATTTTAATTTACATCAGATTTTAATAAATTTTCTGAAAGTAATTTTTATTTCTAAATTGTGGAAAAGATATCTATGGTGTTTAAAAATATCTATCAAATACTTTCTTCTTACTCTCTTGTGATAGCTAATTTTATTTTGAATAAAAAATTTCATAACCATTTGGGAACTTTAATTTATATTATCAATTTTTTTAGAGCTTCTATAATGATATTAAAAAGTTTATATGATGATTTTGTAAACATAGTGTATGGTAAATTATGACTTTTTTAAGTGATATTTTTGATTCTTTACTGAAGCCCTGAATCGTACTTTTTAAAACATGTTATAATACTTCATAAGAGAGAATAGTTTCAGTAGAATTATTATTAATAGAATTTTGAGCAAATTAGTGCAGATGATACCAGATAGTGTGTTGTAAATAATGTTAGTAGTTTTTAAAGTATATATTTTTTTTAGTATTTGAAGGGTGTGTTTTTGAAATAAATAGTTTTCCATTAATTTTTCCCAGAAGTTAAGTATAAATTTTTTGTAGTTATTTATGATATATTTATTTTAGTATTTTTTGCTTGATAATATTAAAAAATTTTATATATTTATTATATGGTAGTAATAAAAGAAGATAAAAAGGTTGCAATTGTAATACCACAAAATAAGTTTAGAGATGAGGAATTTGATATAGCAAAAAGGGTATTGATGAAAAATGGAGTGTTTGTTACAGTTGCTTCATTGAAAAAGCAGGATGTTGAGGGTATGCTTGGAACTTTAGCTATTGTGGATATGCGAGTTGAATCTGTAAAAGTAGATAAAGTTGATGGAATTTTATTTATAGGAGGAATTGGAGTAAGAGAATTGTATAATAATAAAAAGGTTTTAGATTTATGTCGCCAGGCATATGAACTTGATAAAGTTATTGGTGCTACGAGTAATGCAGTTACAATTTTAGCGAATTCAGGTATTTTGAATGGGAAGCAGGCGACATGTTATCATTCTGAAGCAGTTAGTTTGAAATCCAATGGAGCGATATATATTCCTGGTGGCGTAGTTATTGATGGTAAAATTGTAACAAGTTCTGGGCATCATTTTATAAAAGCTTTTATTAAAGAATTTTTAGAATTATTAAAATTTTCTTTTTGATGGCAAAGGTTTTTAATGAAAAAAAAGTTATATAATCCACCGCGGGTGTTTGGTTTTAATGTATTATCAAGCGAGACATTGGGGGCTACTAATCCGTGTTGGACAGGTGGTATGGCTATAAGTGATTGCAATCCTTCTGGTTCACGTACTGTGTCATTATGTGAGGTTGGTTCTAGTGCAGCTTCTACATGTTGGGATGGCTCCAGTGCAGGATTTGATTGTTGGGTAGGAAATTCTGCTTTTAGTGATGTTTGTTTCGGTGGTAGTTCTGCTACGTGGGGTGAGTGTAGGGGGGGGAATTTTGCATGGAGTGATGGCTGTTATGGTGGTTCGCTTGCAAGTTCATCTGGTGATAGATGTGTAGGAGGAGCAAATGCTTCTTGGGGTGGATGTGCTAATGGTGGTAATGCAAGTGGCGAATCTTGTTTAAATGGTATTAATGCTTCAAGTGATGGTTGTGAATTCGGCAATAATGCATCTGGTGCTTCCTGTGTATATGGTGATAATGCAAGCAGCGATGGTTGCTATAGTGGGAGTAATGCAAGTGGTGATGCTTGTTCTTCAGGTACTTTTGCTGGCCATAATCAATGTACAGGAGGAACCAGCCCATAAAGTATTGTTTTAATATAGATAATATATTTTCGATTGAATTTATTTCAAATAGAGATATTACTTTTACTCCTAAAATTAGAAATTTTTTATGCAGCTCTTGTGATGGTAGATTTAATATAATTAAATGCCAGGTTTTTATTGAGAAGGAAGAAAATTTAGATATTAAGTATAAAAAAATTTTTAATAAATATGATATTATTAAATATAGAAATGAGCTTTCTGAGTTTTATTCGAAAGGAGTTTCTATAATTGAAGAGCCTAATTATAATGACCTGTTGCCTTATACATTTTATAATTTTTTATTTAATAATGGATTAGTTGATGTTTTAAAGGGAGAGTTTATTTTTTTTCATAAATCAGGAATTTCTGTTATATTTAATATTGAAAGAAGAGAAGCTGTAGTTTTTTCTTTATCTAAAAAGCCAGAATATTTTATTATTGATGATAATATATTTTTTTTCATTTTATCTATTGCTACTATTTTAAATGGTGGTTTTATATTACATTCATCATTTGTTATTTTAGATAATAAAGGATATATTTTTTGTGGAAATTCTGGAGCTGGTAAAAGTACAATAACGCAACTATTAGATATTGAAAATGCTTTTAATGATGAAGCTATTATTATCTTAAATAAAAATAATAGATGGGAGGCAGTTCCTACTCCATTTTATCAATATAGAATAGTGGATAATTTGTCCTTTTTCATGAGTCATAAAATTGATAGTTTATTTTTTTTGAAGCAAAGTCCTATTTGTAAGTTAAAATCTGTGGAGGATATAGATAAAATTAGGGGAATAGAATTTATTTTAAAAAACCTTATTCATTTTCAGGTTATTTTTACACCATTTATTAAGAAAAAATTATTTAACCGAGTAATGGATTTTTCTAAAGACATAAATTTTTATGATTTTTATTTTAATTTGAATAAAGAAGATATTCTAAGATCGTTGGGAAAGATAGATTAAATATATTTTTTAATAGGATCCTGAGTTTGAAAAAATTTTCTACTATTATTTAACTGAAATTTAATTTTTTTTATTTTAAAAAAAATTTTTTAGATAATAAAAATATTAATAAGATAAAATTGTTAAAAAAATATATAGTTTTTTTGTATATAATATATATCATAAAATGAGGAGTTAAAGAATTTGAAGCTTAGTTTTGTATTAATTAAAAAGATTAATAAAATAAAAAAATATTGACTTTAATTTTATTTAATATTATAATTTTCATATTAAAAGTATAATCTATTATAAAATATTAACAAAGGAGAGGACTATGAAGTATTACAGACGAACCAAGCAAGGTTTGAGAATTGCTGATAATTTAGATGGCTTGTTTTCCACATGGAAACAAGAGGAGGAAAAATGGCTTTTAATAGGTCCTCATGATGATGATGTTATTTTGGGAGCAGGTTTGTTATTGCAGGCAGGTTTAAAAGAAGGTGCAGAAGTATATGTTTTGATAACTACAGATGGAAGAATGGGGTATTGTCATTTGGAGCAAAGGGATAAAATTATTGATATAAGAAGACAGGAAACTATTGATGCGTATAAATTATTGGGTCTTTCTGAAGATCATTTGTTTTTTGCGGATTTTCCAGATTGTGATACTAATTCTTATATTGGAAGAAGAAAGGCAAAAGAGGGTGATCCAGAGATTGAAGGTTATACTGGACTTCAGAATGCATTTACTTATTATTTAAGAAAGGTACAGCCTAAGAGATTATTTTTTCCTACTGGGGCGGATTTACATCCGGATCATAAGATAGTATATCAGGAAGTTTTGATTTCTATGTTTCATGCAGCTGGAAATATATGGCCGGAATTAGGTCCTGCATTAAAAGGAACGCCATATGCGTATGAATTTGAGGTTTATTGTGATTTTCCAGAGCCTCCTGAGATTAAAATTGTTGCGGATCAGGATGTCTTTGAAAAGAAATTAGAGGCAATTGGAATGTATAAATCTCAAGAACAGATTGCTCAATTGGTAGAAACTCAAAGAGATGGCGGCCCTTTTGAATTTATTAAGCCTGTAAGTTATTCTTTTTATCATCCTAATAATTATATCTCATTGTTCTAAATGGGGTTTTGAATTTGAGAAGTTTTAGATTTGATTCAAAATATAAAATTTTATATGCAGGTGATGATGATATAAATTTAGCAGCAATTTATTTAGGCGCTATATTATATAATTTAGGGTACAGTTTTGATTATATTCCTTCTTATGAGAAATTTAATTTTAATTCTTTGGAAGAGCTTAATTATGATTTGATAATTTTGAGTGATTATCCGGCGTTAAATTTTTCCGAGTCTCAGCTGAATTTGCTCAAAGAGTTTGTTTTGTCCGGAAAGAATTTGTTGATGATTGGTGGTTGGGAATCTTTCACAGGATTGAATATAGAGTACAAAAATACAGATATTGAAAGTGTTTTGCCTGTTACTTTAAAAGATTCTGATGATAGAGTTAATGCTGGACAGGGAATTTTAGTTAATTTGATTAATGATAATTTTTTTAGGAACCTCGATTGGTCTATGCCTCCGATAATTGTTGGTTTTAATCAATTTTATCCTAAAGAAGATGCAGTAACTGTTTTAGAAGGTAGTAAAATATATATTATTAATAATGTGCTTGAATTAAAAGAGGAATATCCTTTATTGGTTTTTTCTGATGTTTATGGAGGTAGAAGTACTGCATTGGCTTTTGATCTTGCTCCGCATTGGATTGGCTGTATGGTTGATTGGGGTGATAAAAGGAGAAGGATAGATTTTATTGATGGAACTTTTATAGAGATAGGCAATTATTATTTTGAATTTGTAAAAGAACTCATAAATATAGCTATAAAAGGAGTTTCAAATGAAGGGTAATGCATTAGTGGTGCAGGCAGGTGGTCCTACGACAGTTATTAATTCCAGTCTTGCAGGGATTATAGCTGCTTCAAAAGAGAGTGGCAATATTGAGAATATTTATGGTTCCAGATGGGGAATGCTTGGTTTGCTTGATGAAAATTTTATAGATTTAACAAAAGAATCTGATGTTGTTATTGAAGGATTGAAACGAACACCATCGAGTGCTTTGGGATCATCGAGATATAAATTAAGTGATAAAGATATGCCTAATGTAATTGAAATTTTTAAAAAATATAATATAAGATATTTTTTTGGTATTGGTGGTAATGATACGATGTTAAATGTTAAGCAGGTGGAATCTTATTGTAATTCCCACGGTTATGAGATAAAGGGGATGGGATGCCCTAAAACTGTGGATAATGATTTATTTGGTACAGATCATACGCCGGGATTTCCAACTGCAGCTAAATATGTTGCATTATCAATTTTGCAGGGAGGAATTTTAGCACGAGATATGCAGAAAGTTGATCAGTTTGTTATTTATCAGACTATTGGCCGTGATGCAGGGTGGCTTGCAGCAGCTGCTATTGCAGCAAAAAAGCATGATTATGACCCCCCGCATATTGTTTTAGTGCCAGAGATTCCTTTTGATAAAAACAAGTTTTTTGAAGTTTTTGAAAAGGCTTACAAAAAATATGGTTATGTTTCTGTAATTTGCGGAGAAGGTATTGCTTATGAAGATGGAACTCCTGTTTCTGCATCTCAGGTGAAAGATGATTTTTCAAATATTGAATTTGGCGCCATGGGTGGTACATCTGCTGCGATGATGCTTCATAGAATGATTCGTGAGAAATTTAACTTTAGAGGAGAATTTCAAGTACCAGAATCATTACCTATGTGTTCTGCTGATAGAGCAGTTGAACTTGATATTGAGGAAGCATTTTCTCTTGGATATAATGCAGTAAAAATGGCAGACGAAGGGACTACCGGGTTAATGACAACTATTATTCGAAAGAGTAACAATCCTTATACAACTGAAATTGGAACTATTCCGTTGGGAGACGTTGCAGCAAAAACAAAACCATTGCCATTAGAATATATTGATAAGGATAATTTGACAATAAAAGATAGTTTCAAAGAATATTTAATGCCTCTGGTTGGAGATATGCCAGAATATACCACATTAAATTTTTATCCTGTAAAATAAGGAGTGTGTTATGAATTTAAGTGATAATAAATATTCCAAATTCGCTTTAGTTAAGGAAATGATGGAGACTCCAACAATAATAAAAAATTTTCATACCAAAGATATATCTGATTTATTAGCAAAGTTAAAAGAGACAAAGAAGATTTTTTTTACTGGTGAAGGTTCGTCACGAATTTTTCCAGCAAAAAATACTATTTATACTATTTTGAAAAACAAAATTGATATTATCCCTCATACAGAAGGGAGCAGGCAGGCAGCAGAACTTAATTTGTCAGATTATGTTTTATTTGGAGCATCTAATTCTGGTAAGACTAATGAAGTAATTTCATTATTTAAGATGAAAAAAGCGAAATATCAATTTGCATTAACGGCTTTTGAGAATACTCCGTTGGGGAAATTATCAGATGATGAATTTGTTTTAAATTGTGGTAAGGAAGATGCTGTTGCTGCAACGAAAAGTGTTATTGAGCAGGCATTATTTTATCATAAAGTGATAGCAGCATATAATAAGCATGATATATCAGATTTATTAGATGAATTTTCAAAAAAAGCAGAAGAGGTATTGACTTTAGAGATAGATAAAGATATTATAGATTATCTTGTACAAGCTCCGGTTTTATATTTTGCAGGACGAAATAATGGAGTTGCAGAAGAAGCCACATTAAAAACGAATGAGATTACAAGAAAAAAGTCAGATTTTTTAGAAGGTACTTATGCTGTTCATGGTATTGAGGAAGTGATGAACGCAGATGAGGCTGTTATAGTGATTGATCCGTTTCCTGAAGAAGAACAGAAGTTTAAAGAAGTATTGGTTGATGGGGTTGGAATGAAAGTTTTTGCAATAAGTAGTAGGGATACATTATTTCCAACAATAAAGATACCATCAATGCAATGTTTTGATGGATATTTGCAGCTTATGACTTGTTGGAATTTATTGGTAGAGGTAGGAATTGCCGAAGATATTAATTTAGATAAGCCACAAAGAGCGCGAAAAGTTGGTAATGAATATAAGGGGGAGTAGATGAATTATTACATTGGTTTTGATTTAGGTGGAACTGAGATTAAAGTTGGAGTTGTAGATAAAGAGGGAAACATTATTGCAAAAGATAGCTTTACAACTCCACAGGATGCAGAAACTAAAGATGAATTTGCCAGAATAATGGCTGACAATGGTAAACGAATTGTTGAGAAAGCAGGTATTAATTTTGATGATGTTAAAGGAGCAGGTATTGGGTCTGCGGGATTGATTAATCCTGAGAAGGGCAGAATTGAATTATCTGTAAATATTCCAATTTTATCAGAGTTTGATCTTGCACCAGCGGTTGAAAAATTTCTTGGAAAACCTACATTCCTTGATAATGATGTTAATGCAATGACATTGGGAGAATTTTATTATGGAGCAGGTAAAGGTTATAAACATATTATTGCGCTTACCTTAGGCACTGGTGTAGGTGGTGGGTTTATTATAAACGGGCATATTTATAGAGGCGCCTCATTTACTGCTGGTGAAATTGGTCATATATCAATAGATCCATCAGGATTATATTGCCCTTGCGGAAATTATGGATGTCTTGAAAGGTATGTTGCCAGAGACGGTATTATTACAAGGTTTAAAACATATATGAATCAAAAAAGATTTCCAACTAAAATTAATGATTATTTAGAAAATGGTGAAATTACTCCAAAAGCGATTTCTATGGCAGCATTAGATGGGGACCAATTAGCTATAGATGTATTAGCTGAGACTGGTAAGTATTTGGGGATTGGATTATCAACGCTTGTAAATGCTTTTAATCCGGAATTAATTATAGTTGGTGGTGGTATTGCAAATGCTGGTGATTTAATTTTAAAACCTGCTGAAATTGAAATGAGAAAAAGAGCTTATTACATACCTGTAGATGCTGTTAAAATAGTACAGGCTAAATTTAAAAATGATGCAGGAATAATAGGTTCTGCAGCTGTGGCTTTTGATCGTCTAACAAATTAATTTAGTATTATATTTTTTTGATAATTTGAAGGGTAAAAGCTGGTTATTCAGTTTTTACCCTTTTTTTTATTAGAAGAAATATATTTTGTACCATTTTGATAAAAAATATGTTATCTGCATTTTATTTAAAAAGAATTTATATAATAAAAAGTTAAACTTAATACTTTTATTTGAAAGTTAGCCATCAATTTAATATAAGGATAAATAATTATTTGAAACCATATTTGAATTTATATATGTATAGATGATTTCATAAAATATAAAGTCTGTGATAAGTGATAAAGTGGAATATTTAAATATTTAGATATTGATTGTAATAGCACTTTACCCCCTGTTGCAAATTTGTTTTACATGATTTGAAAATAGCAGAAATATATTTTCTCTCTTATGATTTAATTTTTTAGAATTTTCCTCTTGAGATTTTTTTATATTTTATTAAATTATCCATAGTTATTATTTATGGAAATAGAGAAAAAATTATAAAAAAGGAGAATATTTAATGCATGGTAATGGTATTATTATAGGTGTATTAGGTGGACTTGCTATTTTTCTTTATGGTATGAAAAAAATGTCTGAATCTTTGCAGGTTGTTGCTGGTAATGAAATGAAAAGGATTTTAAAAATATTGACAAATACTCCTTTGAGAGGGGTTTTTGTAGGAGCGTTTGTTACTTCTATAATTCAAAGTAGTAGTGCGACTACTGTTATGTTGGTAGGTTTTGTTAATGCAGGACTTATGACACTTCGTCAGGCAATTGGTGTTGTTATGGGGGCAAACATAGGCACTACCATAACTGCTCAGATTATTGCATTTAAAATTGGCCATTATTCATATCCTATAATTATTCTCGGTGTTATTATGATTTTTTTTAAACGAAGTAGAAGAATGGAACTGTGGGGGCATGTAATTTTAGGATTTGGTTTATTGTTTATGGGACTTACTATTATGTCTTCTACTTTGAAACCATTGAGACATTCAGAACTTGCAAAACATTTTTTTGTAACATTAAGCCATAATCCTATTTTAGGAATTTTAGCCGGTACTCTTGTCACTGTTATTATTCAAAGTTCTTCTGCTTCTATTGGACTTGTAATCGCCTTGGCAAATAATGGATTGATTGAATTGCAGGGAGCAATTTATTTAGTATTGGGAGATAATATTGGAACTACAATTACAGCATGGCTTGCATCTTTAGCTGCTGATAGAGCTTCTAAGAGAGTGGCATTGGTTCATACGATGTTTAATATCATTGGAGCAACAATTTTTGGGGTTTTGACTTATCTTACTATATATCCACATTTTATTGATTGGTTGACTCCTGGGGCACCTAATACCGAGCATATTGCTCGCCATATTGCAAATTCTCATTCTGTTTTTAATATTATAAATACACTTGTATTTTTGCCATTTGTTTCTGTTCTGGAAAAAATTGCAATGAAAGCATTACCTTTTGATGGAAAAGAAAAAGAGCTTATAGGAGAACCTAAATATATATCTGAAAATTTGCTTACGACCCCTGAACTTGCAATTGAACAAACTATTAAAGAAATTAAAGACATGCTTAGATTATCAAATATAGCTTATAATAAAGCCATTGATGGTTATCTTAATAAAGATAAAAAATTGTTAAAGCAGGTTGATGAGTATGAAAATGCTATTGATCATTTACAAAAGGAATTGACGTTTTATATAGTTAAAATATCAGAGCAATCTTTAAAAGAAGATGAGTATAATAAAATCCCTACATTATTACATTCTATAAATGATATTGAAAGAATTGGTGATCATTCTGAAAATTTAAAGGAAATTTTTGAGAGAATTTTGGAGCATAAAATTGATTATCCAGATTTGAATATTCAGATTAAACATGTTAAAGAATTATTAAATGAAATGAATGAGAACACACTTAAATATATTAATACATTTCAAGATATTAATAGGTTTAAAGTTATAGAGATTGAAGGTAAAATTAATCAGTTACAAGAGGATGTTAAATCAAATATTATTAGTATGTTACAGAGTGGCAAATGTGATCCGATTTTTGCTATGAATTTTACGGATTTTATTGATAATGTAGAAAGAATTGCGGATCATATGAAAAATATTGTAAAAGCAGCTTCAAAAGATTTTGAGTTTAAAAATATTGAAAAAGGTAAGGTTTTTTTTGTAGAGCAATTAGATCATCCAGATAAGGAGGATTAATTTTGTCATATAGAATATTATGGATAGATGATGAAATACATTTTTTTAAACCCCATATAGAATTTTTAAGAGCTAAAGGATATGAGGTAGAAGGGGTATCAAATGGACTGGACGGAATAGAATTAATTGAAAAGGAAGATTTCGATATTGTATTGTTAGATGAAATGATGCCAGGGTTAGACGGTATTGAAACTTTAAATAGAATAAAATCTCTTGATTATAATATCCCTGTGGTAATGATTACTAAAAATGAAGATGTAGAATTTATGCAATCTGCAATTGCAGAGAAAGTTACAGATTTTTTAACCAAACCGGTAAATCCGAGTCAAATTTTATCCGTTTTAATTAAAATTTTTCAATCAAAGAAACTTCAGAAGAAGAAAGCATTGGAAAATATTAATAAAGAATTTAATCAAATAAGATTTAATTTGCTAAATATAAGTACTATATCTGAATGGATTAAGCTTTATGGTGATATATTAAAATTGGAATTGGATAATGAAGATATAAAAGATGAAAGTTTATTAGAAATTTTGAATTCTTTAAAAGAAGATGTAAATTTGCAATTTTTTAATTTTATCAAGAACAATTATAAGGATTTATTGGTAAATTCTCAAGAAGTCTTTTTTTCTCATAAATTTTTGCCTAAAGTAGTTTTTCCAGAACTTAAAAATGGCACGAAAATTTATTTATTTCTACTTGATTGCATGAGAGCAGATCAATGGATAAGAATGACCGAAACTATTAATGAGCTTTTTAGTATAAAAACTAATTATTATATGTCGATATTGCCAAGCGCAACTCCTTATTCTCGTAATGCAATATTTAGTGGAAAATTACCGTTGATTATTCATCAGAAATATCCTGGTTTGATCCCGTGGTTTGAAGAATCGGAAAGTGGAAAAAATGATAATGAATATGATTTATTACTGGATTTAATGAATGAATTTAAGCTTTTTTTAAACCATAGACCTTATTTTACTAAGATATTAGATTCTTCATGGGCGGAAGAAGTTTATAAAAAAATGCCTTCTCTCATAAATATTGATTTTAATATTTTTGTTTTCAATTTTCTCGATATTATTATTCACCATAGACCAGGAGAAAGGGAAGAATCCAAATTGTTACAGGAGATAGTATTTGATGAAATTTCTTTTAGAAATTTGGCAAAAAACTGGTTTGATAATTCATGGATTTTTAAAATATTACAATATATATACAAAAATGATAAAAGTGATTATAAAATAATTTTTACAACAGATCATGGTTCAATCTTATGTAGGAAGCCGGTTGTAATAAAGGGAGATAGTAAAATCTCTTATTCTTTAAGATTTAAAATTGGGAATTATTTGAGGTTTGATAAAAAAGCAGGTTGGCTTATAGAAAATCCGGAAGATATATTTTTGCCCAAGGAAGGTGTCTTGACTAATTATGCTTTCGCAAATGATAGTAATTATTTTGTTTTTAGCGGAAATGTAAAGCCATTTAGTCAAAAGTACAATAATAATTTTTTGCATGGGGGAATATCTTTAGAGGAGATGATATTACCTTATTCTATATTAACACCTAAGCGATAGAGAGGGATTTTATGGAATTTTATCCTGAAAAATCTGGTACAGAATTAAATTTTAAATCAATATTTGCTGGAATATTAATGGCTATAGTTTTAGGTGCGGCAAATACATTTTTGGGGTTGAAAGCTGGAATGACAGTTTCTGCAACAATACCTGCGGCTGTTATTTCTATTGGAATTTTTAAAATGAAATTTTATCGTGGTACAATATATGACCAGAATATTGCAAGAACTATTGCATCTGTTGGGGAAGCATTAGCTGCAGGTGCAATATTTACAATCCCTGCTTTTGTAATTGTTGAATTAAATGGCAATAAAATCTGGCAGGAATTTAATTTTTGGGTAGTATCTTTTATTTTAGTGTGTGGTGGTTTATTGGGTATATTGTTTGTAATCTTGTTAAGAAAAGCTCTTGTTAATCATGCTGATTTACCTTTCCCTGAATCAGTTGCCTGTTATGAAATTGTGCAGGCAGGACAAAAAAAAGAATCTGGTGCAGGTTTAATTTTTTCTGCTATGGGTATTAGTGCATTAATCCAATTTTTTAAAGACGATAAAAGTATTGTTTTATTTAAGGATGTTCTTGTAAAAGTAATAAAATTTCCTGTAGCATTTTTGAGTAATAATTATAAATTAGAAGGAGCTGTTGTTTTAAATTCTCCCGCTTCATCTCCAGCACTTTTAAGTATTGGATATATTGTAGGATATAGAATTTCTGCAATAAATTTTTCTGGTGGCATGCTTTCTTGGCTTGTATTAATACCTCTTGTATTATTGCTTAATCCAGATTTATCTAATATTTATCATACAAATAATTATTTTGATTTATCTTATATTGTTTGGAAGCAGATTGTGAGACCAATTGCTGTTGGAGCAATGCTTGTTGGCTCTATTTATACTTTATATACTATAAAAGATTCCCTGATATCTTCATTTAAAGGAGCTTTTTCTATAAATTTGAAAGATATAAAAGACAAATCTGATAAAGATACAGATATTCCTTTTAAAATAATACTTTTAGGTATTATTGCTTTATCTGTTCCTATAACTTTTATATATTATTATTTTACAGGTAGTATTATAGCTTCATTTATTTCTTCTATTGTTATGATAATTGCAGGATTTTTATTTTCAGCAGTTGGTTCTTATCTTGTAGGGTTAGTAGGAGGCTCTAATCAGCCTGTGAGTGGGCTTACATTATCTTCATTAATTTTATCTGCAATTTTAATGTTAATAATTGGAACAAAGGGATTAAGTGGTATTGCTGCTGTTTTAGGAGTTGCGGCTGTAGTTTCTGCTGCAATCTGTACATCTGGGGATATGATACAGGATTTAAAAGTAGGACATATGATAGGAGCAACTCCTTGGAGAATGGAAATAGCTGAGATTTTGAGTGTTATTTTTGTCTCTTTTTCACTGGTATTCCCCATGATGTATTTGCATAAAGCGAGCATTCTTGCCGGGCATGGTGGTATTGGTGGAAGCGATCTTCCAGCACCACAAGCCAATCTTATGGCAGAATTATCAAAAGGCATCATTACCGGACATATGCCATGGGGTCTTATTTTTATTGGGATGTTTCTTGCTCTCTTGTTAATTCTTATTAAAGCTCCATCTCCAATGTTAATTGCTGTTGGTATGTATCTTCCTTTTGAAACTACTTTTGCAATTTATATTGGCGGTATTATAAAATATATTTTTGATAAAATTTACGCTAATTCAGAAGATTTTGATTCTATTAATAAAAAAGGTATTCTTATTGCATCTGGCCTTGTTGCAGGTGAGGCTATTATTGGAATTGTGATTGCTATTTTGTTTGTTACTTTGAAAGGTATGTCTATTGCTGATATTCTGTTGCCTGCTAAAATTATTTCTTTGTTTCATAATATAAGTTCATATACTTATTTTATTATTTTTGTTATTGTTTTTTATATGCTTGTTTTTTTACCAGGAAAAACTAAACAATGAAGATAAAGAATATTTTTTTTGACCTCGGTAATGTTTTAGTATATTTTGACCATACTATATTGCTGAATTTTTTTGAAATAAATGAAAAGAATAATAATAAATTAAAAAAATTATTTATAGATTTTAATTGTGGACGAATTAGTGCTCAGGATTTTTACATCCGGATTAAAATTTATTTAAAAAAAGATATTTCATTTGAAAAATTCAAGAAAATTTGGTCAGAGATTTTCGAATTGAATAACGAGATGTTAGATTTTGCGGTGCTTATGAAGAGACAAGATAAGAATATATTTATTATTTCAAATACAGATGAATTGCATTTTAATTATATTATTAATAAATGGAAAGAATTAGAGCAATTTGATGGATATATTTTATCGTATAGGGTAGGAGCTATGAAGCCGGATCCTGTAATTTATAAATATGCAATAGAAAAATATAATATAATTCCGCAAGAATCATTGATTATTGATGATTTATCAGAGAATATTGAAGGTGCAAAGAAGTTTGATTTTAATACAGTTTTATTTAAAGATAATGGGGATTTTAAAGAGAAAATATCAAAATTTGATTTTTAATTATATTGCTTTTCAAAGAATTTTGGATTAAGTGCATTTTTATCTTTATCAACCCAATATGTATTTTTTTTCTTATCAGGTTTCATTGTCAAAAATTTTTTTCCTGATAATTTAAGTATTATACTTAGAGGAAATATAAGTAGATAAAAAATTATGCTTAGTATGATTCTTTGCATTATAAATGATAGTATATTTGCAAGAACCATCCATGGGTAATAAAAAACTAAAGTTAATTTTTGGTATACTATGGAGGCAAAAAGAAATATAGCACTGCCAAGGATAGATACACTTAATAGTGTGTTATAATGTTTTTTTAATGCGAAAAGGCTTAATAGAACAAAAATAATAGTAAAGAGAATATTGAAGTTTTTTAATGATTTTTGGTCTGTTTTTATATTTTTTATAAAATTATCTTTAATCCAGTTCAAATTCGTCTCTCCAATCTTTTATTTCTTTTAGCATTTTTTGTTCTTTTTTATCAATTAAGAAGTTTCCAAGTACAAGATAATCCATATTTGTACGCATAAAGCATATATAGGCTTCTTGGGGGGTTCTAACAATAGGCTCTCCACGTACATTAAAAGAAGTATTAATAATAACAGGGCAACCAGTTTTTTCATAAAATTTTTTTATAAGTTTGTAATATTTAGGATTGGTTTCTTCTTTTACTGTTTGTATTCTTGCTGAATAATCAACATGGGTAACAGCAGGAATAACAGATTTAGGAATATTTAATAAATCTATTCCGAAAAGATTTTTTTTATCTTCAGGAATAGGTATGCGTTTATCTTCTTTTACATCAGCAACAAGTAGCATATATGGAGATGGCCTATCTATTGTAAAATAATCTGATACATATTCTTCCAGAACAGAGGGAGCAAATGGCCTAAATGATTCTCTGAATTTGATTTTGAGATTCATAATTGATTGCATCTTTGTTGATCTTGCATCGCCAATTATACTTCTATTTCCAAGGGCACGTGGCCCATATTCCATTCTACCCTGGAACCATCCTATAACCTTCTCATCAATTAAAAGATCTGATACTTTATCAAATAATTCTTCATCACTTAGTTTTGAATATTTTATATTATTTTGATTCAGAAAGTTTAATATTTCATCATTAGAATAAGAAGGGCCTAAGTATGAGCCTTTTTGAGAGTCCTTGTTTTCTGTAATTTCTCGTGAATTATTTAGGTACATATAATAGGCAGCAAAAGCAGCGCCCAATGCACCACCTGCATCACCTGCTGCAGGTTGAATCCATATATTATCGAATATTTTTTCTTTTAGGATTTTGCCATTACCCACACAGTTTAAAGCGACTCCACCTGCAAGGCATAAATTTTTCATACCAGTTTCTTTTTTTACATGCTTTGTTATTTTATTCATTATGATTTCTGTTACCTCTTGTACTGATCTTGCAAGGTCCATTTCTTTTTGTGTTAATTGTGTCTCTGGCTTTCGTGGAGGCCCTCCAAATAGTTTATGGAATTTTTCGTTTGTCATTGTTAATCCTGAGACATAATTGAAATAATCCATATTCATGGCAAAAGAGCCATCATCTTTTATGTCTATTAAATTATCTAAAATTTTATCAACATAAATTGGTCTACCGTAAGGAGCAAGCCCCATGACTTTATATTCACCGGAATTTACTTTAAATCCAGTGTAATAAGTAAAAGCAGAATATAGCAATCCAAGAGAATGAGGGTAATGAATTTCTTTTTTTATTTCTATTTTATTATCTATTCCAATTCCCCATGAGGTTGTAGTCCATTCTCCTACACCGTCTAATGTTATAAAAGCTGCTTCTTTGAATGGAGATGGAAAAAAAGCGGATGCTGCATGAGATAGGTGATGTTCTGAGAAAAGAATTTTTCCTTTGTAGCCTAATTCATTATTTATTATATCAGGTATCCATAGTTTTTGCTTAATCCATACAGGCATTGCTTTTAAAAAAGCTTTTAATCCTTTTGGAGCAGTAGTTAGATAACTTGCAAGAATTCTTTCGAATTTAATGAAAGGTTTATCAAAGAATACTATATAATCAATATCGTTTATTGAAATATTTGCTTCATCAATACAATATTGAATTGCCTCAATAGGGAATCTATAATCATGTTTTTTTCTGGTAAATCTTTCTAATTGCGCAGCGGCAATAATATTTTCATTTTCTATTAAAGCAGCTGCACTATCGTGAAAAAAAGCAGAAATTCCTAAAATAAACATATTTTCTCCATAGAAATATAAAAAAAGCCAGCAAATTAATTTTTGCTGGCTTTTCTATGGCACCTCGTGGAATCGAACCACGGACACAAGGATTTTCAGTCCTCTGCTCTACCTTCTGAGCTAAGGTGCCACTTGTCTTTTTATATAATAAATTTTTTTATTTTTGTCAAGAGAAAAAGAAAATAAAAATTGAAGTTTTTTCTTACTTGTTGTATAATGTGTTCCACCATAGTGGTTGATTTTTTAAGTATTTATCGAACCATGCAATTATAGTTTTTGTCCATTTCAATCTTTTTTGGTAATCTAATATCCAGTGATCTTCATCTTTTACATGAATCATTTCAACATCTTTGCCTAATAATTTTAAAGCAGTGTACATTTGAATACTTTCTCCTACTGGCACATTTGTATCAGATGAGCCCTGTAAAAGTAATAATGGAGTTTTGACTTTATCAGCATTAAACAAAGGACTTTTATCTACATATATATCTTTTCTATTCCATGGGAAACTATTAGCAGTTGCAACTGCACTATATAGATATCCCCAATATCCTTCCCCCCAATAACTTGAAATTGAACTAATTCCGGCATGGGAGATAGCAGCGCCAAATATATCTGTTTTTGTTAAAATATTCATTGTTAGAAAACCGCCAAAGGAAGCACCAATACATCCTATTCTATCAGGATCAACAAAAGAATGAGCCTTTAAAAATTTTTTTGTGCCTTCAATCACATCTTCTGCTGATCTTGTTCCCCAATCATTTACATGATATGCTGAAAATTGTTGCCCATATCCTGTAGCACCACGAGGCTCTAATACATATACAATATATCCATTAGCAGCATAATATTCTTTTGGATATCTTCCACCAAAATCTTTTCCTACTGGAGAGGTTCCTCCATAATAATATACTATGCATGGATATTTTTTTGTACTATCAAAATCAGGTGGATAATAGACAAATCCTTCAATTTTTATACCGTCTTTATTGATAAAATTCCAATTTTCAACTTTTCCTTTTTTCACATATTTATAAGTAGAATTTTCAAAATCTTTAAATAATTGATTTTTATTATTTTTTAAATTAATTGTATATACTTTTGGATAATCATAGGCTCCATTGCCAATATAAAATCCAACTTTATTATTTTTATCTATAGTTAATGAATTAACTATATCTACAGGAGTTTTAATCAAATTAAATTTTTTTGTTTTAAGATTGTATTTATAGATATTGCTATAAATTCTGTCTTCTGTAAGAAAATATATTGTATTTGCTTTATTCCAATATACTCCTTTAATTGAAGGATTGAAATTATAAGTTATTGGATCTACTTTTTTAGTTTTTAGGTTATAAATGAAAGCCTGATTATCATAATCATTTGGGAATAGAGAATCAGGTAGATTAATTCCTATATCACCGAAGGATGATGGGCCTCCTGTTACTAATAAACTTTGGTCATCAGGTGAAAAAATAACCCCATTTGCCCAATAAGATGTAAAAAGTGTGTCAACTGTGAAATTTGTAAGATCAAAAAGATAGTATCTTTTTTTACTATAAGGTCTATTATTAAAATCAACAAATGATCTGGTAAAAATAATTTTATCACCTTTATGACTAAAACAGTTAAAATTTGTTGAGATTTTGCCATAAGTCAATCTAATTGTACTTTTATCAGGATAAGTTAATAGGTATAAAAATGAACGATTTTTCCACCATGGCCATCTACTTTGCATACCATCATATTTTTTGAAATTTTTATCTTTTTGTTTTAATTTTTCGTTTTTTGTATAAATTAATGATTTGCCATCATAGGACCAATAATATCCGCCTAAATCTTTTACAGGATATAATACAGTATCAATTGATTGGGTTTGAAGATTATATAATAATATCATGCTGCCATTATCGTTTCTTTTTATAAATGAAAATTGTTTACTATCAGGGTACCATGAGAATGAACTTATTGAACCAAAAGCTTGAGAATTGAAAATTACTTTTTTTGTTTTTGTGTCAAAAATTTTAAGGTATTTTTCTGTTTTATCTTTATTTAGGTCTATATAATTAAAAAAGACTGCAACTTTACTTCCATCAGGTGATAGAGAAAGGCTCGAGATTTTTGTATTTCCTATTATCTTATCAAGGGAGTATGTTTCAGTAGGTTTATTGAAAAAATCGATTTCCAATAGGCTATCTGAACTTTCAAAGAAAATTTGGAAAGTCCAGTCTTTATTGAATTTTTCACTTTTTAAAGTTTTTATAAAAATTTTATGATATCCTGTTTCAAGGTTTATCTGTTTTGAATGAGTGCTTAAAATAGTATCATTTGTTTCGTTATTTTTAGATAAAATCTCGTTATTATCAATATATGCAGTAAACATATTATTTGTATTTATATTTAAAGTAGGATTTGAGAATTTATTAGTTTTAAAATAGATAACAAGGTATGAAAATTGGTTTTCATTTTTATTGCCATGTATAATAAATTTATTATGTTGGGGCGATATTAGATTCCATTTTCGATTGTATTTTGAAAAAAACTGAATTTTGTCATTTTTTTCAGGTTTTAAATTTTTATTATATTTAAAAATGAATTTCATTGCTTTTTTGATATTATATCTTTGATTATTTATATTTTCATCTTCAGAGAATAAAGGCTTATTAAAACTTACTGGTTTGAAAGATAAAAAATATGGGATGTGTATTTTTGTAGATTCAGCATAAAGAGACACATAAAATATTGTTAATAAGAGTCCAATAAATAATTTTTTCATAATTCCTCCAAAAGCTTAGAAATTTTCATTACTTAAAATGTAGACAAGAGTGGCAAGAGAAGCCACGCCTAATTCAAATTCTCTATAATGTATTGTATCGAATGTATCATGACTGGAATGGTGATAATCCATATATCTTTGTTGGTCTGGCACATATCCAATTTTTATTTTACAATTTTTTATTTGGGCTACATCAGCCCCTGATCCGCCTTTTTTTATCCATTCTATTCCTGAAATATTAAGATAAGGCAAATATTGTTGCATTTTATTTAAGATAGTTGAATCACTATCGAAAAAGAATCCCCTCGGTGTTCCGCATCCTCTATCAGATTCTATTACAGCAATATGGTTTTGATTGCCAAATTCTTTATTATAAGCTTTTGCTCCTCTGATACCATTTTCTTCATTAACAAAGAAAACGCACCTTAATGTTCTTCTATGTTTTATGTTAAGTCTTTTGAATAATTCAATTGCTTCTAATGATTGAATACATCCGGCAGCATCATCATTTGCACCACATCCGACATCCCATGAATCAATATGCCCGCCAACAAGGACTATTTCATCTTTTTTATCTGTACCTTTTAGATCACAAATTAAATTATACGAAATAGTATCTGGTTTTGTTTCACAATCTAATAATAATTTTAATTTTAAATCAGAATTTTTTCTTAGTAGAGAAGATAATTTTTTACCATCTTTATAACCTATAGCAACAGCAGGGATTTTTTTGTATTTCCCGCCATAAATTAATGTGCCTGTATAGGGTTGATTGTCTTTACCTGAAGTAATAGACATTGTTATAACAGCAACAGCACCATATTTAGAAGCACTATCTGCACCGAAGATTCTATATTTTACTAATTCACCATATCCTCGTAATGGATTAAAATATCCGTTGTAGAATTCTTTACTAAAATATACAATTTTTCCTTTAATAGAATCTTTTTTATTATATAAATCCATGAAATTTTTCACTTCTATTACTTTTGATATTATTCCGTCTTTTGGAGTTCCCACAGACATTCCGAGAGCAAGGATATTAAATTTAATAGGTTCTTTTCCTATTGTTTGGCAAATATTATATTTCCCTCTTTTCCAGTTGGGAACCATTACTTTTTGTAGATATACAGAATCAAAGCCAAGTTCACTCGCTTTATTTTTTAGCCACATTAATGCATTATTCAAATTTTTTGAACCACTCAAACGAGGTCCGAATTCGCATAAATCTTTTAGAATAAAATACCCTTTTTGTTCTATTAATGCGGTTTTCATAAATTTATAACTTATTGAATCAATAGATGGTTGAGCTATTAATAATTTACTTATCAGGAAAAAAACAAGTATAAGTTTTTTGGGCATTGTGTCCTCCTTTTTTTAGTGATATAAGGTATTTGCAGAAAAAATCAATAAAAAATATTAAAAATAATAATTTTGCGAAAAATTTATTTAGCGAGCCGTTTTTTATTTAGTTATCTATAAAGATGTTTATATTATATTATAAAATTTTATTTATTGTTTAATACTTTTTATATAAAACAATAAAAGTTTTATATAAAAAATAAGTAAAAAAGTTTTTTAGGCTATTTTTGCTTGACAAATAAGGAAAATAGTATTTATTATTTAATCAATTAAATTGAGTGTTAAACTCTAAATATGGAGGTATTATGAAAAAGGTACTTTTTGGTTTGTTGTTGGTTTTATTGTTTTCATTTCAAAGTTTTGCTATTCAGCTTAAGGGTAAAGTATTAGATGGCAAAACAAAAGAACCATTAATAGGAGCTAATGTAATAATTAGGGGGACAAAAATTGGAGCAGTTACTGATGTTAATGGAGTTTTTACTATTAAAGCAGATATCACGGGTGATTTTTGGTTAGAAATTCGTTATGTAGGGTATAAAAGTATTGCTCAAAAATATTCTTCTTCCCAGGATTTAACAGATTTAGTTTTTTATATGACTGAAGATGTGTTTAAAGCAGAGGAAGTAGTGGTAACAGGCATAGCGTCAAAGACATCAAAAGCAATAGCAGAGGTTGCTGTATCTTCTGTTTCTGCTGACAAATTAACAGAAGAGCAGAGTTATCAAGATGTTTCTCAATTGGTATCAGGTAAAATTGCGGGAGTTTATGTAAAACCTACTTCTGGTAATGTTGGTGGAGGTTTTAGATTCAATGTTAGAGCAAGTGCTGGTTTGAATGGAAATGAACAACCTGTTATTTATGTAGATGGTGTTAGAGTTGATAATAGCCAGTGGAGTGGTGCAGGAGTTGGTGGTCAGGGCATTGGATTGCTTGCTGATCTTAATCCTGAAGATATTGAGAAAATTGAGGTTTTAAAAGGAGCGGCAGGGGCTGCAAGTTATGGTACTGGCGGTTCCAATGGTGTTATTTTGATTACAACTAAAAGAGGTAAAAAAGGAACAAAAACAGGTAAAGGTGTAAAAGTAGATTATAAATTTGTATCTGGATTTAATACACAATCTTTTAAATATAGTACAGATGATTTTTATTCTGCAGATAGTGCAAATGCAATTTTTAGAGATGGAGTTATTCGACAGCATTCATTGGGTATTTCAGGAGGAAGTCCCACTTTACATTATTATTTATCTTTAGATAATCGATATGAGGAAGGTATTTTAAATAATAATTCTATGGATAGAAAAAGTATTAGATTAAATATTGATGCTTTCCCTAGTGATAAGTTAGTTATAAGAGCATCAAGTTATTACGCGAAGAATAAAATTACAAGACCGTTTAATGATAATAATATTTTTGGGTATTTAGGTAATACTCTTTTAATGAAGACACCTTATGGATGGACTCCTCATGAATCTATTGATGCAGAAGAAGATGTTGCTTATGATAATAGATTTATTAGTTCTATTAGTGCAGAATATAAGTTATATTCTTATTTAACTTTTTATGGTTCTATTGGTTTAGATGAAAGTGATATGCAGAACTATCAGTTATTCCCTGTAAATTATGATTATATGCTTTATGATACAGGGGATAAGACAGTTTTACATAGACATCATACTAACACAACAGTGGATTTGCATTTTACATTTGAAAAGGAAGTATACAAAGGGTTAAAAAACACAACTATTGTGGGAACACAATTATTTGATAGAAGATATAGAGATTATTGGTTTGAAAAAGCAAATTTTTTAACAGGTTTAATTACAAATATTGGAGCAGGTTCAGAGTTTAAAGGTGGAGATGAATTTTATAGCAATACAAGATCTGCAGGTATATTCGCAGAATCTAATTTTGATTATAATACTACTTATTTTTGGACAGTTATGTTGCGTAGAGATTATGCAAGTACAATTGGTGAAGATGCTCCAAATATTTTTTATCCTAAATTTAGTTTTGCAGCGAGATTAGATAAGTTTGATTTTTTCCCAAAAATGTTTAGTTTGATGAAAGTACGTGTAGCTTATGGAGAGACAGGCACTTTACCAGGTGCAACAGATGGTATTCCATTATTATGGACTGCATCAAATTCAGGTTTTGGTGTGGGTGCAGCTTTATCAAGAATTGGAAATTCTGAAATTGAACCTGAAAGAAAGAAAGAATTAGAAGTTGGTTTTGATTGTGAATTTTTAAATCATTATGCATTTGAATTTACCTATTATAAGGAAAAAGTAGTAAATTCTATTGTTTCTTTCGAAAATGCCCCATCTACCGGAAAAACAGCAAGTGCTGTACCTTTTAATATCGGTGAATCAAAGGGTTGGGGTATTGAGACAAAATTGGATGCTTCTTATTTTAGAACGGAAAATTTTGAACTTAATTTTACTTTGATTAATAATTATGCTACAAATGAAGTTGTGAGTTTAGGTGGTGCTCAGCCTATTTTTGATGGTTTTGATTTGAATGTGATTAAAGAAGGTTTAAGAAAGCATGAATTTTACACATGGAAAGTTTTAGGTGCAAAATTTGATGAAGAAGGTAAATATATAGGACCTGAAGTAACAGCTGATAGAGAAGATGTAGGAAGTCCTATTCCTTCATATACTGGTTCTTTTAGAATGGATTTTAAATTTTTTAAGAATTTTAGATTAGCTGTACTTGCAGATTGGGCAACAGGTTTGAAAGTATTTAATAACACAAAATTGTTTCAGATTAGATTTGGTAATAATCCAGAATATAATGAATTACAGGAAAAATTAAATACTTTAACTCCAGGTAGTGCAGAATATAAGGCAGCAGCTGAAAAGTTTGCAAGATTGGATTGGCGATATGACTATAATTTTATAGAAGATGCTGATTTCTTAAAATTAAGAGAAATTAGTTTTAGCTATTCTCTAAATGATATGGTTAAAAAGTTAAAATTTGATAAATATATTAGTGATCTCTCTTTGGTTTTAACAGGTAGAAACTTGTTAACAATTACAGGATATAGCGGCGCAGATCCAGAGGTTAATTTTGATGGTGCAAGATCATTGTCGAGAGGACAAGATTTCTTGACATTACAAAATCCAAGAACTTATACTTTAATGTTTAGAATTTCTTTCTAATGAAAGGAGAGATAATATGAATAGATTTTTTAAATTATTTTTAGGACTTCTTGTACTTGTAATTTTTGCTTGCAGTGATTATGTAAAAGATGTTGATGATAGAATTGACCTGGTTGAAGATGCAAAGCTTACTTCTGAAGCGCAGACAGATTTTGTAGTAACAGGTGTTTATGGTAGATTTGCAAGTACAGTTGATGGTCAGCTTGCATTAGCTGAGCTTTTATCAGATGCTTTCTTTTATTCTAATGATGTAAAAGGTGCTTCATTCCCTTCTTATGAAGAAATTGATAAAGGTGAAATAGAATTGGATAATAATTCTGTTGACGGTATATTTAATGCTCTTGGTCAATTAAGATATTATGCTGATACTTTAGTTGATAGAGCATCTCAGATTGAATTTAAAGATGAGAATAATAAAAATAAAGCTTTCTTTGCGGGTTATTTCTTTGGAGGTGTTGCAAGATATTTTTATGCTATTTATTGGGGATTAAGTGAGCATCAAGGCGGTGGTGTTATTAATGAAGGCCCTTTTATTCCTTCCGATGAGATGATAGAACTTGCTATTGATAAATTAACAGAATCTTTAGATTATGCTGATGATTATCAGAAAAAAGTAGTTAATACTTTGCTTGCAAGAATTTATTTAGTAGTTAAAGGAGATTACTCCAAAGCTAAAGAATATGCAGATAAAGGATTAATGGAAGGGGATGCTCCTTTTCAATCTTTATACACATCAGAATCAAGCAATTACTGGTGGGGATATGCAGGACCAGGTAGATGCCAGTTTGTTGCATCTGATAGGTTTAAACAGTATATTGATACTGATCCTGCAGAAGCTAATAGAATTAAATTAGCACCAATACCTTCTAATTCTGATGCAAACAAGGTATATTATAGACAGGATATGTATCAATTGGAAGGCTCACCTCTTACTTTTCTTGATTGGCAAGAAAATGCTTTAATGTTAGCTGAAATTGCATTGCATAATGGAGATAATAATACTGCTTTAGAATATGTAAATAAAGTAAGAGCTTCCCACAGTTTATCTGATTTAAGCTCAATTGATCAGGATGTGCTTATTGCAGAAAGAGACAAAGAATTATTTACAAGAGGTCTTAGACTTCTTGACCAAAAAAGATTTGGTTTATGGCATTTGGCTTCTGATAAATGGGAATTTTTACCTATTACAAGAAGTGAAAGAAATAAGAATAAAAATATTGATTAATTTATAATTCTTACTATTAAGCCCCCTATATAATTATAGGGGGCTTTTTTTATTGATATTTTTTTTTATATATTTTATTATAGATGCATGGAAATTAAAATTTCTGTTATTATTCCAACATATAATCGATTGGAATTTTTACCGATTGCCATCGATTCTGTTTTATCTCAAACATATCCTCCATATGAAATAATTATTGTTGATGATGGTTCGACTGATGGAACAAAAGATTTTATTAAATATGTATATGGTAATTCATTAAAATATATTTATCAAAAAAATCAGGGAGTAAGTTCTGCAAGAAATACTGGTATATATGTATCAAAGGGAGATTTTATTGCATTTTTAGATTCTGATGATTGGTGGAATAAAAATAAATTGGAAGAACAGGTTAAGTGCCTTTTAAGTAATCCGTATTATGAGGTTTGTTATACTAATGAAGCATGGTTTATGAATGGTAAAAGAAAAAATCAACATAAGAAGCATCAAAAGTATGGAGGCGAGATTTTTCAATATACACTACCATTATGTATAATAAGCCCCTCGTCTATTCTTCTAAAAAAAAGTATTTTTTATGATATTGGTGTTTTTGATGAGACTTTACCTGTTTGTGAAGATTATGATTTATGGATAAGGATAGCTGATAAATATGAAATTTTATTTATTGATAAGTTATTGATTAATAAAAGAGGGGGGCATGAGGATCAATTGTCTCATTCTTTGCCTATAATGGATTATTATAGAATAATTGCCTTGTATAAATTTTTAATGAATAAAATGCAATTAGATGAGCACTATAAATTAGCTAAACAAATGATTGAATATAAAATTAAAATAGTATATAATGGAGCGATTAAGCATAATAATATTGAGTTGAAGGGGAAATTAGATTTTATAATAGATTCTTTAGTGCTTTCTGTAAATAGATAAATTTTCATTTTAAAATACTACATATAAAATTTTATTAAAAAAAGAAAAATACTTGCAAAAAAAATTGTATTTAATTAGATTAGTAAAATTAGAATAATTTAAAAGGAGAGGGAATTTGGTGTTAAAAAAAATTATTATTTTATTGCTTTTTATTAATGTATTATATGCGAATGAGAACAAATTATGTGATTATGTTAATCCTTTTATAGGAACAGGTGGTAAGGGGCATACTTTCCCTGGTGCAGTTTTGCCCTTTGGAATGGTGCAATTATCGCCTGATAATGGTTTTGCAGGGTGGGATAGAATAGCTGGATATTTTTATCCAGATACCATAATAAGTTACTTCTCTCATACACATTTATCAGGAACAGGTATTGGTGATTTATATGATATTTCTTTTATGCCATTTTTGGCTAATTATAAACATGAATCAGTCCCTGATAGCTTGAATACAAGAATTTTTTCAAGATTTTATCATAGAGATGAAAAAGCTTCACCTAATTTTTATTCTGTAGTTTTGTCAGATTATAAAATAAAAGTGGAATTAACAGCTACATTAAGATGTGGTTTTCAAAAATATATTTTTCCTTCTGATAGAGAAGATAAAGCAGTATTTTTAGATTTAAAAAGAGCAATGAATTGGGATAATACTGTAGCAACGAATATAATTATTGTAAATGATTCTACTATTGCTGGCTATAGATTTTCTTCAGGCTGGGCAAAGAATCAGAAGGTGTTTTTTTATAGTGTATTTTCTAAGAAATTTGATAGGTATGAATTAGAGAATTTTCATAACTCTCCGGGAAGAGCATATTTGTATTTTAGTGATGACACAATTTTGGTTAAAACAGGGATATCTTCTGTTAGTATTGAGAATGCTAAAATGAATTTATTAGGGGAAATTCCTGATTGGGATTTTGCAAAAGTAAGGGAAGATGGTCGTAGAATATGGGAAAAATATTTGCGTAGAATAAAAATTTTTTGTTCAGATGATGCTTTAAAAACAATTTTTTATACTTCATTATATCATAGTTTGATTGCACCGTCAATTATTTCTGATATTAATGGAGAATATAGGGGATTTGATGATAAAGTTCATAAAGTAGATTTTTTTATGTTTTCTACATTTTCTCTCTGGGATACATTTAGAGCAACACATCCTTTATTTACTATAATTGTACCAGAACTGGTTGATGATATGGTTTTTTCAATGTATGAACAGTTTAAACAATCTGGAGAATTATCTATTTGGCCTTTATGGTGTAATGAGACAGAATGTATGACAGGCTATCATTCTATTCCTGTAATTGTTGATGCTGTTTTTAAAGGTTTGGTCAATAATATGCTGGATTCATTATATTTAGCAGTTAAGAATACTTTAATGCTTAATAAAAGAAGTTTGAATTATTATAAAGAGTATGGGTATATACCATACAATAAAGCTCATAATAGTGTTACTAATATATTGGAATATGCTTTTGATGATTGGTGTGCAGCACAATTTGCAAAATTTTTAGGGGAAAAAGATGATTTTGAATATTTTCTATCTCGTTCTCAATCATATAGACATATTTTTAATAAAGATAGAAAATTTTTTGTGGGCAAAGATGATAAAGGAAATTTTTTTAAGAATTTTAATCCAGACCATTATACAAAAGAATATATTGAGAGCAATGCTTGGCATTATACATTTTTTGTACCTCATAATATTCAAGATTTAGTTAGTTTATATGGGGGGAAAGATAGTATTGAAATATATTTAGATTCTATGTTCAATCATAATCCTTCAGAAGATGATAAGTTGCCTATTTTTAGTACAGGAATGATTGGGCAATATGTTCATGGTAATGAGCCAGATCACCATGTCCCATATTTATATGCTTTTACAGATAATCAAATTAAATCACAAAAGGTAATATATAAAATATTGACTACATTATACACGGATAAGCCTGATGGAATATGTGGGAATGAGGATTGTGGACAATTGTCTTCCTGGTATGTTTTTAGTGCGTTAGGTTTTTACCCTGTTAATCCAGCTTCTGGAAAGTATATTATTGGTTATCCTATTGTTGATAGTGCAGTTATTTATACTCAATCTGGGGATTTTCATATAAAAGTTAAAAATAGTCATAGTGATAAAGGTTTTATGGCGGTTAGAGAGATTTTTCTAAATGGTCAAAAAGTTAATGATTTTATTATTAAGCATAAAAATATAGTTTCTAAAAATGGATTTTTAATTTTTAAAAAGTAAATTGGGATTTTTAGTATGAAAAAATTATTTTTGATATTTATTCTTTATGTTTTTATATACTGTTCTAACCATGATAGCAATAAAGAGGATAGTGAGATATTAAGTAATATAAAATATTGCTCATCTACCAGGTTGCTTAAGATAGAGGATACATTAAGGATAACTTATAGTGTTCCGGATAGTTTAAGTAATTATAATATAGAATTTTTTTGTAGTTCAGGAGATATTGTTGAACAGAATGATAGTAGCATTTTATATAAAGCTCCTGCTAAGCCTGATTCTGTTTTTATTATTGGATATGGTATTGATGAGAATCAAGATACGGTTTTATATGGAAGGTTTAAGGTACTTGTTTATAAACAGATTATTATGCTAAAGGGAGATGAGTTTGATAGTGATAAATGGTATTGGCAGTGGGATCCTTTTTTGAATTTTATAAAATTAGAAAAAATACCGGTAAATATAGGGATTGTTGGCAAGTCTTTAGATGCACCTAATATTATGTATATTAATTATCTGAAAGATTTATTAAAAACGGGGTTAGTTGAATTTTGGAATCATGGCTATAATCATGTTCTTATGGCGGAAAGGGATGATGGTTCTGTTTATTGTGAGTTTAAAAATACAAGTGTTGAATATCAAATAGAGCATATGAGAAGGACAAATACTTTGATAAAGGAATGGCTTGGTATTGATGTTATTGCTTTTGGTGCCCCTGGAAATAAAATAGATGAGAATACGATTATTGCAGTTGATAGTATTGAGCAATTTAAAATATGGCTGTATGGATTTCAGCAATCTAAAAAAATAGTTTTAAAAAGGACTGCAAATATTGAATTTCCTGTTTTTTACCCCGACTTTGATAAATTTTTAGAAGAATATTCTGAGAATTATGATTATATTGTATATCAAATACATCCAATGAAATATGATGAAAAGAGGATGGAGGTTATAAAAAAAATATTATTATATCTAAAAAATAAAGAGGTAACTTTTTTGAAGTTATCTGATTATTTTTATTTATCGCATCCTCAGGTTGATTTTGAAAAATAAAAGTTTAAAAATTAATTTAATTTCTTGACTTTTAAATTAAAATTTTTTATTTTTATAATTGATGAGAAGATTTATTAAAAAAATGCATAATATATCTTTTTATATTTTTCATAGTGTATATGATTTTCAAGTTTTAAAGAGAGGAAATATTGTGAGTAGTTGTATTAAGAATATAAAAATTATTTTAGAAATGTTAAAAAAACAGTTTTTATTATTTATAGAATTATTATATGGGAGTATATGTGATAATAAATGGCCTTTAAAAAAGAAACTTCAGAATTATGAAAATTATTATAGCTTTTGTTTTGGGAGTTTAAATTTGAATAGGAATATTTTTTGCGGTACTTTTTTAAATAAGTTGAAGGCTATTTATATATAAATATGATTTTTATTTTAAGTTTATGAAGGAGGGAACAATAATGATAACTATTTTTTTTCCTGTTTATGATGATAAGCAGCCTTTGGATAGAGTGCTAAAGGCTTTTGCAACATCGACAAGTAATGATTTTAAATTAATAATTGCTAATTTTTGTAACAGACCTGTTCCTAAAATAGACGAGCTGGATTATACAGTGGAAAATTTAGAATTAGATATTAGGGCAAAAGTATTTAATTATATAATTAATAAATATGGAGGGGATATTTTTATAGCATTACCTCCGTATATAATTCCGGAATATAATTTTATTGAAAATTTCACAAAAGTATTTAAAGATAGTATATATGGGATTGCTTATTCTGATTATTATCAAGAGTTAGAAGATGGTTTGTCAAAGGTGGAGTTGTTTGATTGGGAAGGGCAGATTGAAGAAAGATTTGACTTTGGTTATATAAAAGCTTATAGAGTGGCATATTTAAAAGAAATGGGACTATTTGATGAAAATTTAAAAATAATGGAAGATTATGATATGTGGTTAAAAATTACTGATAAGTATAAAATAGCACATATTAAATTTTTTTTGTATAGTACAGTTAAGCCAGAGGAAAAAAAGGTAGATGATGATTTATCAAAGAAATTGTTTTCCCCCGGTGGTAGTGGGTTAGGCCAATTTTCTTATCTTTTTTATCCACCTGAAATGGAAAAAGAAACTAAAGAAGTATTTTTTGCTATGTTAAAAAGGCGAGAAGCTTTTTTAGAACATGAAAATTGGGAAGTGGATTATTCTAATGCCAGATATGAAGTTATGGCAAGTGTAGTAATTCCTGTTTTAAATAGAGAGAAATATATTGGTAATGCAATACAGAAAGTATTGGATGGTACTTTTGATGATTTTGAAATTATTGTTGTTGATAATGGATCAATTGATAGAACATGTGAGATAGTAGAGAGTTTTACTGATAAAAGAGTTAGATTAATAAGAAATAATGGGAAGTCTATTGCAGATGCTTTGAATAGAGGTATTAAAGAATCAAAAGGAAAGTATATTTGTCAGCTTGATAGTGATGATGAATATTTGCCAGAAACATTGGAGTGTATGGTTGGTCATTTAGAATCTCATCCTAAATGCGGTCTTGCTATTTCGTATTATGAATTGATGGATGAGGCTGGGAATCCTTTGCCAGAGTTGGGAGTTATAAAACATCTTGAATATGATAGAAATAATATTTTGAGGACAGACGGTGCTGGTGCTTTGAGGGTTTTCCCAAAGGTTGTTTTAGAGGAATTTGGATTATATGATGCTGAGCATTATGGAAATTTTGGTGAGGATTATGATATGGTTCTTAAGGTTTCTGAAAAATATGATGTTGATAGAGTGCATAAGGTATTATATAGATATAGGAGACATGATGATAATACAGATGTGACTCGTGAACCTCTTATGAAAGTGAGAAATAAATTGCATGCGCGACTTTCTGCTTTAAAAAGAAGGCAGGAATTAAATAAGCGTTTGAAGGCTGGCAAATAATTTTGCTCTTGAGGTGGGTGTTTTCCAAGCCCACCTTTTTTTATTTTTTGTGATAAATTTATCTTGAATTATCTGGATTTTCGATTATATTCAAAGATGTTATGAAACAGTCTAAAATTATTGGTATATGTGGTGGTTCCGGTTCTGGAAAAACAACAATAGTTAAAAATATTGAAAAAATAATAAAGGATTTTGTATTTATACCTCAAGATAATTATTATAAATCGGCTGAATATGTTAATAATGATAATATTACTGCTTTTAATTTTGATCATCCTGATGCCATTGATAATGAATTATTATATAATCAACTAAAGAGTTTAAAAAATAATGAAATAATTCAAATGCCGCAGTATGATTTTGTTCGTAATAAAAGATTAGAAGAGACTACATTAGTTAAGCCAAAAAAATTAATAATTGTGGAGGGGATTTTTATATTTTTTTACAAGAAAATAAGGGATTTGATAGATTTGAAGATTTATGTAGATACTCCAGATGATATTAGGTTTATTAGAAGATTGAAAAGAGATATCAAAGACAGAGGGAGGACATTAGACTCTGTAGTTAGTCAATATTTAGAATTTGTACGACCAGGGCATTATGAATTTGTGGAGCCCACTAAAGTTTATGCGGATATTATAGTTCCAGAGGGAGGATTTAATCAAAGAGCAATAAATGTATTTATTCCTTTTTTGAAAAACATTATAGATGATTAGAGGAGAATGTAAAATGGATAAAGGTTATATTCAAATTTATACAGGAGATGGAAAAGGAAAAACAACGGCCGCTATTGGTCTTGCAATAAGAGCCTATGGGGCTGGTTTGAAGATATTTTTTGCGCAATTTGTAAAGGGACAGGAATATAGTGAAATTAAAGCCTTGAAAAAATTTGAGGATAGAATTTTTATAAGGCAATATGGGAGAGAGTGTTTCATTTATAAAAAGCCGACAGAGGAAGATATTGAAATAGCAAGAAATGGTTGGGAACAGGTCAAAAGAGCTATTTTTGAAGAAGAGTATGATGTTATAATTTTAGATGAATTAAATATTGCGCTTTATTATGAATTAATTTCTGTAAAAGATGTTATAGATGTTTTGAAAAATAAACCGGTTTCTAAGGAAGTGGTGATTACAGGTCGTAAAATGCCAAATGAATTTTTTGAATACGCTGATTTAATTACTGAAATGAAAGAAATAAAACATTATTATCAAAAAGGAATTCAGGCAAGAAAGGGGATAGAATTTTAGATTATTCTATCCCGGTTAGTCCTTTTATATATTGGAGTCTTTCATAACTTTCTGGATATTCACTTCTTGATCTACTTAATAACCCTCTAAAATCACTAATTGTTTTATAATTTTTTTTATTCATCCATTCTTCAATACCTTTTAGGATATTTGTGATAGAATCAATACCATTTTTATATAACACAGAGCATATCTGGCAAACTGTTGCCCCGCCTAATAAGAATTTGATTACACTTTCAGCATTATAAATTCCTGTAGAGGCTGCAATATCAAATTCAAATTGACCTGACAAAAGGGATGTCCATCTTAAAGAGGTATACATTTCAGTTGGTGAACTTAAAATATTTGCAGGTTTTAATTTTATTTTTTCAATATCGATATCAAAGTTGTAGAATCTATTAAAGAGGACTATTCCATTTATTCCAATATCTGAAAATTTTTGAACAATATTAGATAAGTTTGTAAAAAATGGGCCTATTTTAATTGATAATGGAAGTTTTATACTTTTTCTAACATTTTTTATAATTTCTATGTATAAATTTTCTATATCAAGTGAATTTTTGTCTGGATTATTCGGCAATATAGCAAGGTTTAGTTCTAATGCATCGGCCCCAGCATCTTCTATTTTTTTAGAATAATCAATCCATACTTTATCAGAAATACAATTTAAGCTTGCTATAACTGGAATACTGAGTTCTTTTTTTGCATCTTTTATGAGTTTTATATAGTAGTCTGGCCCATATTCCATTGATATTTTATTTATATAGTCATAGACTTCAGTATGCCATGCTGAATCGCCTTGATCTAAAGTTTCTTTATTTTCAAAGAGGACTTGTTCTTCAAATAAAGATTTTAGCACTACAGCTCCTGCCCCTGCTTCTTCGATCTTTTTTAATTTTGATATATTACTGGTAAGACTGCTACTTGAAGCAATAATAGGGTTTTTTAATTCGATCCCAAGATAATAAGTAGATAAGTCAGCCATTTGTTTACTCCTTATTAAAATTTTAAAATCTGTGGAAATATTTACTAATGAACATCAGACATTCTTTTACATGGCTTCTAAAATATTGCCATTTATGGCCACCGTCATCTATTCTGAATTCGTGATAAACCTGTTTTTCTAATAATATTTGATGTAAAAGGCAATTTCCAATTGATAATGCATCATCATCACCGCAAGTAATATAAAATTTTATAGAGTTTAAAGTCTTAGTGTCTAATTTTTTTGCAAGATCTATAGGATTGTTATTTCTATAATGTGCATTTAATCTTTCTTTTCCTTTAAGATTATCTCCAAAAATATTTTTGAAATATCGTTCATATCTTTTGTCTTCTAAATTAACTAAATAAGAATCAGTCCATATTGCGGCACTAATTGGAGCACATACATAAAATAAATCAGGATGTTTTAAAGCATATACTAAGCTTCCCCATCCTCCCATAGATAAACCACTAACAGCTCGATAACTTTTTTCTTTTCTTATTCTATATTTGTTTTCAATAAATGGGATAAATTCTTTGATAAACATATCTTCGAAAGGATAATTATTTTGATAATCATTGATATACCAGGAAACTTTTGCATCTGGCATTACAATTATCATTGGGGTTATATTTCCGTCTTTTATTCCATTATCCATTGTATATTGGATTTCTCCAAATTGTACCCATGCTGTATTGTCATCCGTAAAACCATGTAGTAGATAAACTACAGGATATAATCTTTGAGAGATATTATAATCAGGAGGTAAATAAATATCATATTTTACTTTACCATTGAGTATTTTACTTTGCATAGTTAAATTTTCATAAATAACACCATTTTGCGCGCTTATGCTTATATATAAAATTATTAATATTAGTATCACATAAAGATTTTTCATAATTTCTCCTTTTTGTAGCTGTAGCTATAGAACCCAGTATTAATTATAAAAAAAATATATTTTTTTTCAAGATAAAATTTTAATTTAGTTTTAAATAATTGACAAAAAACTTTTTTAATGTATTTTTATATAACAGAGAAATAATTTTGCGAATAGTTCAAGGGGGGATATTATGAAAATATCATTGTATGTTATAGTATTATGGATAATTTTTACTTTACAAGTTAATGCTGCTGAAATATCTGGGAGAGTATATAATCGATCAAATCTAAGTGGAACAGTTCAGATCATTTTAATGAAAACAGATTATATTTCGGGGACTGAGAACCCTCTCACTATGATAGAAGCTAATTCTAATATGACATATAAATTTAATAATGTCAAAGTTGGTAAGTATATTTTATTAGCTTTTATTGATTTGAATAATAATTCCAGCATTGATGATGAAAGTGAGCCTTTTGGCTATTATTCTATTTCTGGCAATAAAATGGATACTTTGGTTGTTCAAAATGAGTCGGATATTTTAACTGATATTAATATAATTATTCATGATATTGGGTATTATAATAGAAATTCATCGATTTCTGGAAAAATAATAAATAACACAGAATATTTAAATTATAATATTTATGTATTGGCAGTATTAAATCCAAATTCTGGAAATAAGACTTTGTTCAATTGTATAGTTCAAAATGATGGAAGTTTTAAGTTAGAAGGCCTTGTTAAAGGCACTTATGTTCTTTATGGTATTATAGATACAAATGGAAATAATCAAATAGATACCAATGATTTTCGGCAATGTTATAGGGATGAGGATGGCTGTATTGAAATAAATTTAGATGATAACCAGAATTTAGAGGGGATTGAGATTGTATTAGAGGATAAAAAAGTTTCAAAAATAGGAAAGATAAAGGGGGTTGTTTATAATTTAACAGAGGATAAAGAAAGTGATATTTACGTTAAAGCTTTTTTGAATCCTGAAATAAATAGCTATCAAAATTTTTTTAAAATTAAGGCTGGAGACGATGGCGGTTTTGTTTTTGATAGTTTGCCAGTAGGCAGATATTTGATTTCGGCATTTTTGGATAAAAATGGCAATGGGGAATATGATAGTGCTGAAATTATGGGATGTTATATTGATACGTTACAAGATACAACCTGTAGTAAGGTAGCATTGAATAATGATGATTCTATAGATGGAATTTATATTTTTTTGTTCAGTAGATATCAAGCTAATTCGTCAGTTATTTTAGGAAAGGTTATTTCCAATAGAAGTGATATGGGGCCAATTAGGGTGGTATGTGAAAATTCTGATTTTCATCAAGAAATAATATTGGATTACCCGAGTAGATATATTTTTAGAAAATTGGAATCTGGTTTTTATAAGGTATGGGCATTTTTAGATGAAAATGCAGATTCTGTTTATAATGATGGAGAGTTTTTTAGTTGTTTGAAAGAAAATGATAATGGTTGTGATTCAATATATATTGCTGAAGGCGAAAAATTAGAAGATCAAAATATTATACTTTTGTATCCTTACTTAAGACTCACAGGAAAGATTATTGATAAATCTTATAATAATAATTATATTGTTTATTTAAAAACAGATACTTTACTTTATGGACATTCTTTTGAAGTTTTAAATATTGGAAATAAACAGGAATTTTTTTTAGATATATTTAAAAAGAATACATATTATTTGTATGTTGTTGCTGATGTTAATAAAAATAATAAGGTTGATTTGGAGGATCGATTCGGTTTTTTTGATAGGAATAATGATGGTTCCCCTGACCCTTTAGAAGTATCTTCTTTTTTAGGAAATATGGATTTAGAAATTGAGGTTAAATATTTTATTAAAGATAAAATTCAGGCGAAAGCAGTTATTAATGGTAAAATAGTTTTGAAAGAGCCAAATTACCCAGTAGATTCTTTTAAAGTAAAAGCCATTAATTCTTTAGGGAAGGTGTTTATAAGTGATGTGGGCTTGGATTCAAGTTTTTCTTTGAATCTTTCACCGGGGAAATATATTTTATTTACAGAAAAAACTGAAAAATTTTATCGAACTTATTACCCTTCAACATTATTTATGGACAGTGCTGTTATTTTAGAACTTAAAGATAAAGATACTATAAATGATATTAATGTTTATCCGATTGTTAAAGAACTTAAAAAAGGTGTGTTAAATGGTTTTGTATTTGATAGCATAACAAATTCTCCTCTAATTAATGCTGTTGTTCAATTGTATAATGATTCGGTTAAAGTTTTTAAAATGACAGATACAGCTGGTTTTTTCTCTTCAGGAAAAGTAAAAGCAGGCTCTTATAATTTAATTATAAACAAAGCTGGTTATACCCCTTATAAAGATAGTTCAATTGTAATAGAAGCAGATTCTGTTAGGGAATTAATTATAAAGTTGTTCCCATATTCTTATGATACGATTAAGCCGGAGATACAGGCTATTTATCCTCTTCCATTTGCTATGGATGTTTCTAACAAAGCTTCCATTGTAATTGCTTTTTATGATAACCAGACAGGTATAAATAAAGAATCTATAAGTATTTCAATTAATTATCAAAATATTTTACTTAATGAAAGTGATGGGTATTATAAGATTGGCGAGAGGGCTCATGGTTATATTTTTAGATATTCTCCGAAAGATAATTTTTTATCAGGAGATACTGTTTATGTTTCTGCTGAAGTACAGGATTTGCAAAATAATAAAGCACATTTAGAATATTATTTTGTTATACAAAAAGATACTATTCCGCCGAGATTTGTAAATCCGCCTGAAATTAAAGAGATTACAGAGAAGTCTGTTTATTTTATTTTTTCAACTAATGAAAAAGCCCGAGCTATTGTGAAATATTTTGAAAAAGAAATTAATGATACATTGATTTATTCAATAGACGGTTATCAGCAAAATTTTAATGTGTTTTTAACCAATTTAAAGAGTAAGACTGTTTATAAGGGTATTATTGAGTTGTATGATCAATATGGTAATGGCCCGCATAAGAGTAAAATTTTTCATTTTAAGACTTTGCCTGCCCCAGATACTATTTCTCCTATTTTTGTTAATGAACCATATTTCCCTTATATTTCAAATAGTAAAGCTCTCTTAGTTTTTAAAACAGATGAGCCGACTAATGCAATTGTTGTTTATGGTTTGACTAATGCTTTACAGGATACAATATTGGATAGAGATTATAAAAAGAATCATTTCATAACATTAGATTCTCTAAAAGAGGCAACAGAATATTTTTGTAAAATAGTTGTTTTTGATAGAGATTCTAATTCTACAGAAAGTAAACTTCAAGCATTTTCCACTAAGATTAATGAGGATGAAAATCCGCCGGTTTTTATTAGAGGCCCTGTTATTACTGGTATAAAAACAGATCAGGCAACTTTATTCGCATTAACGAATGAAATTGCTTCAGTTAATATTAGTTTAGAAGATACAACAGGCAAGGTATTATCTTTTTATGATGATTCTTTAGTTTACCATAAAATTGATTTAATAGATTTAGAACCATCCACAAAGTATTCATATTCAATTTTTGCTGTAGATTTAAATGGAAATGAGAGCGAAGAGATAAAGGGAGAATTTACTACTAAAAAATATGAGGATACATTACTTTTAATTAAAAATGTCCGTACTGTTAGTTCTTCTAATAATTCTGCTATGATTATGTGGGAAAATAATAAGCTTACTACCGGTTTTGTATATTATGGTACTGATATGGATAATTTTGATATTTTTGAAGAAACTGCTGTGAAACGTTTTCATCAGGTAGCATTATCAAATTTACAGGTAGGAGTTAAATATTATTTTTATATAAAATCAATAGATTTATCATATAATTCGATTATTTCTGATACATTTGATTTTATTTTAGAAAAAATAGAAGATTCGGAACCACCTGTTATTATTGCAGGGCCTAAAGTTAATATTTATGATAATAAGGTTGTATATCAGTTTAAAACAGATGAACCTGCAATAGTTCAGTTTACATATTGGGAGGAGAATAATCAAAATCTTAGAAATACCATTACAGAAGAGGATTTTAAAGAAAAACATTCCTTGATTATATCTGATTTATTACCTTCAACAGATTATGAATTTGTTTTAACTATGAAAGATGTAAATGGCAATATGTCGTCATGGCCTCAATCTGGCTCATCAAAATTAGCTCGGCAAGATAAAAATGTTTTTATAACAAGTTTTTTCGATATGTATCAGACAGGTAAAAATTCTTTTAATACAAATTCTAATGCAGATACAACTGCTCCTAATATCATTTTAGGGCCAACAGCATTTGAACGAACAGATAATTATATAACATTATATTGGAAAACAGACGAGCCATCAATTGGAGAGGCTTATTGTGTAAAAAATGATAATAGTTTTAATGAATATCAAACTGAATCCGAATATACTACAGAGCATTATTTTTCCTTTTATAATTTGAATTCAAATTCCACGTATAAATTTGTTATTTTTAATACAGATATTAATAATAATGGTCCAGTACAATATAAGGATACTTTAATCTATAGGACAAATTTGAAGCCAGATAATAGACCGCCTGAATTGATTAATGAAATAAAGGTAACAGATATTACAGCGGATAGGGCTGTACTTATTTCAAAGACAGATAAGCCAGCTATTGCTAAAGTTCAGCTATACAATAATGAGGAGCTGATAAAAGATTATGCAAGTTCTTTCAGGGAGAAAGAACATAAAGTGTTTTTAACAAATTTATTGGCACGAAATAATTATAGCTCTACAAATGAATTTTGTGATGGTAGTGGTAATTGTAGCAATGATATTATTAAAGAATTTGAAACTACAGCGGAGACTGATTTCAAAGCGCCAACATTAGTTGATTCTGCAATTGTAGTAGGTAGGGACTATTTTAGAATCTATTTATCTTTTGATGAATTAAGTACGGTTTTAGTGGAGTATTCTAAATTAGAGGGAGATAATTTCATAAGTGTTTCTGATCTGGAACCTGGTAGAGAACATGATTTATTGATTACTAATTTAGAAGGGAATACTGTATATAAGCTAATATGTTATTATCAGGATACATATGGAAATATTGATTCATTAGTTGGATTGATAAAATCTACTGATATATATGGCGATACAATTGCACCGGATAAACCATTGGGGTTGACTTTTTCTTTTGATGAGCTTAACAGATTAATTTTGAAATGGAATGGAGTATTATCAAAGGATGTTACGGGGTATAATATTTATATAAAATCTGGGGGCTCTGGGGGAGAATTTGAGAAGATTGCAAGTAATATTATTGATACAGAATATATTGATGATAGAGATATTTATTCGGATAAAGAATATGCGGTCACTGCTATTGATATACAAGGGAATGAGAGTCAAAAAAGTATATTGAAGATTACTTCTGTTGAGGAAAATTATAATAAAGAGATTAAGTTTAATAAATTAGTAGTAGAAAATAATTATCCCAACCCATTTAATCCTCTAACTATTATAAAGTATTATATTCCTCGAGCAGGCACAGTTGAAATTGATATTTTTAATATTATTGGCCAGAGAGTATTTCATATTAAGAAAAAGCAAGATTCTGGTTGGCATAAATTTATATGGGAAGCAGATAATAAATACCCTACTGGAATTTATTTCTATAGAGTAAAATTTTCTAAAGATGTTATTATAAGAAAAATGATGATATTAAAATAAATTTATATTATAATTGATTATTCTCTTATTATAGAGAATACGCCTTTTAACTTTTTTAATTTAGCTATTATTTTGCTTAAATGAGTGAGATTTTTTATTTGAATTGTTATACTGGCATTCATTATATCATAGTCTTGGGACATATTTAATTTTAGAATTTTTGAGTTTTGATCTGTTATTATATGACTTATATCGCTTAGAGTATTTCCGCTGGCTTTAAATTTTAGTTTTAAAGTAGCATTAAAAATTTCATCTCCTTTGAGGTTCCAATATACCTCAATTAATCGTTCTCTTTCTCCATTAAGTTTTGCGATATTAATACAGTCTTTTCTATGCACTGTTATTCCTCGGCCTCTACTAATGAATCCTATTATATCATCGCCTGGGATAGGTTGGCAACATTTAGCGAATCTGTAACTTATATCATTTATTGATTCTATTCTAATTCCTTTATGGTCTTTTTTGATAAATTCAAGAATTTTTTGTAATCTACTTTCAGTTTTTTCTTCATAAGTTTTAGCATATAGTTTTTTTATTACATTACCGGCTGAGAGTTCTCCATTTGCTATAGCTGTAAATCCATTTTCAAGAGTATGAAATCCAAAAGATTGGAATGCACTGATAATTTCTTCATCTTTTGGATATGGCAGTTTTCTTTTATGTAGGTGGAGTGTTAAAATTTCTTTGCCCATTTCAACAGTTCTTTTATATCCTTCTTTTTTGAACCAATTCTTTATTTTATTTCTGGCTTTTAATGTAGTAACAAATTCGAGCCAATCTCTGCTTGGGGTTTTCTGAGGAGATGTTAAAATTTCTACTATATCTCCATCTTTTAGTTTGTAGCTAAGTGGTACAATTTTATTGTTTACTATTGCGCCATTGCAATGTAATCCTATATCAGTATGTATCGCAAAGGCAAAATCTAAAGCAGTTGCTCCTTTTAAAAAAGCTATGGGATGCCCTTTTGGGGTGAAAACAAAGATTTCTTCTCTAAAAACATCATCTTTAAGAGCTTTGACGAATTCGGTTGGTTCTGATGATTCTTGATAAACTTCTAATAATTGTCGCATCCATTCAAATTTTTTTAATTCTTCTTCTTTGATTTTTTTTAATTTTTCTTTATACCCCCAATGGACAGCAATTCCTTTTTCAGCGATTTTATGCATTCCTTCAGTGCGGATTTGTATTTCTATTATTTTATTGTTTGATGTTACCACTGTAGTATGAATAGATTGATATAAATTTCTTTTTGGATTTGCAATATAATCTTTGAATCTATCATTTATTGGTTTATATATTGAATGAACTATTCCCAGTGCAAAATAGCAATCTTCTTTTGTTTTTGTAATTATCCTTATAGCCAGTAGATCATAGATTTGCTTTAGTGTATAATTTTTATTTTTCATTTTTCTATAAATGCTCCATAGGTGTTTTGGCCTGCCTTCTACTTTAGCAAATATCCCATTTTCTTTAAGTTTTTCCATAATTTCAGAGCTGATATTTGCTATAATTTTTTCTCGTTCAGCTCTTGTTTCTTGCTGAATTTTTTTAATATTTTTTTTAATATTTTCATATTCTTCTTTATAAAGATATTTAAATGCTAAATCTTCTAATTCCCATTTTATTTTACCCATACCAAGCCTATGGGCTAAAGGTGCGTATATATCCATTGTTTCTTGAGATTTTTGTATTCTTTTTTCTTCGGATTGTATAGAGTCTAAGGTTCGCATATTGTGTAATCTATCTGCAAATTTTATTATAATTACTCTCGGGTCCTGACTCATTGCGAGAAATAGTTTTTTGTATGCATCTTTAAAATGTGAATCAAGTCCTTTTTGTTCATATTTTATAATTTTTGTAACACCATCAACCAGAAATGCAATTTTTTCGCCAAAGTTTTCTTTTATTAATTCTAAATCTACATCTGTATCTTCTACAGTATCATGTAAGAGCCCTGCTATTATTGCTTCTGTATCATTTAAAAATTCAGCAACAATAAGTGCAGTTTCTACACAATGCACAAAATATGGTTCTCCTGATTTTCTTTTTATTGTAGAATGAACACTTTCAGCGAATTTATAAGCATAGCTTATAGAATCAAGGTCTATATTTGAGCACATAGATGTTAATTTTTCAAGAAAAGTTGTTAAATTATATTTCATTTTCTATCTCGTTAAAATAATTTAATATCTCTGAGTATGAAAATCCTTTACTATAAAGATATTTCATTATTTTGTTTTTGTCAACTTTCAAATTTTTGTATTTCTTTTTTTTTATTATACGTTCTATTATTTCATGTTGTCTGTTGTTTGCATAGACTTGTTTTATTATTTGCTCTATTAATTCTTTATCTTTTGTTTTTTGCTGGAGTTTCATTTTTAGCATCATGGGTCCCCATAAATTTGTATTAATTTTGTCATTAGCCCATATCGTTAGATATTTTGCGTCATTAACATAGCCTAATTCTTTTAGCCTATTTAAAATTTTTTGGATTATCTCGTCAGGAATCTTTTCTTTTGATAATTTAGCGGTTAATTCTTTTTCAGAATAATATTTACGTGATATAAGATCGAATGCTTTTTTTTTGCCATATTCAAGATAATTATCATTTAGAATAGTTTGTAATATTTGTTTGCTTAAGATATTACCTACTTTTAAAATATTATTATATTTCACAAATATTAAATCAGATAATAGAATTTTTTCATTATTCTCAAATAAAATTAATATATTATTTTTTTTAGTTTTAATTATTTCTGTTATTTTCACTGTTTATTTTTTTTCTACTTCCTTATTTTCATCAGGATTGATTATTCCTAATTTTATTTTAATTTCTTTTTCTATTTTATCCATTAATTCTGGATGTTCTTTTAGATATCTTGTAACATTTACTCTTCCTTGCCCTAATCTTTCATCTCCATAAGAAAACCAAGTACCACTTTTTGTAATGATTTTATTTGCAACACCTAAATCTAATAATTCGCCGGTACGGGAAATTCCTTCGTTATATATAATATCGAATTCAGCTTTTTTAAAAGGTGGAGCAACTTTATTTTTAACAATTTTTGTGAGGACTCTGATACCGATGTCCTGGTCACCATTTTTTATAGATGAGATTCTTCTGATTTCTATTCTTACAGATGAATAAAATTTTAATGCTCGTCCACCTGTTGTGGTTTCTGGATTGCCAAACATAACACCGATTTTTTCTCTGACCTGATTTATGAAGATTGCGCATGTTTTTGATTTTGAAATAGCACCAGTTAATTTTCTGAGAGCCTGAGACATTAATCTTGCCTGAAGTCCCATATGAGAATCTCCCATATCTCCTTCTATTTCTGCTTTTGGTACAAGAGCAGCTACTGAATCTATAACAACAACATCAACTCCGCCACTTCTTACTAATGTTTCTGCAATTTCTAAAGCTTGTTCTCCTGTATCAGGTTGCGAGATTAATAGATTATCTATATCTACTCCGAGTTTTCTTGCATAGCTTGGATCAACTGCATGTTCGGCATCGATTATTGCTGCGACTCCACCTAATTTTTGAGCTTCTGCGATTATATGAAATGCTAATGTTGTTTTTCCAGAAGATTCTGTCCCGTATATTTCAATTATTCTACCACGAGGCACACCACCTACACCAAGTGCTAAATCTAAGTTTAATGAACCAGTAGGTATAACATCAATATTTTTAGAATAATTATCGTCTCCCATTAACATTATTGAGCCTTTACCAAAATTTCTCTCAATTTGTTCTATTGCGAGCTCCACTGCCTTTTTTTTATCTGGATTGAATTCATTTAAAGTTTTTTTGATTTTTGACATATTAACCCTCCATTACATTATAAATTATAATTATTCTTTTTTTAAATTAATATATTTTTTAATATAATCAAGTTTATTTTTTAGAATAAATATCTTAATTTTCATTTTTTTCTATTTTTCTTTTTAATCTTGTAATTCGATTTTGAATATTATTTTTTAATTCTTGATTAATTGTTTGCTTGAAGTAGTAATTTTTTTCCATGAGTCCATTGATTTTAGATAAAGCGATTTTGGAATAATCCAGTGCTTTTTTAAAATCTTTTATTTTAAATTCATATAATTTTGCTAATTCTATTAAAGAATTTATATTTTGGATTTTTTCCCATAATTTTTCTGCTTGTTGATGTTTTTTCATTTTTTTGTAAGTGTCGGCAATTATCTCTAATATTTGGTTATCAATAGAATTATATTCTTCATAGAATTCAATTACCTCTTGATATTTTTTTTGTTTATGAAAAAAATATAGGATATTATGCTGTTGTTGTTTATTAAAAGAAGAATTTATTTTGTTATTATTAATTAGTAACAGTAGTGCCAGAAGGCTTATAATATCATTTTTATTATGTTCTAATATTGGGAATATTAATTGCCAATTGCCTGTACGAAGAAATTCAAAATAGTAATTTGCAATTTCATATCCTGGCACATCATCTTGTCTTATAAATTTTATTATTTTTTCTTCAATTGTTCCAAGAGAAAAATTGTTGAGCTCTTGTTTCCATATTCTTCTTGCAATGTGTAGTAGATCTATATGAACTAAATTATCTATAAATGATTTGTCAAGTTGATTTAGTAAGAGTTGATTTTTTAGTATATGAATATCAAATGTTTTGCCATTGTATGTTATTATGTAATTATGCTGTTTGAGTATATCTGATATTTCTTTTAGGAATAATGGGAGTTTACCGACATTATCAATGAAATATTGTTTTATATAAATTTGTTTTTTTTTGATATATAATAGCCCTATGAGAAATGGATAATTCCCGGCTCCAATAGAGAGTCCAATTGTTTCCAGATCAAAGAATATTATTTGTTCAATTGGCATTAGATCTATTTTGTTTATGCCAGCAATATTAAAAAGGAATTCATTGTCAAATTTTTCTGGAATTTGTATTGTATAATTACCGTAGCGGAATGGCAGAGTGATGATTTGTTTGAATATATTATTATGAGTGATAGGTTTAATATTTTGTTTTTTTGGTGGTTGAGTATTTTTTTTAGTAGATGTTTCAATGGTTTTGAAAAAAGAGTTTATATTCATTTATTCGTGAAAAGAAATAATTTTGCCATTTATCATTGTTAGAATAATGTTAAAATCATTATCAAAAGCAACAATATCAGCATTTTTACCTGGTAAAATTGAACCATTGGTTTTTTGTATTCCTAATAAAGTAGCAGGGTTTAAGGTAGCCATTTTTATTGCATCTTCCAGCGGAATACCAATAGAATGAAGAAATTTTATTCCATTTTTTAATATTAAAGATGAACCAGCGATTGTACCATCTTCTTTTCTCTTAAACATACCTTGTTCAAAATATACTTCTTCATTGTTAGCATAAAATGGCCCTTCTGTAAGTCCTGTAGGTTTTATAGAATCTGTTACCATGATAATTTTGTTTATGGGTTTAGTTCGAAAAAGAAGTTTTAAGATGGCCGGATGAAGATGATAACCGTCGGCTATTATTTCACATGAAACTTCTGGATGAATTAATATTGAGCCAACAACACCGGGATCACGGTGATGAAGTCTTCGCATAGCATTAAAAAAATGTGTTGAATGAACAATTCCTGCCTGCATTCCTTCTAACATATTTTCATAAGTAGCATTAGAATGTCCTGCTGATAAAATTATATTATGCTTCAAGCAATATAGTGCTAATTCTCTCATGTTTTTGAGTTCTGGCGCTACAGTCATAATTTTTATATGTCCTCTGGATGCTTCATATAATTTTTTCATAAATTCAATATCAACTTCGCGCATATATTCGGGGTTTAATACTCCTCTTTTATCTCTTGATATAAAAGGTCCTTCTAAATGTAAACCAAGTATTTTTGCACCTTTTTCTTTTCCTATGGCATTTGTAACAGCTTTAATATTTTCTATAAAATCATTTTCAGCTTTTGGATATAATGTAGGGCAGAAGCCTATTACACCATATTCTGCAAGGTGTTCTGATATTTTTAGAATTGACTCAGTATTTCCATCAGCTGTATCATAGCCGTGTAACCCATGAATATGAGTATCAATAAAACCTGCAGAAATATTTGCTCCATTTAGATAATAGATTTGCGTATCCGATGGGAGTTTTCTTTTTTTAAACCTTTCATTGCTTATAACATCTTCAATAGTGCCATCTTTTATTATTACTGTACTTTTTTCAAGTACTGTAAATCCTGTATAGATTGTACCGTTATATAAACATACAGTGCTCATAATTTTCTCCTTTCCAATTTTTTAAATTATAAAAAAATGGATTATATTGCAATATTAAATTGAATTAGATATATAATTTTTTTTCTTTAATTATATTATAAACTGGAGAAGAAACTAAATATTTGTAGGGCAAATTATTTTTTATCCAATCCCTTACCATTGAGCTTGATATTTCTATTATTGACGTTTTTAGCATTATAAAAGCATTTTTATCAATATCAAAGTCCTTATTGATTACAGAATTAGTATATCTTTTTAGTACTGCTATTTTTATTAATTGAGTTATTTTTTTATAATCTTTCCATTTATCAAAAGATTTGAAATTATCTTCACCAATAATTAGATATTTATCATATTGAGAGTAGTGTTTGTTTATATATTTTACAGTATCAATTGAATAACTGATTTCTTGTTTATTTATTTCAAAATATTCAATATCAAAGAAATTAAAATCATTTACTATTGTCTGGAGCATTTGGATTCTAATTTCTTTATTAGTAAAAGATGGTCTGTTTTTATTCGGAGATATCCAGGCGGGAATAAAAAAAATTTTTTTTAAATTTAGTATTTTTTGAGCTTCAATTAAGGGAATAATATGTCCTAAATGTGGAGGATCAAAACTTCCACCAAAAAAACCTATTTTTTCCATATACTAATAATATAGATTTGTATTAAAAATGTCAATCTATATTTTTATTGTTAAAATATATAGAGGTAGTTAAGATAATTGTATGGTATTATTTAGAAAATAGAAATAAGGCTATTGATTTCATTCATGATTATTTTCCTCTTTAAACAGATTTATATAAATTTTGATTTTTTTTATTAATTTGACAAAAAATATATGAATACTTATATTGAATATAGATGATGAAGGTATTTTAAATTAATTAATATTATTTTTTGAGAAAAAAAGAGAGGGAAGAAAAGATGAAAAAAATTATTTATGTTTTATTTATAATATTTTTTTATTTTTATAATGGGTATGCCGCATCTATTTCAGGGCATATTGATAATAAAACTCAATATGATAATACTCAAGTAAAAGTAAGAGCCGTAACAGGGGATCAAACTAATCCTATATTTTTACCAGGAGTGGTTGATGTTAATTTTAATTATATTATAGATAGTTTGTCAGTTGGAAATTATATAGTAGAAGTATTTGTAGATCAAGATGGAGATGGGAATCCGGATCCAGAAACTCCTATTCGCTGTTATATAGCTGGGCTGGATACTTTGTGCTCTCCTATCAGTATTTTAAATAGTACTGATCAAATCACAAATATAGATATTTTATTTGAAGAAGGAGGGAATGAACCATTAGGCACAGGCAAGATAATAGGAGTGATAACAAATAATAGCGAATATTCA
>CAYLKS010000001.1:0-62877 GCA_964384205.1 uncultured bacterium | reverse complement strand
AGGTATTATTAGGAGAAGGTGAAGAGAAGACAGGCATAGATATAGTATTAGGAGAGGCATTACCACCATTAGGCACAGGCAAGATAATAGGAGTGATAACAAATAATAGCGAATATTCAGATACAGACATAAGAGTCCATGCGTTGAAGCAGGATGAAGGAGAAGTTTTAATATATGGTCCAGTGCCTTTAGATGAGAATAGAGTGTATGTAATAGATAGTTTACCGGCAGGGGATTATATAGTGGAGGCGTATATAGATCAAGATGGAGATGGGAATCCGGATCCGGAGAAGCTGATAAGGTGTTATGAGGTAGAAGGAGATACAGGTTGCACAGAGGTATTATTAGGAGAAGGTGAAGAGAAGACAGGCATAGATATAGTATTAGGAGAAATAATTCCTATTGGAGATGGAGATATTTACGGAACTATAATTAATAAAACAAAATTTAAGAATTCTCCAATTATAGTAGAGGCATATTCACAAGACAATACTCTGTTTTATTCAACTGTTGCTGATAGTACTGGTCATTATGCATTATTAGATCTTCTTCCTGGAGTATATACTGTTTCAGCTTTTATAGATTTGAATAATAATAATAAGTATGATGAATCAGAAATAAGTAAATGCTATATTGATACAACAAAAGATTCTGTTTGTACTAAATTAGTTTTTGATTCTAATGAAGTTTATAATAATATAGATATTATATTAGAATCTCAAGAAAATATAAATAATTCATCATTATCTGGAAAGGTAATTACTAATAGGGATAATGTAGGGACAATAAGAGTAGTTTGTGAGAATTCAGCATTTCATAAAGAAGTTTTGCTTCAAAAACCAGGAGAATTTACATTTGTTAACTTACCGTCTGGAAATTATTTACTTTCAGCTTTTGAAGATGCAAATGGAGATTCGGTTTATAATTTTGGTGAAAGGAGGAATTGTTTTAAGGAAAATAATGAAAGTGACGATTGTGATTCCATTTTTGTTGGTGTAAATGCTCATGTTGAAAATAAAAATATAAATTTATTTTTCCCATTCTTGCAAATTAAGGGTAAGGTTGTTGATAATATTAGTCAAGAGGGGATAATTTATGCAATATTAAATGAAGATTCCTTGGTTAATAGTCAACCTGTTATTCAAATACCGGTTAATGAGAATAATGAATTTGTAATGGATGTTTTTACAAAAGGGACTTTTTATCTTTTTGCTTTCAAAGATGTAAATAATAATATGGGTGCTGATAATAATGACTTTTTTGGAATTTATGATGCGGATGGTGATACTAAAAGTGATCCTATTATTATTAATGATTTTATGAATGATATAGAAGTGGAGTTGGTTATAGACAAAAATATAGGTAGTTCGATGGAAAAATTTGGTATTATTAATGGAAATATTATTCTTCCAGACAAAGGGCCTAAAGAACAATTTGGAATAAAAGCTATAGATACTTCGGGTAAAGTATTCCAAGTTATGGCTGATAGTAATTTACATTATTCTTTAAGTGTGGTTCCTGGAAGTTATTTTATTATGACCGAGGAGACTGAAAATTATTATTCTACATTCTATAGAAATACAACTAATCTTAAAGATGCAATAAAAATAAATGTTGGTAATAATGATACAATAAGTGATATCAATATAGAAGTTCAACAAAAGATTATATTAAAGGGTAGATTAACAGGAACGATAATGGATAGTATAACTAACCTACCAATCCCCAATGCCATGGTGCATATTTATAATGATTCAGCTGAATTTATGACAAATACGGATAATGATGGTATTTATAATTTTCCTGATGTTTATTCGGCATTATATATAGTAGATGTACAGAAAGAAGGTTATTTACCATTATTTGATAATACAGTTTTTGTAGAACCAGATACTACAACTATATTTTCACTTAAATTAGTACCAATGAGTATTGATACTATACCTCCAACGATAAAACCTGTATATCCAAAAGAAAATGACATTGAAGTTTCTATTTTTTCTAATATAGTAATAGATATTACTGATAATGAATCTGGTGTAAATAGAAATTCTATTAGCCTGAATATTGATAATAGAATTGTAGATTTTGGAATATCTGATATACCTGATGGATTTAGAATTACATATATTCCAGAGGAGCCATTTAATGAAGGAGATACAATTAATGTTAATGTATCTGCGTATGATAATAGTTCTTTGTTTAGCTCATTAAATTATTCTTTTGTTATACAAAAAGACCAGCAGCCACCTGTATTTACAATGGAACCGATGGTAGTACAGGTTACGTATAATACAGCATTAATAGAATTTTCAACTGATGAATTAGCAAGAGCTGAAGTTGCGTATTTAGTTGATAATACTAATGATACATTGTATTTTAAAACAGAATATTTCACAACCACTTTTGATATAGTACTATCTAATTTAGAGAGCAATACTCTTTATAAATATTATGTCAAAGTTTTCGATGAGAATAATAATGGTCCTACAAATAGTAGATTAAATACTTTTAAAACTTTATCATTAAGGGATACAATACCGCCTGTTTTTTTGAATGGCCCTTTTGCTAAAAATATCTCTACAAGCAATGCTTTAATCTCATTTCAAACGGATGAGCCTACCTATGCGAAAGTTTTTTATGGTACTCAATCTGGTGTATTAAATAATATGGAATTAGATACTTTATTTGGTAGAATGCATAATATTATGCTTAATGGATTACAGAGTAATATGGAATATTTTTACTACGTACAAATTAGTGATCAGGATTCAAATATAACTTTGAGTGAAGAAGATAATTTTAAAACAAAGGATAATCCGGATTTAGCACCACCAATTTTTTTACAAGGGCCATCCATAGTCAATATTTGTTCAGATCAAGCTACATTATTTTGTATTACAAATGAAATGTCTAAGCTTACAATTTCATTGACTTCAAACAATGGGCAGAGTTTCTCTTTGACAGATATTTTCTTAACTGAGCATAATTTATTTATAACAGGTTTATTCCCATCTACAACCTATACCTATTCTTTATTTGCTGTTGATATGTACAATAATAAATCAACAACTATAACAGGGCAATTTGTAACAAAAGCAGCCCCCGATACAGCTGCACCGGAAATTTTTGAAGTACGATCAATAAATCCAGGGCAACACTCAATTACAATTGCATGGAAAAATAATGAACCGGCAACTGGTAATATTTTTTATGGTTTAGATTCTTCACAAATGCAGATTTTTACTGATCCTGCATTTGTTCTGTCTCATAAGATTATGTTAAGTCAATTGTTAGCTGATACTTTATACTATTTTTATATTCAATCTATAGATCCATCTTCTAATATTAGTAAATCGGAGCTATATACATTTAGAACTAATGCTATTCCTGATACAGTAGGCCCTATTATTATAGCTGGCCCAGTAATTACAGCCTATTCTGATAAGGCTATTGTTACATTTACTACAGATGAACCTGGAATCTCTTATGTAACAGCCTGGGAACCTTCACATCCAGAATTTGCTATGGTTTTTAATGAAGATGATTATTATATTAATCATAATATTATTTTATCAGACCTTGAGCCAGGTATGAGTTATCAAATTGAAATACAGGTAGATGATAGAGCAGGTAATCACACATATTGGCCTGGAACTGGAGGAGGAAAGTTAAATAAGAAATCAGGTTTAACTTTTGTAACTGATTTCGCTCATATCGAACAAACTGGAAGCCATTCATTTAATACAAATACTCAGGCTGATACTACTACTCCAAAAATTGTAGAAGGTCCTACAGAATATGAACGAACTAATAACGCAATAACATTATATTGGAAAACTGACGAACCTGCCAGGGGCGAAATTTACTATGGAAAATTCGGTGATTTCTCTGAATATCAAACTGAAAATAAATATATTACGGAACATTATGTTACTGTATATAATTTGGAACCTAATCAGGAATATAATTTCTTAATTTTCAATACTGATATTAATTCTAATGGGCCTGTTCAATATTCTGATACACTTATTTATAAAACCAAGGTTTCCATGGAACATACTCCTCCTCAGATAGTTGAGGACATAGCTATAACTGATTTGAGTAGTGATAGGGCTGTTATTATTTCTGAAACGGATAGGCCAAGTAACGCTTATATGTCTTTATATGATAATTCATCTTTAATAAAAGATTATGCAACAGAAGAGAGAAAGAAAAAGCATAAAATATTTTTAACTAATTTATATCCAAGCACTAATTATAAAACGGAGAATAAATATTGTGATGGAAATGGGAATTGCTCAGATGAGTATGAAAAAGATTTTATGACTAAAGATGTGCCGGATACTGAAGCTCCAAATATTCAAAATAAAGATACTGAATCAGGATTAGATTATGTAAATGTTAAAATAAGCTTTGATGAATTGTCAACTGTCTTGCTGGAATATAAGGAATTAACTGGTAGTGAGTATATCTCAGTAAGTAGTTTAGAACCCTCTTATGAACATAATATTATGATAACTAATCTAAAAAGTAATACTGTCTATAAATTGAAAATATATTATCAGGACACTTATGGAAATGTGGATAGTGTTGGTGGTCTTGTTGTTTCAACAGAAGCAGAACCAGATACCATAGCGCCTGCTATGCCACAGAATTTAATTTATAATATTGATGAATATAATATACTTCATTTGAAATGGAATAAAGTAACATCCGATGATTTGAAAGCTTATAATGTTTATATAAAAGAAGATAGTACATATAAGAAAATAGGTAGTAATATTGTGGATACACTTTATTCTGATGAACGAGATAATTATGGAAATTTAGAATATGGAGTAAGTGCTATTGATTATAATGGCAATGAAAGTGATATCGCGAGCGTAGATATTGTAAAAGTAGAAGAGCCTATAAAAGATGGTAATTTAAAAAAAATGTATGTAAAAAAGAATTATCCAAATCCTTTTAATCCACAGACTGTTATTGAATATTATGTGCCTAAACGAGGGTTAATTGAAATTGGTATTTATAATATTATAGGCCAAAAAGTATATGTATATAAAAAAGTACAAGATGCAGGATGGCATAGATTTATATGGCATGCTAATTTTTATAGTAGTGGTATTTATTTTTATAAATTAAAAATTGGTGAAGAAGAGATTGTCAAAAAAATGTTGCTATTGAAGTGATTTTTGTAAGAAGTACTATTAATATGTAATATATTAATATATTTTTAAAAAATTAGTAGGCATTGAGTTTTAGAAATTTTAGTGAAAGACTCTTTTTAGGACTTCATTGTCAAAGTTTTTTAGTAATATTATTTTTTAAAATTGTTGGTTTTATAGAAGGCTATTTTTTGTAAGTAGTTAGGAATTTATTTATCTTGTAGAAAATTTTTAAAATATAAAAAAATATGATTTGGTTATAGATATGTTAATTTAGTTATATAAGTGAAGCAATATCATCGAATTTTTTTCTTATTGGCCTTTGTTTTTCTTGTTGTTTTTGCCAGTCTGATAATGAGTCATCTATTTTATCGGAGTGTTTGCCAATAACAATTAAATTAATTAAATTTATATTGTTTTCTAAATTTAATGTTTTTTTCAATAAATTTACATCATATCCAGCAATAGGATGGGCAACTAAATTTAATTCTGTTGCTCTTAATATTAAAAAACCAACTGCTATACCTGTATCAAAAAGATAATATTCTCGTTCACCTATAACGCAATCGTCTTCCTTTTTTGAGTATACAGCTATTATCATTGATGTTTTTTTAGCCCAGCTATTTCCTTCAGGTAAGGCTTCAAATATTTTTTTTAGATTTTCAGGACTTTTAATAAATATAAAATGCCATGGTTGTTTGTTATAACAAGATGGTGCAAGAGATGCGTGATATAAAAGATCTTCTATGAGTTTATCAGTTATCTCTATTTTTTCAAGTGAACGATATGCTCTTCTTTTTGTTATTGCTTCACTGACTTTCATATTATTATTCCTTTTTAAGAAATGAAATTATTTCTTCTATATCCGGAAGTTGAGGTATTGGATATATTTTTACAAAAATTATTTTTCCTTCTTCATTTAAAATAATATTAGCTCTTTCAGAAAATCCATCTTTTTCTCTGAAAATATTTAGTTTTTTTGCAAGATCTCCATGTGGCCAGAAATCTGAGAGAAGTTTAACTTTTTTTATACCCAATGATTCTGCCCATGCATGTTTGCAGAAAGTAGAATCAATACTAATTCCTAATGGGATAGTATTTAAATTTTCCAGAGTTTCAAAATTATTTTCAAGGCTTTTCATTTGTTCTGCACATACAGGGGTCCATGCTAATGGATGAAATGATAATAATATTTTTTTTCCTTTGTTTTCAGATAGCCTAAATTCATTTCCATTTTGATCTTTTAGCATAAAATCTGCAACATCTGTTCCTATTAAATTCATTGCTTTTGTCTTTTCATTCATAATTTCCTCCCTTTTTTATTATTTTGCTATGTTTTTTATTTATTAACTATTATAAATATACTGGCTATATGGGGGAAATCAAGTTAAAAATTTTTATTAATCAAATTATGAATTTATTATCAAAGCAGTTAAAACAATTATTTATAAGGTATTTGCTTTTTTTAATTTTTTGATTATTATGTGGGGTATGATTGAGTTATTAGTAGATAGTGAAGAATTTAAAAAAGCTCTTGAGCAGGACATTCAGAGAGCACAAACAAGGATATATATTCAAACTCTTTCTTTGGAAGCAGATTATGCTGGTTATTTTCTGAGAGATTTATTATTTAGTTCCCAAGTAAGAGATAAGAGAATACTTGTTGATAATTACACAAAAATAATTATTAATGATACACATCTTATTTTTCCTTATAATTTATGGAATAATAAGTTAGTAAAAGAGGCGATTGGAACGTATAAATTGATAAAAGAATTAAAGAGAAATGGTATTGAAATTAAATTTTCTGCTCCCCTCGGATTTGTTTTTAAAAATATAGCTGCTCGCAATCATAAAAAAATTATAATTATTGATGATGATATATCTTATATTGGTGGGATTAATTTTAGTGAGCATAATTTTAAATGGCATGATATTATGATAAGATTTGATTCTAAAGAAATCACAGAATTTCTTAAAAATGATTTTTTATTATCCTGGAATAATAAAAGGGCAATATCATTTAAAAAATTTAAAAATATTACTTTTTATTCATTAGATGGATATAATAATAGAAAAATTTTCAGTTTAATAATAAAGAAATTGGAAACAGTAAAAAAGAGGATAACAATTTTTAGTCCTTATATAACATTTCCGTTTCTTGATATTTTAAAAAAATTAGCAGATAATGGAATTGATGTTATAATTATCTCACCTGATAAGAACAATAAATTTTTTATGAAGAAGTACTTATTAAATGAGATTATAGGTACTAAAATTAAACTGCATTTATATAAGAAAGGCATGAGTCATCTGAAAGCTATTTTAATTGATGATGATAAGGTTCTGGTTGGATCCTCGAACTATGATTATTTAGGGTATAACATTCATCCGGAGATTTTGGCCTTAATTGAAGATAAAGATTTTATAAAAGATTTTAAAGATAGAGTTTTAAATAGCGATTTAGAAGAGAGTGTATTGTTTACTGGAGGGAAAGAAAGGGCTAAATATAATTATTGGAAATATTTTCTTAAATTTATAGAAAAAGCTATTGTATATTTAAAATTTCATTAATATAAATCAAAAAAATTATTTATAATTTCTGCACCTAATTTTATATCATCTTCATCAACAGAACCGAAGGATATTCTCCAATAATTTTTATAGGAATTACCAAAAACTTCCCCGGGGATAACTGCAACTTTATATTTTTCCAGAAGCGAAAATGCCAGTTCTGCTGATGTCTTGTTAGTATTTGGTAGTTTATACCATAGGAAACATCCGCCTTCTGGAAATATAGTTTGTTCTTTTTTATTTAAGTTATTGTAAAGAAGATTTGCTCTATTCTTTAAGACAGTATTAATATTTATAAGATATTCTTCAGATTTTTCCAGATATTCGTTTAGAAATAGCTGAGCCGGCGAAGAAGGAGATATTATAAATGTATCCTGTACTTTTATATAGTCTTTGATAAGATAATCGGGAAGAAGGATATAACCAATTCTCCAGCCGGCAATTGCGAATGATTTGGAAAAGCTGCCTACAATAGCAATATTTCCGTTGTTTTTAAATTTATCTATAAAACTTTGTTTTTCATTGAAGAAGATTAGATTATATGTTTCATCAAATATTAGTAAAATATTTTTTTCTTCACAAAATTGTATAATTTTTTCTGTTTCTTTTTTATTATAAGTTAAGCCAGTAGGGTTATTGGGCGTTACTAATATTATTGCTTTTGTTTTTGGGGAATAGTATTTTTCTATATCTTCCAGTTTTAATTGGAAGTTATTTTTGATTTTTGTATTGATAATAATATTTTTTGCACCTAACATATCAACTGCCATAATATGATTAAAATAATATGGTGCTGGAATTATAACTTCATCCTCTGGTTCAAGAATTGTCATTAACAATGTAGATACTCCTTGATTGGCTCCAGCAGTTATAAGTAAATTATCTATATTTTTTATATTAGAATTAAAATGTTTATTTAAAAAATGAAGTAGGTTTTCTCTAAAAAAAGGATATCCTATATCAGGAGAATAGTAGTGCATCCGTTTGTCTTGATAAAATTTGTTTAATGTTTCTATAAAATTTTGAGGAGGATTAAGATTTACAACAGCCTGTCCCATATTTATTATTTCAAAGCCTTTTTGTTTTAGTTCTAATATTTGTTCATTTACTGAAACTATGGGGGGGTAGAATGTTTTTTTTAGATTTTTTGAAATCATATTTTATCCCTTCCTTTTATTGATAAGTTGAATATAAGATTTAAAAAAAATGCTGTCAAGTATAAAAAAACTCAACTTGACAATAATTAATATTTTTTTATTTTATAAGTAGAGCCTTATAATAAAATTTTATTTTAGAGATATTGTAATCTTTTGTTTAATTATAAAAAATTATCAAAAAGGAGGCATGATAATGAAAAAAATATTTTATATAGTTTTTTTATTTAGTTTTTTTATTTCTGAATTTACTTTTGCTATTAGCAAGGATAGTTTAATTATTCAAAGATTTAACAATCTCCAGGAGAAATTGCGGAAAGAGAATGCAGGTTATAAAATTAAGCTAAATGATATTTTTATTGCTGATATGAGAGGAGAAGCCCATCAAATTGGAGGATTAATTATCCCGGATGAGGTTAAAGAGAAGGCTAAAAATAAAAAGCCTAAATTGGATAAAAAAATAAAATTACCTGCATCATATACAGTATCTGGTATGTCATCAATTAAGAATCAAAGCTCTTGTGGTGCTTGCTGGGCATTTGCAACATCTGGTGTTGTAGAATATCTGACCGGAAAAAATGATTTATCAGAAAAGGAGTATGTAGAATGTGTTACAACAGATACAGACCCTGATTATGGTAATAATGGATGTAGTGGCGGCTGGTATGGATATAGCCTTGATTATACTAAAAGATTTGGAGTATCTCCGGAATCGTGTTTTCCTTATGATGCTTCAGATGCAGATAATTGTTCTGATAAATGTTCCAATCCATCATGGAAGGCTTATGTAACAAATGCTGACAAATATGCACATTGGGGAGACCCGGATCCTTCTTATATAAGTACGTTAAAGAATTATGTATATAATTATGGCCCTGTTGCTGTTTCTATGTATGTTCCAAGAGATGGTAGTTTTGATACTTATTCTGGTGGTGTCTATCATTATGCAGATACTGCTTTTAACCAAGATGGTAGAGGCCATGCTGTTGTTGTTTGTGGATGGGATGACAGTAAAGGAACAGGAGGTGCTTTTTATGTTAGAAACAGTTGGGGAACTTCGTGGGGTGAAAATGGCTATTTCTGGATTGCTTATGAAGATATGGCAGATGATGGGAAAGTTGAATTTGGAGGGTATCCGTGTTATGCATCAGGAGGATATGTGCAGGCTGGAAATAATGCGCCGAGTGTATCTCTGGATAATGTAACTCCGGTAACAGCAAATGTGGGAGATAATATTACAGCCACAGCATCTGCAACAGATCCGGATGGCGATAATGTTCAGGTGAAAATAGATTGGGGTGATGGCAATATATCTGCTTATTCATCACTTGCAGCAAGCGGTTCATCATTTAATTTTTCACATTCTTATTCATCAGACGGCACTTATACTGTAAAAGCAAAGGCAAAAGATGCGAATGGAGCAGAAAGCAACTGGTCATCTGGAATTAATGTTACAATAACTAGTTCGAATACAGCTCCAAATATTTCTATGGTAGATGTTGATCATGATACAACATCTATTGGGAATCAGATAAAATTAACATATAAGGCAACAGATGCTGATGGAGATAATGTAGCTTATAAAATAGATTGGGGTGATGGTAATATAACATCATGGTCATCTTTTGTTCCGGAGAATACGGAGCAGGAATCGTATCATTCTTATTCTGATACTGGAACATTTACTATAAAAGTAAAAGCAAAAGATGCGAATGGGGCAGAAAGTGGCTGGTCATCTGGAATTAATGTTACAATAACCAGTTCGAATACAGCTCCAAATATTTCTATGGTAGATGTTGATCATGATACAACATCTATTGGGAATCAGATAAAATTAACATATAAGGCAACAGATGCTGATGGAGATAATGTAGCTTATAAAATAGATTGGGGTGATGGTAATATAACATCATGGTCATCTTTTGTTCCGGAGAATACGGAGCAGGAATCGTATCATTCTTATTCTGATACTGGAACATTTACTATAAAAGTAAAAGCAAAAGATGCGAATGGCGCAGAAAGTGGCTGGTCATCATCTCTTCAGGTTGTAGTATTAAGTGATTCTGTGATAAATATAGTTTCTCCAAATGGAGGTGAAAAATTTGAAGTTGGAACTCAACAATATATTGTCTGGGAGACTGTTAATTTCTCTGGAAATGTAAATATATTTTTATCTATAGATAATGGTAAAATTTTTCATCCAATATCTCAAAGTAGTTTATTAAAAATAAATAAAAACACTGAGAATGTTGTGGATTCTTTTTTATGGACTGTACCTGATAGTATATCTGATAGTTGTTTAATTATGGCAGTGTATTCTCTTGATACGACAATATCTGATACCTCTGATAGTGTTTTTTCTATAGTTCCCAAAAGAACGATTAGCATTATATCTCCAACAGGAGGAGAAAAAATTCAGTCTACTATCCAATCTGGAAATCAGAAAAATATTCAGTGGAATTCAACTGGGGAAATTGATAGTGTAACAATATTATTTTCATCGAATGGAGGAGATAGCTTTGAGGTATTAGCAGAAAATATTTCAAATACAGGAAGTTTTAACTGGGATGTTCCTTATGTTAATTCAGATGAATGTTTAATAAAAATTTTTCAATCTGATGACAGCTCTGTTTTTGGAATTTCAGATACTTTTTCTGTTTTTTATAATAGTTTATCTTTAATATTTCCCGATAGTGGAGGTGTTTTTCAGTTAGGACATAATATAGATATTAGATGGGATTATACAGGTGAAATTGAGAAGATATTGATTTTAATTGAAAATATTAATTCTGGTATTATTGATACTATTGCGAAAGCTCAGAATGTTAGTACAAAAAATTTTGTATGGAATATTCCGGATACATTTCAGATATCAGATTCTTATGTTGTTATAATTAAATCAAAAGAATATCCAGAAATAAGTGATACATCAGATGAACCTTTTTCCATAGTTGAACCTAAACAAATTGAGATTCTAAAGCCTAACGGTGGTGAGATTTTAATATCAGGAACAACTTACAGAGTTGAGTGGGATGCTTCAGAATCATGTACAGATTTTATTATAAAATATAAATTGAAACCTACTTTAGTTTATTTGCAGATTGGGGAAGTTTCTAATCAAAATTATTTTGATTGGATTGTGCCGAATAAACAAAGTTCAGAGGTGTTAATTAAAGTAATTGATAAAGATGATGAAAATGTTTCTGACCGAAGTGATAGTTATTTTACAATAACAGAACCAATAAATTTTACTATTACAAAACCATCAGAATCAGATATTTATTACTTATCCGATACAATTGATATTCAATGGGAGAATACAGGATTAGTTGATAAAGTGAATTTGTTAATTTCTTATGATTCAATGCAAAATTGGACCTCGATTGTAAATTCTATAGAGAATACATTAAGTTATAAATTTTATCAGGATTCAGTAATAAGTGATAATTGCTTTATAAAAATTCAGGCATCTCTTGACACAACATATTTTAGCATTAGTGGGCAATTTTCTATTCAGCTAAAGAGTTTGCCATCAGCTGAAATATTGGCTCCTTCTTCTGATACAACTATTTTTGTAAATGATTCTGTTTATTTATTGGGCAAAGAATATACAGGAGTTGGTAAGCCGTATTATTATTGGAATTTGAATGGTAGGAATCTATCAAATTCATTGGAGGCCGGTTTTGTAAAATTTGTTTCTCCTGGCAATAATACAGTTTTTTTCTGGTATAAAGTAGCTGATAAAGTCTCAGATACAGCTTTTAGACATATAACAGTGAATTCTCATCCGATACCTTCAATTATAGAACCTTTAAATGATACAACTATATATGCTGGTGATTCATTATATTTCAAAGGAAGTATATGTGATACAATAGATGGCTTAACCTATATTTGGCTAAAAGATGATGAGTTTTATTCTAATAAAAATGAATTAGGATATATAACTTTTGAAGAAGCAGGGGATTTTATTTTTGGTTATTATTATCAATATGGAAATTATATTTCTGATACAGTTTTTAGAAATATAACAGTTCAAGAGAGAGTGAATTATGCACCTTATAAGCCGTTAAAACCTGTAGTAGTAGATACAGGTTATGTTGATAGCCTATATTCTTTAAAAACATGTGCAGAAGATCCAGAAAATGATAGTATTTATTATTTGATTGATTTTGGTGATGGTGAAAGTAGTGGTTGGCTTGGGCCTTTTCTGAGCGGTGATACATGTATTTTATCTCATAAATGGACTAAAGTCGGGGAATATAATATTATTGCAAAAGCTAAAGACCACCATGATAATATATCAGAAGAATCCGATATATCAGTAATTGTAGTTTTAAATTATACTGATATTAAAGAAAATGAAATTCAGAAAGGTATAATTTGTAAAGTATATCCTAATCCAGCAAATGACAAAGTTATTTTTGATGTAGTGACATCTGAAGGAGGACATATAAATATTGTTGTGTATGATTTGCTTGGTAATACTGTGTATGAGTATGAAAGAGAATTGAATTCCAATGGGGAATACAGAATAAAATGGGATTTGATAAATTCAAAAGGAAACAAACTTCAAACAGGAGTGTATTTTTATAAGCTTTCTTTGGGTGTTAAAAATATTGCTGGAAAATTATTAATTGTGAAATAATATATTGTATATTATTAAGGAAATAAAATATTGACTATTGATTTAAAATTATGTAATTATTTTATATGAGGGTAGTTGTTTTTGTAATTGTTTTATATACTTTTTCTTTTGGGGAAGTGTATATTGAGGCTATAAAATGGAATAATTTTACGAAAAAAGAGATAAAAAAATTAAATGATATTATTCTTAATAAGCCGCCTTCAAAAATTCAGAAGATATTGAGAAAATATCCGCAATTTTATAAACAATTTTATGAAATAGATAAAGGGAATATATTAAAATTTTTTATTAATGCTGGATATAAAGATGTTATATTAAAAGATAGTGTTATTAAAAAAGGCAATAAGTTAATTATTATTTATAGTGTGGACCGTGGGAACAAATATATTATTAATAGAGTAGTTTTAAAAAATAGAGTTTTTTTCTCCAATTGGGGCATAAATAAGTATCTTTATAGTAGGAAAAATCGTCTTTTTAGTATGATAAAATTACAATCTGATAGTGCTATGATTAGACAATTATACCAGAATAAAGGTTTTTTTGATGTTAAAGTGAAATATTCATTTAAGGTAGTAGAAAATAACTTTGTAGATATTGAATTTTCTATTCAGGCAGGCAATAGATATAAAATTAATGATATTAAAATTGATGGATTAAAAGACATAAAAAAATGGCTGGTTAGAAGAGAGCTCACTTTCCATAGAGGAGATTTTTTTGATTTTAAGGAAATAGAAAGATCCCGGGGGTATTTGTTTGAGTCGGGATTATTTTCTTATGTAAAGATTATACCTATAAAAATTAAAGATGAGTACAAAGTAGATATTAGTATTGATGTAGAGGAAAATAAAACCCATACATTGGAGTTTAGTGTTAATTATGAACAATTTGAACAGCAGACATCAAATATAAATTTAACCTCAGAATTTACAGCACGTAATTTGTTCAGTAATGGGTGGTTATTGAAATTACATCCTTCATATGATTTTAATTTGAGAAATCCAGATTTATATCAGAAATTTAGTTTTGAATTGATTTTTCTTGAGAGGTGGTTTTTAGCATATAGATTACCTTTTACATTTTATCCAGAATATAATATTTTGAAAACAAATTTATATAAATATAATGAGAGAAAAATTGTTTTTAAATTCAGGAATAATTTAACAGAGCATGGTCATTTAGTTAATAAGTTTACTTTTAGTGATAAAATTTTTGAGGGAGTAAAAGATTCTGTTATTGATAATTTAGTAGGTAGAGGAATACATAGTGGGATAGAGACAATTTTTGAAAAGGATACAAGAGATAATATTTTTTCACCATCTAAGGGGTCATATTTTAGCATTCATCAATATATAATTGCGAAGATTTTTGGAAGTGATAATGACTATTATAAAATTATAATGACATGGTGTAGATATAAAAAAAATATCTCGGCAAGGTTGAAATTAGGCTATGGGGCTTCATTGGAGAAAGGGGAAAATTTTCCTATAGAAGAGAGATTTTTTGGTGGAGGGGCAAATTCATGGCGAGGCTATAAGGATAGAAGTATTGGTTTTTTTGATAAAACATTGGGAGAAAATCTTGGAGGGAATATTATTATATTGGGGAATGTTAATTATAATTTATGGACTGTTAAGTTTCTAAGACAGATACTATTTTTTGATATTGGGAATATTTATCTTAATTATAAAAATATAACTTTTAAGGATATAAAATTCAGTATGGGAACAGGTCTTCATATTTTAACACCAGTTGGGGCATTGCGTTTTGAATTTGGTTTCCCGGGTGATAATGGATTTTCGTTGAAAAAATATATGTTCCATTTTGCATTTATGCCAATGTTTTAATTTTTATTGTGGAAATATATTAATAAAAAAAGAGACACCCTTTAAGAGTGTCTCTTTGTTATAGTTATTCAATAATTATTTCATCACAGAATATCCATGCTTTGCCGCCAGAACCACTATGCCATGGTGGGCATTTCCCGATATTTTGAGCAACCACCTTTATATATCGAGCTTTTTTATTTACTTGTGTTTCAAAGATATGTCTAAATTTCCCTTTTTTAGTTAATGGGATTCGATTTTTTACTGTTTTTATAAGCTTAAAATTTTTTCCATCATTTGAAATATAAAATTTCACATTTTTAGGTAAAAATATCCATGAATATTCTTCTTGATAGAAATCTCCTTTAATTTTATTAATTTTAGTAGGTTTTTCAAGATCTATAATGGCTACCATATCGTTTTCTTCGAAACCAAGCCAATTGAAATGATAATCATAAACTCCTAATATACCATCTGTTAAGCTTGCTGGACCATTATTGTTTTTATATTTAGGACTAATTGTTGTTAAAATAGTAACTTTTTTATTTAACCCTATTTTATTTTTGAATGAATTATTTATAATAAAATCAAATTCATTTTTGAGATCTTCTAATGTTTTTGCTTTTTCATTGAGGTATTTAACATTGAGTCTTTTTGCTGTTTTAATAAAATTGTTCAGTTTTTTTATTACATCTGAATTTATTACAATTTCTCCTTTTTCATTTTTCTTATAGATTCCCCATTCACCAGTTACTTGAAATTTCGCTATTTCTAATGTGGAATAATCTAATTGTAATTTTTCATTTAAAACCCTATCGTATAATTTAGGATTATTTTCTACAGCTTTTAATGCACTGTCAAAAATAGCATAATAATGTTTTATCATTTCAGGTCTTAAAAATCCTTTAAAATGATCATAAGGATTTCCGTATATGGTTAGCGGTATATTACTTTTGAGTAATTCTACACGCATAGTATCAATATAATGTTTTAGATATTTGCCAGCATCTCCGTAGTAGCCATTTAAAAAATCATTTATTAAGGAATCAACACATAAGGAAGTGTCCCACATTAGATGTGCGATTAAATATTGCTTGAGTTCTGCAAATTCAGCATAATCGTTTCGTATGCCTTGCATAAATAAGCCCTGCACATTATTTCTTTTGAATAATTTAATATTCTCCGGGATAGTATGGAGATTTGGAAATGGAGCTAAAAAATTTGTGAATTGTACTTCATAATCCCATACAAAAATATTTTTTGTAAGCTTAGACCATCCTTTTAGTTCCTCAACAAATCCTTTACTTCCAGGATCTTCTTCAATTGGAATGTTTCTGTTTAATTCTATTGTGCATAGCATTATATTAACGTTATCTGCAGGTTTGGTTTTTTTAGGTGGTTTTCTTGTGAATTGATATGCAAGTGTTGATATGATTTTATCAGGAAAATGTTTTGCTATTTCATTAACAGCTCTAAGATATACGCCGCTTTGGCTTCCTTCTTCTTTAGCTATTTGCTGGCATCTTTTACATGTACAGTATTTATAATTATCTTCTTGACTGACAGACCATATTTTTGCGTAAGGTTTTTCTTTCATTTTTTTTGCTAAATTTTTGATTAGTTCTTTAATGACATCCGGATTTGACATACATAATTGGCCGTCTTTTACCCTATATCCGCCGATTTCTGAAAAATATTCTGGATGTTTTTTGAAATATTTTTTAGGAGGCACTAAATCGAATGTTGTATGTACATACATTCCCCACAATGTTTTTCTTTGATAATTTTCAAGCTTTAAAAAGTCCTGAAATTCACTATGTTCTGATGGAAATCCACTTTCACCGCAGCTGGTTGTTCTATAAGCGAATGCTGGATTTTCTAAATCGTTTATAGGAGGAATGTTTAAATTTTTTATTTTTGGAATATGGAGATCATTTATATTATACCATCGTACACCAACATATTTTTCGAAAAAGGTATAAACACCGTAAAGAACCCCCATTTCATTACCAATAATATAAATGTTTTTATCTTTGGTTTTAATTAAAAAACCATCCTCTGTTATATTGTTATTTTTGAGAAAATCATATTTATTATGTTTGATGGTGCTGAGGTAGATGAACTGTTCGTTCTTTGATGGCTGATTTGTTATTTTTATTTCTGCATCTGTAACCGCTTGAAAATATTTTTTGAATGTATTTGCCGCTTTGGTTTCAATCGAATCAGCATTTTGAGGGAGTATTATAACAAAATTAGTTTTTGAATTATTTGAGAGCTTAATTTTGTTACTACATGATAAGATTATTAAAATAGGAATAATTAATACAAAAAATTTTTTTGACATATAAAATCTCCTTTTTTTTAGAGTAGTTAAAGTAGTTCGTCTTGTTAATTAATTAATTTAATTAATTTAGAATTGTCAAGTATTTTTTTATTTTAATAAAGTTTTGGATAAATTGGATAAAATAGAGTTTTTTATATTAAATTTAATATTGTAAATAAATTTTAATTTGTTTAAGATTAATTTTTAGAATAATAAAATATATAATTTTCTTATGGGAAAGATCTTATTAAAAATATTGATTAAAGCTGGTATTATGCTTTTAAAATTTTTATCTGTTGTCTTGACATTTTTTTATTATATAAGTATAATTAAGAGCAATGTTAAAAATAAAAAGATTAATAATGGTTCTTTTGGCTTTTATATTAGAGTTGTCTGCTGATGTAAAAGTTTTAGAAAACAATATTAATAGGTTTGTTATAAATATTAGTGAAAGGTCAATTCAAAGTAAAAAATTTTCTATTTCTCAATATGGTGATAAATATTACCCTTTTTATCCAATTAAGTTGATTGTTCCATCTGAAAAATTTAAAATTAGTTATAAAATAAACAAAATTTCTAATTTAAATAATTATCGGCCTGCAGATGCAATAAAATTATTAGCAAACGGAGAAGTGGTTAATGACACAAACCAAATAGTTTATCCGGAAGTACCTTATGATGTTGTAGATATTGTTAAGTATAAGGGGTATGATATAGCGGTTATTTATTTTTTGCCAATTTTGAAACAAGGTAATTTTTATAAATTTATAGAAGATATTACCTTTGATATTGAGTATAATTCAGTTGCTAATCTGGATAAAAATAGTTTTACCTATGATGTTGATTTGAAAAATTATGTTTTGAATTATGATGTTTTTAAAACATTAAAAAAGACTAAAATAGAAAAAGCAGTTGGCTTATCTAATTTTTCATCAGATAAAATAGCATTTTTTAAATTAAGTATAATAGATGGCGGGATCTACAAGATTAGCCATAGTAAAATAACAGAAGTTTTTTCTAATATTAAAAATTACAGATTTGATCAATTTAAAATATATTATGGAGGAGGGACTCAGCTTAAGTTTGATATTTCAAAAGATGATTCATATAAAGATACATTAAAAGAGATGGCAACTTTTACTGATGATGATGGAGATGGTGTATGGGAAGATAATGAATCATTATTTTTTTATGCTGAGGGATTAACACGTTATGATTATTTTAATGATACCTGTATAGCAAATATTTACAATGATAAAAATATATACTGGCTTATTCTTGATAAAAATGAAAATAGAAAGAATATCTCGAATATAGAAACTGCTTCTAATTTAACTGGCAATAAAGTAAATACTGGTTTTGAATATTTATATTTTGAAAAAAATGATTCTATTGGTTTATATCAAAATGGGAGTCAATGGTTCTGGGCAAAATTGGATGAGATAAATGGTAATTCTGTAATAGCTAATTTATTTTTGAATAATCCTGATAATAATGCAGAAGGAGAATTAACATTAAATTTTTATGGAAATGGTAAACAGACTAATTTAATAGTGCAGATAAATGGCAGCACTGTTTTGGATAGTACTCTTTATTTATTCAGGCGTTTTGAGAAGATTCAATATAAAATTAATCAAGGAATATTAGGAGATGGTGTTAATAGCATTAAGGTACTTTTAAATCCTGTATATTCAAAAACAGTGTTTTTTGATAATTTTTTATTTAAGTATAAATTAAAACTTAAAGCTGGTAGTTCTGATCAGTTATTTACCAATGAATATTCAGAAAATGATATTGTAGAGATTCCATTTGAAGGCAATGGTTCTGATTATATTATTTTTGATATAACAGATAAGTATAATATAAAAAGGGTAATCCCTTATATTTCAGGTAGTAATTTTTATATTAAACCGAATCAAAGTAAACGGATATATTATATTTTAAATAGGAAAAATATAAAAAATATAAATTCAATTGAAAGGGTTTACTGGCATGATTTATATTCATCTTCTAATATGGCTAAATATATAATTGTATCTCCAGAAGAATTTTCTAATGAAGCTGAGAAGTTAGCTAATTTTTATCAAGTAAGAGATGGAATTAATGTTAAAGTAGTAAATATAGAAGATATTTATAATAGTTTTTCTTATGGTTTAATTGATATAATGGCAATAAGAAATTTTTTATATTATTCATATAAATATTGGAATAATGGTGATAATGACTTGGAGTATGTGTTGCTTTTTGGAGATGGCCACTGGGATTTAAGGAGAAAATACTCTAATTCATTTCCATCTAAAATTCCAGCCTTTGAGACAGACAGAGCTGGTACAGATGGTTATAGAATGTCTGATGATTATTATGTTTATTTTCCGGACAATGGGGTAATGAATACTAAATATCCACGGCTTGCTATTGGTAGGTTGCCAGTTTTGACAAAAGATGAGGCGGAAGCTATTGTAAATAAGATTATAGATTTTCAGAAAAGAGGACAAGATGATTTTTGGAGACAGAATGTTATTTTATCTGCTGATGATGAGATAAATGTTCAGAGGCCAGGTGCCATAGAAGATTTTCATACTAAAAATACGGAACAATTGATTTGTCCGTATATATCTGATTATCTTATTGAAAAAAAAATTTATTTGCTTAATTATTCAAGTGCATTAAAAGGAAATGCAAGGCTTGATTTGATAAATGAATTGGGGAAGGGAGCGATTATTTTTAATTATGTGGGGCATGGTAGCTGGGAACGTCTTGCTACTGAAACATTATTTCAGGGTAGTGAAGATGTTGGAAATTTGAAAAATTTTGGGAAATATTTTTTATTTTATGCATCAGCGTGTGATGTTGGTAGATTTGATATGTTGTATGGTTATTGTCTTGCAGAACGACTGATACTTAATCCTGAAGCAGGTGCTATTGCTGCAATATCAGCTGTGCGGGCTACAAATGCAGGTCCTAATGAGGCATTGAACGGATTGTTTTATAAATATGCTCTGGGGCAAAATCGGCCTATTGGTAAGGCATTACAGCTTGCAAAATTAGAATATATAATTGCAAATGATAATTCGAGATATTATAATTTACTGGGAGATCCTTATATAAAATTATTTGATCCAGATTTCGTTGTTAATGTTAATAAATTATCTTCGGATACTTTATTTGCGGGAAAAGGCTTTGCCTTTTCTGCGGGTTTAATTCCTTTGAAAAATTCTCATCAGCATTATACCAATAATGATATTTATGTTCAATTGATTGGAGCGGAAAAGAATATTAACTATAAAGTAAAAGATAAAGATTTTTATATAAATTATAAAATGCCGGGTAATATTTTATTTAAAGGCAAAGTTTCTGTTGTAAGTGACATATTAAGAGGGGCTGCTATAATTCCTCTTGATATTAATTATGATAAAAAAGGTGCTAAGATTATTTTTTATAATCCCGGCGATGAAAATGAAGCTTTGGGAGCGCATACAGGATTATATCTAAAGGGGGATTCTGATGTTATTAATGATACTATATCTCCACAGATAAATGCTTTTTTTGATAATTTGCCGTATAAAGAAGGTATTAAGTTGTCAAAATCTATTAATTTGAGGATAGAATTATATGATGAGAATGGCATTAATATTACGGGACAGCCGGGACATCAAATTTTTATGATGATAGATAATAGGGCAGATATGAGAATTGATTTAGGCTCTTATTTTCATTATAATAATGATTCTTATCAAAAAGGTGAGATTGAATATCAGTTAAAAGATCTTGAGTATGGGAAGCATTCAATTTATTTTAGATGTTACGATAATTTTAATAATCAAGCTGAGGAAAATTTTACTATTTTTGTTCAAAAAGAAAAACCTCTTGCATTAAATAATATTTTTAATTATCCTAATCCTTTTAGAAAGGATACAAAATTTATTTTTTTTACAAATGTTGAAGGAAATTTTACGATTAATATACTAACTTTATCCGGAAGGAGGATCAATCGAATCGAAGGAGTGTGCACACCCGGTAATAATATAGTTTACTGGGACGGTAAAGATTGGGACGGAGTGCCAGTTTACAATGGTACTTATTTGTACACTATAGTAGTAAAAGATCTGGTTAGTAATAATAAGATTAAAAAAATTGGAAAAATGGTAAAGATTAAATAAAAGGAGGATTATAAATGTTTTCTCATTTAAGAGCAAAGATATTGATAGTAGTTTTGTTGGTCTCAAGTGCAATGTTTAGTAAAATAGAAGCGCAGGGACAGGCAACAGCATTATTTTTAAGGATACCTCCAAGTGCAAGAGCATGGGGTTTGGGAAGATCTTTTGTTGGTTTATCAGATGATATTGGATCAGCTTACTATAATCCATCAGGACTTGTTAATATAGAAAAAAGTCAAATGATGTTAATGTATGCTCCATGGTTGAGACAATTTATTGATGATTTACATTATTCTTACCTTGCATGGGCAAGTAACCTTAAAGATATTGGCCATGTAGCGGCTCATTTCACATATTTATCATTGGGGAGACAGGAAGGAACAGATGAATTTGGAAATCCTACCGGTACTTTTTCAAGTTATGAACTTGCATTTGCTATTTCTTATGGAACTTATCTCTCAAGAGATATAGCTTTGGGTGGAACTTTTAAATACATACATTCTCATCTTGCAAATCAAGGCGCAGGTGCTGAAAAAGGTAGTGGTGTGGGAAAATCTTTTGCTTTTGATGTGGGTATTACTTATAAGGTGACTCATAGGATGAAATTAGGTGCCTCTATTGTGAATATAGGTCCTAATATGGCTTATATAGATGCCGATCAGGCAGACCCTCTACCTCGTGCTTTAAAAATTGGTATAGGATATGATATTGTAAATTCTCAATATTACAAATTAACTGCTGTTTTTGATTCAGATATTGATCTTGTGGGACTCGGTAACAAAGAAGATAGAGGTGTAAAATTTGATCAGACTATTTTTTCTGGTGGTGCTGAGTTTTGGTATGGTGAATCTATGGCATTAAGAGCGGGTTATTATTATGATAAAGCTGGAGATGTTAAATCTCCTACTTTTGGTGCGTCTATTATGTGGGAAAAATTTCAGTTTGATTTTGGATATTTTAAAGGTGGAACGGGCCATCCTTTAGAAAACCAGTTGCTATTTAGTTTAATTTTTAGATATTAAGAAGTTATGAGATTATCTATTGTTTTTACTATAATTGTAATAGTAGTTTTTAATATCCATGCAGATATTTTAAAAATTGATAAAATTATAGTTGGAAAAAATGATGTAATTTATAAAGAGCATCCTAAAGTTTATAAAGAAGGTTTCAAAAAATTTATTCCTTCATTTAATCCTAAATCAGATTTGTTAGGATTAGAGAGGATAAAAGAATGGGCTTTGCCAAAGAAATCTCTTGAAAATAAAACAATTAGAATATTAGCATTGAGAGTGGAATTTGTGCCTGATTGCGATTCTGCGTCAACTGGAAATGGATTATTTGATTTAAGAGACACTTTACAGTTTTTATATGAGGAGGGACATGAAATAGACAGAGCTCCTCATAATAAAACTTATTTTTCAAATCATCTTGAGGCATTAAAAAGATATTATCACTATGTTAGTGATGGAAAGCTTAATTTAACTTATAAAGTTTTTCCGGAAGAAGAAAATCGAGCGTATAAATTGAATCACAAAATGAAGTATTATGGCCAAAGAGGTCCTTTTGCTTCATGGAATGAAAGTCTTACTGCTTTTGTAAATGATGTTATACTTCTTGTTGATACCACTGATGAAAAGGTAAAATTTTCAGACTATGATGTTGTGATTATTTTTCATGCTGGCTCTGATTGGCAGTCTGATATGGCGGGATTGCAAAATAGCCCGGATGATTTGCCGGGTGTAAATGTCTTTTTAGGCGAATATATTCCTGTAAATAATGGTAAGACTACAGTCAAAAGCGCTATGGTGATACCAGAAACAACCTCGCAGGATAATAGAATTGGAGCATTGAATGGTTTGCTTGCACATGAATTTGGACATCAGTTAGGGTTAATGGATTTATATTCTACTAATGATTTTAGAACTTTTGTAGGGGATTTTGCATTAATGGATGGTGGTAATATTATTTCTGTACAAATAGGTGGTAAAATAGTTTCTGGTGCTTTGCCATGTTATCCTTGCGCTTTTTCCCGTGCTTTTTTAGGCTTTAATGATGTTATTACATTAGAAGAACCAATAGAGAATGTAATTGTAAATGCTTGTGAAATTTTTGGTGCTGATAAAAAGATTTATAAAATACCTATTTCTCCTCATGAATATTATTTAATAGAAAATAGAAAAACAAATCCTACAGGGCAGGATATTGCATTGTGGCTAAAGAACGGAGTTATTGCAGGACCTGTTGATTTAAATAAAAATTTCAATTCTGCTTATGATTATCTGTTACCAGGCTCCGGGATTTTAATTTGGCATGTAGATGAAAATATTGCTAATCTTGATTATATCCCAGATGATGGTATTATCAATAATTGGTATGCAAACACTTTGCAATGGGATGTTTATCATCCTTTTATAAAATTGGAAGAAGCAGATGGTTCTCGTGATATTGGTATTTTTTTGAATGAAACAGGAACAAAATTTGATCTTTTTTATCAAGGGAATAATGACCATTTTGGGATATCTACATTGCCAGCTTCTATCTCTAATTATGGTTTGCCAACAGGAATTGATATTTATGGAATTTCTGATACCGGTAATACAATGACTTTTAATGTAAATTTTTTAAAGATCATGCCATCTTATATGAAAAAATTTGATGATCCACAAATACCGTTTATTTTTAATTATCAATCTGATATTAATAATGATGGTTTGGTAGATTTAATTCCTGTTGATTCAATGGGGAATTTTTATGTATTTGTTAATAAAGGAAATTTAAAATTTTCAGCAATAAATGAAAATACTGATTCTACTGGTTTTGTATTTAATGTAAATTTTAAATATTTACCTCCTATGGGAAAATTTTTAGATAATATATCAGATTATTTATTTTTTTATAATAATGACGGAGTTATATTTTATAAATTGAATACAGAAAACAAGCTCAATAAACTGGCAGGAGATGAGTTTAATAAAGGTCCGTCTATTGCATATTATGATAGTTCTTTGCAAAAATTTAAATTTTTCTATTCAAATGGTGATGATACATTATGTTATCTTTATGGTAATAGGGTTTCTAAATTAGCAATTAATGCCGGTCAAATATTGAATTTAAATCTTAATACAGTAACTAAGGATATTATTTTAACTACAGAATATGGTAAATTAGTTAAAGTCTCTCCGCCTTATAAAAAAGCCCATATGATAGGGTTGATGGGGAATTCGCTTCCAGTTGGAAAACCTTTGATATGTGATATTAATAAGGATGGGATTATTGACTATATTATTGCAGATATGACAGGCAGAATTCATGTAATAGATGATGAAGAATATTATCTGGAAGGTTTTCCATATTCTACTGGTTCTAAAATTTTATCATCTCCTATTTATTTTGATATTGATAAAGATGGTTATTATGAAATTATTGTTCAAGCAGAAGATGAATTACATTGCATTAATTATAATGGAACTGAGAAGACAAATTTCCCTTATAGGTTCCAATATTCTGATTTTTTATCAAATATCACAGGCAGTCCAATTATTTATGATATAAATAATGATGGTAATTATGAGATATTATCTGCTAATGTATCTGGACGATTTTTAAGTATAAATAGTGAAGGAAGGTTATTAAAAGATTATTCTTTTGTTATTGATAATCGCTGTTATTATAGTCCAGTTATTTCTGATTTAAATAAAGATGGAAAAGCAGAAATAACAATAACAAATCTTGCAGGTGCTGTTATGGTACTTCCTTTTGACAATGCGAATTTTAGTAATATGTGGCCTATGTTTAATTATAGTTATAATTTTATAGTGCCGTTAAATAGTACAATTATTCAAGATGGAAATAAATTATCATCTCAGGATTTTATTAATGAAAAGACAGTTCACAATTTCCCAAATCCTGTACGGAATGGTTTTACAAAAATTTATTATTATTTATATGATGTAGCAGATGTTGTAATAGAAATTTTCGATTATTCAGGGAAAAGATTAAAGATGTTAAAAGGCACTTCTTATCCGATGAGTGAGAATATAGTTCCAATAGATGTATCAGAATTTGAGCCAGATATTTATTTATGTAAATTAACAGCAAGAAAAGATGGGAAAGAAAAGATAATTCTTTTTAAAATGGCTATTATTAAATAAATTAAGGAGGAAAATATATGAAAGCTAAAGTTACTTTTATCCTCACAGTTTTATTTTTTATTACAGTTAATTTATTCGCAGAGGAATATTCTAAAGATTATTTGATAATGATGAATCCTCAGTTAGCACAAAATGAGAATCAAGAAAAAGAAAGTTCATTGATAAAAGATACTACTATAAATGAATATATGACTACAAGCAAGAAAAGATTTTTTCAATCATTTTTTGTTCCAGGATGGGGACAATATTCTAATGGAGGTACGGTAAATAAAATTAAAGCAGCAGTTTTTTTAGGTTTAGAAGCTTTTTTTATTTATATGGCTTATGATTATAATAAGAAAGGTAGTGATAAAGAGGATGAATATAAAGCATTTGCAGATGCATATTTTGATTCTACTAAATATTTAGCATGGGTTCAGGCTTATAAACCTGTTTACTGGAATGTAAATAGATTTGATGAAGATAGTTTGCCTGAATTTTTTACACATAATTGGCATGATGAAGATGAGCAGCAGTATTATGAAATGATTGGTAAATATAAACAATTTTGGGTTGGCTGGAGAGATGCAAGGTTATCAGATTCTTCTTATACCTATTATCCTAATGGTAAACAATGGAATATTGGTGATCCTATAGCATATGGTGAGCATTTTTATAGCTCAAGAATGGCTCTTGAATATATGGATATGAGAGCAGAGAGCAATGACTTCTTTAAAAAATCGCAAAATTTTGTTTATTTTATATTTTTGAACCATATTGCAAGTGCGATTGAGGCTGCATGGACTGCTCATAAAATTGATAAAAAGATTGAAGATGCTGTTGGACTTAAAAATTCGAATATCGATCTGGCATTATATCCTGACAGATATAGTAGATCTGGATTTTCCACTTATTTGAGATTTAAGGCAAATTTTTAATTATATAAAAAATTTAAAAAAAGATGTGTAGAAATTTTATAATCTGTCGATTTATATTACCAGAGAATTAATTCAGGGAGTGTTATTATGAGAATCGGCAGTTATAATCCTCAGCAAATGTTGCAAAAGCAGACACAGATTATGGTTGATACTTTAAAATATGCATTTAATAAGTCTGCAGAGACAGCAAAAAAAACAAATGAGTTTGCTGTTAAACTGAAACTTGCAAATCAAAAAAATACAATGTCTGGACGTGCTCTTGATTTGTATGTATAATTTGTGCTTGCTTTTAAAAAGCCTGTTGAATAGCTCAACAGGCTTTTTTTATTGGGAAATCTGTTTGAAGTTTTAATTTCTTGAAAACTTTTTCTTTTGTATAGAAAATAAGAGAGAGGATTTATAAATGGAATATTTTACTATTGATAGAGAATATCGCACAGAGCTTGTTATTAAAAAATCAAAATTCATTAGTACATTTATACCTGTACAAAATCAAGATGAAGCAGTTACAAATCTAAATCGTATAAGAAAAGAATTTTATGATGCCACGCATAATTGTTGGGCTTATAAAATTTTTTCTTATCCAAATCATTTGTTGCAATATTCAGATGATGGAGAACCTGCAAGAACAGCAGGGTTACCTATTGCTAAAAATATAGAGGGTAGAGATATTTTTAATGTTTTGCTTGTTGTTACACGGTATTTTGGTGGAATAAAATTGGGAGTAGGTGGATTGATAAAAGCTTATTCTGATTCCGCTAAGCAGGTTATAGAAAAATCTGTTTTAATTAAAATGAAAGAAATGGATATTTTAGCTATCGAGTTTGATCATCAATTTACAGGCAATATCATGCACATTGTGAAAGAATATAATTTGAAAATTATAGAACAATTGTATTCTGATAAAGTTAATTTGAAGGTTTTATGTGAACCTTTATATACAGAAAAAATAAAAACAGTAGTTATAAATAGCACAGCCGGTAAAGTTGTTGCTGAATTTGTCAAAAAAGATTTTATACGAGTTTAAATTTATTTTTTACTAAAACCCATTATAATTCCTAAAACAATAGACCATAAAGCTGCAAGTGTGATTTGTAAGTATACAGGTAATATAAAAGTAATAGTATGAGCTGGTATCCAGAACCATATTAAGGTATATATTGCTTTATTCATTCCTTTAAATTCCCATTTCATTTCAATTATGTTATCTAATATTCTATGTATAAACATCATTTGAGGCCCAAAAAATAAGTTTACGATCGTTGAAATTGTAAATGCTTTTAATAATGAATATTGATATAAAAATTCAGGTAAATATCCATGTTCAATAAATGCTTTTATCATTGCTTTATAACCAAAAAATCCATATTTGATAATTATGCCCAGTAATCCCCATGATAGTATTTTTAAAATATACTGAATTATATTTAATCTTTTTGCTGCTTTGGAAATTTTCAGTGTTAAAATTTCGCCTAATGTTCCTAATATTGCAAATTGGATAAATGCAGATGTTAAGGGATAATTTTTTAAATAATAAATATAAGATTCAAACATGTTTTTCTCCTTTTTTTAAGGTTAATTTATAAAAGATATTTTAATTGTCAATTGAAGAGAGTTATATTTTTGGAATTCATTTTTTTATTTTAAGAAACTATTTGTTATTTTTGGGAAGTTATTTTTTTACTTGATATTTTTTTATAAATTTGTAAGATTATAACTATGCAAATAGCCATTGTTCAATTTAGAGCAAATCCGAAGGATATAGAAGAAAATTTTAAGAAAATATTTGATTATATGGTTATTGCTAAATCCAGAAATGCTGATTTAGTTGTTTTTCCAGAAATGTCTTTATCTGGATATTATTTTAAATATCTTGATTATCAGATTGAGTATATTGAGAAAAATGATTTAGTTGAAAAATTATTTAATTTAGCAGTTGATAATCAAATTTCAATAAATATAGGGCTTCCTTATAATGGCTATAATGCTTCTTTATTTATAAATCATTTTGATCAGAAAAAATATTTTTATTTTAAATCACATTTGATAAAGCTTTTTGATGAACACAAAGTTTTCAAAAGAGGAGAAGATTTACAGATAGTAAAGTTTAAAGATTTTAATATTGGACTTTCTATTTGTTATGATTTACGATTTCCAGAATTATTTAGAAAATATACTTTAGCTTATAATGTAGATATTATATTTAATATTTCACAGTGGCCTAAAAGTAGGCTTTATCATTTTAAAATTTTATCAATTGCGAGGGCTATTGAAAACCAGGTGTTTTTTATTTCGGTAAATGGATGTGGAAAAGTTGGGAACACTTTATTTGGTGGAAATTCTCTTGTTATCACACCTCAAGGAGAGATTATAAAGGAATTACCCTCGGATGAGAGTGTAGATTTTGTTGAAGTTTCAAAAAATTCAATAAAAGATTTAAGGCAATCTTTTCCGGTTTTAGAAGATTTTAATGAAAAAGATTTTATTGTTTAGCATCATAATATTAATTACTATTTCAAGTACATTTGGAAGGTCTTTTTATTTTTTTTATTATGTATATTCTCCTTTAGAGAGAATTGATGATTACACTAAAAATGTAATGGGAAATTTAACATGTTGGAGTAGAAAATATAAAATACATGATGGTTTTGGTTTTCGATATGAGAGACTTTATACTAATTTTAGAGGGCTTGATTTTACTATAGATTTAGGAACTTCTTATTTTTTGAAAAATATAAATTGTTATAATTATACAAATGTGAATATAAATGTAGATCTTTTCTCGTTAGATTTTGGAATTTCCTTGTATAAGTATCTTACTTCTAAAGATAATGATAATGATTTTGTATTAAAAATTGGATTGATTAATCTCCCTGCTATTAATAGAGTGAATTATAATACTTCAAGCAGTTTTTCTACTTATAAATATTTTTTAGGATATAAATTGATATTATCTGTCCAGATGACATTTCTTTATTTAAATGAGAATCAAATCTTGTTAGATTTTGGTATTTATAATGTGTTTAGTTCAAAATTTAGATTTAATAAGCTTGAAGAAAGAGCAAGTAATATATATAATTCAGGTTTGTATATTGGTCTGGTTTTTGTTAAATGATATTGTGATATTATAAACAACTATTGACATTGTTTAGCTATTTTAATATTTTAGGGGAAAAATTTTAAAAGAGGAATTTTATATGGGAAGTAAGTTATATAGAAAATTTAAAACACCAGATGAAAAACGGGCTTTTTATTTAATGAAAAATTTTAAAAAAGCTATTAATGATTTTAAGATGATAGAAAAGAATGATAGAGTACTGATAGGTTTGTCAGGCGGGAAAGATAGTGTGACTTTATTTAAGTTGCTTATTATGTATAAAAAGATGTTTTATCAAGATTTTGAAATTATTCCTATGATTATATTATCTGAGTTACAGGAGGCAATAAAGAAAAATATCCCGGCTTTAGAAAAATTTGTAAAAAAAGAAGGTTATGAACTTATTGTGAAAGAAATTAAAATAGATCTTACTAATCCAGATGCCAGAAAAAAAAGTCTCTGTTTCCTTTGTAGCTGGCATAGAAGAAAGCATCTTTTCCTTGCAACAAGAGATTATAGATGTAATAAGTTGGCATTAGGGCATCATGCAGACGATATAGCAGAAACAACATTACTTAACTTATTTTATCATGGTAGATTGGAACGTATGGAACCCAAGATGGATTTCTTTGATGGAGAATTTACTTTGATTAGGCCATTGGCATATATTAATGAAAAAGAAATTATTAACTATACGAATAAATTAGATGTAAAACTTTTTACCTGCTCATGCCCACATGGTGATAAAACTAAAAGATTTTTTTTAAAGAATATTTTACATCAAATAGAAAAGGAAATTCCAAAAGTTAAGATAAATTTATTTAGGGCAGCAGGCAATCATTCTGAATTTATCCCTATTAGAGTTAAAAGAAAGAGAAAAAATTTTTTTGATTAACTAATTCACTAAATTTTTCAAAAAATGTAGGGAATGAAATATTTATACAATTTATATTGTTTATTTTGATATTAGATTTTAATCGAGGGGCAAGAATCGCCATAGACATAGCAATTCTATGGTCATAAAATGATTCAACTTCTGTAGGCTCTATAATTAAATTAGGTCGCCCTTTTATTTCCATTCCATCTTCAAATTCTTTAATAGGTATATTTAGCCTTTTGAAATTAGATACAATACTTTTAATTCTATCGCTTTCTTTTACACGTAATTCTTTTGCATCTTTAATTTTTGAGGTACCATTGGCAAATGCCATTATGATGCTTAACAAAGGAATTTCATCTATAATTTTAGGGATTATCTCTCCACCTATTTCTATTGATTTTAATTCAGATGAACTGATTTTTATATCACCAACAGGTTCACCACCTACGTTTATTTTTTGGTTTAAAATTTTTATATTAGCATTCATTTCTTTTAGAATATCGATTAACGCGGCTCTTGTTGGATTTAAATTTACATTTTTGATAATGATTTCACTATTTTTTGAAATTAAAGTAAGAGCAATAAAGAAAGCTGCAGAGGAAAAATCACCAGGGACCCTCATTTCGAATCCTTGAAATGAACCTTTGGGGCTGAACAAGATTTTGTTATTTTCTATATTTATATTTTGATTTAAATATTTTAAAAATATTTCAGTGTGGTCTCTTGATTTTGCAGGTTCTTCAATTTCAACAGGAACATTTGCAACTAATGCTGCGAACAAAATAGCACTTTTCACCTGTGCACTTGCTATATTCATTTTATAATTTATTGGATGCAGTTTATTTCCATGGATTTCAAGAGGAGGGAAATTATTATTTGATTTTATTGTTGCTCCCATTTTGGTTAATGGCTCAATAATTCGTTTCATTGGGCGTTTTTTTAATGAATCGTCTCCTGTGATTATAGATATAAAGTTAGTAGCACTTAATATTCCAGATAGTAATCTAATTGTTGTTCCAGAATTTCCGGCATATAAGATGGTTTTAGGTTGCTTAAAATTTGTAAGATTGACACCTTTTATTTCAACATAATCTTTAGTTTTATTAATTTGTGCCCCAAGGTTGGATAGGCATGATAATGTGGAATTACAGTCTTCTGAATCAAGATAATTTTTTATTTTGCTTGTACCATTTGCTAATGAAGCAAAAATAAAACTTCTATGGGTTATGGATTTATCGGGTGGAGCTGATATTGTACCTTTTAATGATTTTATTTTATCAATAATAACATAATTTTTCATAGTGATTCCTTTAAAGAGTTTGTTATTTTTAATATGTCAGATATTATATTGTCAATGGTTTTAAAATTTACCATATTTGGACCATCTGATAAGGCTTTGTCCGGTTCTGGATGAATTTCAAAAAAGAATCCATCAACAGGGATTGCAGCAGCAGCTCTTGCAAGATAGGGAACAAAATGTGAGTCTCCTCCGGATTTGCCATTTTGTGCCGATGGTCTTTGAACACTATGTGTTGCATCAAAAACGATTGGATATCCTAACGTCTTCATTATAATAAAATTTCTGAAATCTACTACTAAATTATTATAACCAAAAGTGGTTCCTCTTTCTGTAAGCAGAATCTTTTTATTTCCTGTGGATTCGATTTTTAATACAGCATATTTCATACTTTCGGCATCAAGAAATTGTCCTTTTTTGATGTTTACAATTTTATTTGTTTGTCCGGCAGCTATTAGAAGATCTGTTTGCCGGCACAAAAATGCTGGTATTTGAATAATGTCAACTGCTTCGGCAATTAACGTTGCTTGATCTGGAAGGTGTATATCTGTTAGGATAGGTAGATTAAATTTTTCTTTTATTTTTTTGAATATTTTTATTCCTTCATTTATACCGGGGCCTCTAAATGAATTTATAGATGTTCTATTTGCTTTATCAAAAGACGACTTTAAGATGATATTTATTTTATATTTTTCTTTTAATTTTATTAAGAATTCTGCTGTTTGGAATATTAAATTTTCGTTTTCTATTACGCATGGGCCAAGGATAAAAAAGGGTTTTTGATATAATAATTCATTATATAGCATGTGAGTCTCCTTTTTGATTTTTTTAATATAAAAAAATGAAATATTATATGTCAAGAGAAATATTCGGATATTAAAATGTAAAAAGTGGAAAAAGAGAGCAGATTGTATTTTCATAGTTTAAGTGTTAAAAAAAAGCTTGACAATTAGTGCTTTTTTTATTATACTTTACCATTATTCAAAGGAGTATAAAAATGAAAATATTAGAAGAAAGAAAAGACGATATTGTTATATTACGTATTAATGAAGATATAAATTTTGAGAATGCAGGAGAAATTAAAAAATTTATTGTAAATCTTGCAGAGCAGGAGAAGGTTGTAAAATTTATTATTGATTTAGAGAATGTTGGTTTTATAGATAGTTCAGGGCTTGGCACTTTAGTTTCGAGCTATACGTTTTTGAAGAAATTGAATGGGGTGTTAAAAATAGTTAATGTTAATGATAATATTGCTGAATTATTTCATTTAACAAGGCTCGATTCATTTTTTGAAGTATATTCAGATTTAGATCAAGCGATAGCTTCTTTTAAATAAAAAAATAGGTTAAATTAAATAATCTGAGATTATTAAAAAAGGAATTAGAGTATAAAATGGATTTTTTAGTTGATAAAATAGAAAAGGGTATTGTTAAAATTTTAGAAGAAAATGGGTATGAATTATATAAATTTCAATTAGTTCCTTTGAGAAGTAGAACTTTAGTGAGAGTTTTTATTGATAATGATACAGGGATAACAATAGGTGATTGTGAAAAGGTAAGTAGATTAATAGAAGATTTTCTTTTTGTTGAAAATATTTTTGAAAAGGCTTATACTCTTGAAGTAAGTTCTCCTGGAGTTGACAGGCCTTTAGAAAGGCAGAAAGATTTTCAGAGGAATTTAAACAGGAAGTTAAAAGTTGTTTATATGTCAGAGGAGAATAATAAAAAAGATATTGAAGGAAGATTAGTAGATGTTAATGAAGAGGGGATTACTTTAGAGATTAATTCTTTAGTTAAAGGAATTTTGTATAAAGATATAGTTAAGGCAAGGGTTATACCAGAAATTTAAGGAGTAAAAATATATGGGACTTCCGTTATTAAAGATTTTGACAGAAATTGCAAGAGATAAAAGATTGAAATTAGAATTAATTATAAAGGCATTTGAAGATGTTATAAGAGCCGCGCTTAAGAAGAAATATTTTCAGATAGGGCATGTAAGGCTTGATATAAATAACTCAACAGGTGAGATTAAGATAATGATGCAGAAGCGAGTCTGTGAGTATCCATTGAATGATGGTTTAGATATTTCTATAAAAGAAGCAATGAAAATAAAGCCAGATGTAAAGCCTGGTGATTATATAGAGGTTGAGGTTCCTTTTGAAATTTTAGGACGAAATGCAGCATTAACTGCTAAACAAGAGCTTTTGAGCAGGGTGAGAGATGTAGAAAAGGAAACAGTTGCAGAAGAATATAAGAGTAAGATAGGGTCCTTGGTGAGTGGCACTGTGCAGAAGGTTGATTATAATTATGTTTTGATTAGTTCTGGTAGAGCAGAATTTATTATGCCTAGATCAGAACAGATCCCGGGTGAGATTTATAAGGTGGGTGATACAATACAATTTGTAGTTTCTAGGATAAAAAAGACTCCTTATGGATCTCAAATAATTGTTTCAAGAGCATCTGCAAATTTTTTACGTAAAATTCTGGAAACAGAAATTCCAGAAATATTTGATGGCACAGTTCAAATTAAAAAAATTGTCAGGGAAGCTGGATTTAAGTCAAAAATAGCGGTATCAACTGATATGGAAAATGTTGATCCGGTGGGAGCTTGTGTCGGTATGAAAGGGCAGAGAATTCAGTCTATTATGAGTTTGTTAAATGGTGAAAAAATGGATATTATTTTATGGTCCTCGGATATAACTGTTATGGCTATGAGGGCATTGACACCGGGTAGACCTAAAGATATTATTTTAGATAAAGAAAAAAATAAAATTTATGCTATTTTGCCTGATGACCAAATTTCTGTAACAATGGGGAAAGGCAAGGTTAATTTGAAGCTTGCAGCTAAGTTATTGGAAAAGACGATAGAAATAGTTAAAGAATCTGAATATCAGAATAAGATGATTGAAAAAAACAAACATTTAATTGATATTCATGAGTTAGATAATATTAGTGAAAATATAATTTCTAAATTAATTAATGCTGGGCTTGAAACTGTTCAAGATATTGTTGAAAAGGGTGAAGAATATTTGTTGAGCATACCTGGTATTGGGAATAAAACAGCAAAGAAAATTATTAGTAAGGCAAATGAATTATTAAAAAAATAAAGGAGCATTTTTAAGTGAAGGTAAAAAGAGTATATGAGATTGCTAAGGAATATAATATATCCAGTAAATCTCTTATGGCTATGTTAAAAGAAATGAATATAGAGATTAAAAGCCATATGAGTACTTTAGACGAGAATACGATCAAATTAATTGAAAATAAATTTAAACAAGAAGAAGAAAAGGTAAAGAAAAGATTTGAAAAGAAAAAAATGCTTCATAAAAATAATAAAAAAGTCGGTGTTCATGATAAAGTTGAAAAAGTAGGAGAGGAAAAGCGGTCAGAAGATTTATTAGATGAAGAGCTCGAGAATAATTTTAGAATTAGAAATAAAAAAGATAAATTTAAAAAGATAAAAAAAATAGAAAGTAATATAAAAGCCAATAATAAAAAAGAAAAAAGAGATGAACGGGAAATTAAAGATAGTGTAAGAAAAACTCTTGCAAAGATGAGTAAAGGTAAAAAATTAAAAAAATATAAGAAATCTAATTTAGGAGTGGTAGAAGAAGTTGTTGAATCAAAGAATGTTATTAAAGTGCAAGAGTTTATTTCCACTGGTGAACTGGCGGCTTTATTAGGTGTTTCTCCCAATAAAGTAATAGCAAAGGCATTAGAATTAGGAATAATGGCTACCATTAATCAACGATTAGATTTTGATGCCATTACAATAATAGCAGATGAATTTGGGTATGAAGTTGAGTTACAAGAAGATTTTGAGGATATAGAAGAGCCAAAAGAGGAAGATGATAATATCCCAGAAGTTGAGCGACCACCTATTGTTACAATTATGGGACATGTTGATCATGGAAAAACAACTTTGTTGGATTATATAAGGAAAAGTAAGATAGTTGAGAAAGAATCAGGAGGAATTACACAGCATATTGGAGCGTATCAAGTTTCATATAATGGTAAAAAAATAACATTTATTGATACACCTGGGCACGAAGCTTTTACTACAATGCGTGCTAGAGGTGCTCAAGTTACAGATTTTGTGATATTAGTTGTTGCTGCAAATGATGGAATTATGCCGCAAACTATTGAAGCTATTAATCATGCAAAGGCGGCTAATGTACCAATCATTGTGGCAATAAATAAAATAGATTTGCCAGAAGCTAATATAGATAGGATTAAAAATCAATTAAGTGAGTATGGATTAATTGTCGAAGAATGGGGTGGGGATACTATAGCTGTGCCTGTTAGTGCAAAAAAAGGTACAAATATAGATGAATTACTTGAAAATATATTATTAATGGCTGAGCTTTCAGATTTAAAAGGCAAGAAAGATAAACGAGCAAAAGGAATAGTTATTGAATCTAAACTGGATAGGGGTAAAGGGCCTGTTGCAACAATTATAGTTCAGGAAGGTACGTTAAAAATAGGAGATTATTTTGTTTGTGGCTATACTTATGGTAAAGTAAGGGCTCTTTTTGATGAATATGGTAGGCGTGTAAAAGAAGCTACTCTTTCAGAACCTGTACAACTTGTAGGCTTTTCAGAGGTACCCCAGGCTGGTGATAAATTAGTTGTAATGGAGTCAGAAGCTGAAGCTAAAAAAATAGCAAATAAACGTGTTATTTTGAAAAGAGAGAGAGAATTAAGAGCAAAACAAAAGATTACGCTGGAAAATCTTTATGATAATATTGAAGCAGGTAAAATAAAAGAATTGAATATTCTTATTAAGGGCGATGTTCATGGTTCAATTGAAGCAATTGCAGAGTCTTTATTGAAATTGTCCTCTTCTGAAGTGAAGATAAATATAATTCATAAAGGAGTTGGAGCTATAACTGAAGCTGATGTAATGCTTGCTTCAGCTTCAAATGCGATAATTATAGGTTTTAATGTGCGCCCTTCTAATATGATTAAAGAACTTGCAAAACAAGAAAATGTAGAAATTAAAACATATCAGGTTATTTATGATATTTTTGATGATATAAAAGCGAGCTTAAAGGGTATGCTTGAACCTAAATATGAAGAAGTCACTACTGGAGAAGCTGTTGTGAGAAGGACATTTAAGGTGCCAAAGGTGGGAATTGTAGCTGGTTGTTATGTCACAAATGGTATTATAAGAAGAAATTTGAAAGTACATGTTATTAGAGACGGGGTTATTATTCATCAGGGTAGCCTTGCATCGTTAAAAAGGTTAAAAGATGATGTAACAGAAGTTCCAAAAGGATATGAGTGTGGTATTAAAATAGAAGGCTTTAATGATATAAAAGAAAATGATATAATTGAGCAGTTTGAAAAAAAAGAAATAAAGAATGAGTAAGAAAGAGAGGGGTAAATTAAAATGACTATTGGCGTATGTATTTTTGAGATCCATTTTCCAGAGAGTAACTCTCTTAAGAAAAAAAGATATCATCTTAAAAATTTAAAAACTAAGATTAGAAATAAGTATAATGTTTCTTTATCTGAGATCGATCATTTTGATTTGTGGCAAAGAGCCAAAATCGCTGCTGTTTGTGTTTCTTCAGAGTCTAAATTCGCTAATGAAATATTGAATAATATGATTAATTTTATAAAATTTAATATTGAAGGCGAATTGTTGGATTATTCTATAGAAATGATGTAGTTTATGGCTCGTAAAAATTATGATAGGATTAAGAGAGTCAATTCTCTTATAAAACAGGCTTTATCAGATATTATAAAAAATGAAGTCAAAGACCCTAAAATTGGAATGTTGTCTATATCAAAAGTTGATACTACAAAAGATTTAAAATATGCCAAAATTTATATATCTGTTCTTGGGGATAACGAACAAAGAGCCCATACTATTGAAGTTTTAAATAAATTGAGTAGGTTTTTTATGCACAAATTGAATGAAGAAATTAGAATAAGAACGATACCAGAGCTTACTTTTATTCTTGATGACTCAATGGATTATTATTTTCATATTGATGAATTATTAAAAAAAGCAAAAGAAAAATAACATAAATGCGGCTTTCATTAAATGAAATTTGGAAAAGAATTTCCAATATAGATGTTAAAAATATTTTAATAACTGCTCATGCTTATCCTGATGGCGATTCAATATCTTCTCAATTAGGGCTTTATTATTTATTAAAATCTATAGGGAAGAATGTATATATTTATAATAATGATCCTGTACCGATTAAATATAGATTTTTACCTTCTGCAGATGAAATTAAAACAGAATATAATTATAATTTAAATCCTCATTTGATAATTATTTTAGATGTTATTCCCTGGGAAAGATTGGGAAAAGTTAGGGAATTAAGTAAGCAAAATATCCCGTTAATTATTATGGATCATCATATATATGATAAGCCAGTATATTTTGATCATTTTATTGATCATCAAAAGGCTGCTACTTCTCAAATAATTTTTGATCTTTATAAAACCGCTAATATTGAGATTGAAAAGGATGCAGCAATTGCTTTATATACTGGATTGATGACAGATACTGGAAGGTTTAGATTTTCAAATACTAATAGTGATGTTTTTAGGACTGCGGCTCAATTGGTTGATGCAGGTGCAGATCCAGAGCTTATAGCAAGAAATGTATATTTTAATAAATCGATTTCATATCTTAAGAATTTGTCCAAGGTGCTTAATACAATTGAATTATATAAAGATAATGCAATATTATTTTGTTATTTCACTATGGAAATGAATAATGGAAAAGCTATTACTATGGAAGAAACAGAAGATATTATTGAACAAATCAATTCATTAAAAGATGTTAAATTATATATCTTTATTAAAGAATATAGGCATAATGAGTTTAAAATAAGCTTTAGATCGCGTGATAATTTTGATGCAAGATCTATTGCGACTCAATTTAATGGGGGGGGGCATAAACATTCTGCCGGTGCAAAGATTCAAGGTCCAATTGAGAATGTAAAAAAGAAATTATTTGAAGTATTGAATATTTAATGAACGGTTTTCTTTTTATAAATAAACCTCAAAATATACCATCTTTTGATATTATAAGAATATTGAAACAAATATTAGGTAGGCAATTTAAAATAGGATTTAGTGGAACACTTGATCCTATAGCTGAGGGACTTATTATTATTGGAATTGGTAAGGCAACAAAGTTGTTAGATTATTTCCATTTATTGCCTAAATCTTATATTGCAACTGCAAAACTCGGTTTTATATCCAATACTTATGATTCTCAAGGAGAAATAACAAAAGTTAATGATATTTCCATTAGTCTACAGCAACTGCAAAAGGTATTTGAAAATTTTAAAGGAGAACAATTGCAAATACCACCAAAATTTTCTGCAAAGAAAATTAATGGTAAAAGAGCATATAAACTTGCAAGAGATGGGGAAAATTTCAATATTCCACCTCAGAAAATATATATTTATTCTTTAAGGCTTTTAGATTATTTATACCCGGAATTTAAATTTGAAATTACAGTATCTTCAGGAACTTATATAAGAAGTATTGTTGATGATATTGGGAAAAGATTAACCACAGGTGCTATTATGACATCTCTTGTTAGAAATAGAATAGGAAATTTTTCTATTGATCAAGCAGTTGATCTTTATGAGATAAAATCAAAGGTTTTTCTCAAAAATTATTTAAAAAGTATTGATAGTATAATTTCCTCTTTTATTCCAGAATTAAAGATTGATAATGAATTTAGATTAGAGAATGGTTTACCTTTAAAATTGGAACACATTGAAAATAAAAATGATATAGAAGGGGATGGAATTTATTATATTTTGAAAAAAAATGGGAAAAATAGAATTTTAGCTATTGTCAAAGCAAAAAAAAATGATTATAATAGTTTAGTTTTTGAGTACAAACGAATTATTAGCTATGATTATTTTTAATGAATTGAACTTGAAAAAAAGGATAGAATTACCTATTGCTATGACAATTGGTAGTTTTGACGGGATACATTCTGGACATAAATATTTGTTAGATTGTTTTATCAATGAATCTAATAAAAGAGGATTAAAAAAGTTATTGATGACTTTTGATTTTGATGAACATAAGCATAGAGAAGTATCAAAATTTTTAACTACAAAGAGAGAAAAGCAGTATATTATTAGCAAATTGGGCATAGATTATTTATGGTTTTTGCCTTTTAATGAATATATATTAAATATGTCTTATGAGGATTTTTTTAATAATATTATTTTGAAAAATTTGAATTTAAAATTATATTTTTGTGGTAAGGATCATACTGTAGGAGCAAATAAAAAAGGAAATACATTTTTTTTGAAGAAATTTGCTCAGAGACATGGTTTTGAGCTCCATGATATAAGTTTGAAAAAAGACAATAAAATAAAAGTTAGTTCTTCTATAATAAGAGATTTGATTTTAAAAGATAATTTACAACAAGCCAATAAGTTATTAGGACATTATTATTTTTTAGTTGGTAGTGTGGTAAAGGGTGACGGTATTGGAAGAGAATTAGGTTTTCCTACAGCTAATTTGGATTATTTTGATTGGAAGATTTTACCAGGGAATGGAGTATATTTTGGAACTATAAAAGTAGAAGATAAATTGTTTAAATGTTTAATTTATATTGGAACAAGGCCTACTTTATCAGGAGATAATCATAGGGTAGAGGTTCATATTTTAGATTTTAATAAACATATTTATGATAAAGAAGTTGTAGTTTATTTTGTAAAGAAGCTTAGAGAAGATAGGAAATTTTCTGGCCCAGCCGCCTTACGTCGCCAGATTGAAGATGATATAAAAGCATGTGTAAATGAACAGTTCAGTGAAACATTTTGTATTTAAAGGAGGAAAAAATGTTAACTAAAGAGCAAAAGCTTGAAATTATTAAAAAATATGGTAAAGATGAAAAAGATACTGGTTCTCCAGAAGTTCAGATTGCTCTTCTTACTGCAAGAATTAATTATTTGACAGAGCATTTCAAAGAGCATAAGAAAGATCATCATTCAAGAACAGGTCTTTTGAGAATGGTTGGTCAGAGAAAAAGATTGCTGAGTTATCTGAAAAAGAAAGATTATAACAGATATATTAAGATTATTCAAGCTTTAGGATTAAGAAAGTAAGAAGCAGACATATATTATGTCTGCTCCTTTTTTAAAGGAGAGTATTTATTATGGAATTAGTAAAAATGATGTTTGGTGGGAAAGAATATACTATTGAAACTGGTAGAATGGCAAAGCAAGCAAATGGTTCAGTTGTTGTTCGATATGGAGATACAATGGTTCTTGTAACTGCCTGTGTAAGTAAGAAACCGCATGAGTCGTTAGATTTTTTCCCTTTAACTGTTGATTATAGAGAAAAAGCCTATGCAGCAGGTAAAATACCAGGAGGATATATAAAAAGAGAAGGACCTCCGAGCACAAAAGAAATTTTGTCAAGCAGATTGATTGATAGGCCAATAAGGCCATTATTTCCAGAAGGTTTTACACATGAAGTTCAGGTTATTGCTTATGTTTTATCGTATGATATGGAGAATGAGGCAGATGTTTTAGCGATTACAGGAGCCTCTGCTGCTTTATCTATTTCTGATATTCCTTTTGATGGACCTATTGCAGGAGTTAGGGTTGGTTATGTCGCGGGTAAATTTATTGCTAACCCAACTTTATCAGAATTAGAAGAATCGGAAATGGATATAGTTGTTGCGGGGAATGAAGAATCCATTGTTATGGTTGAAGGTGGTGCGTTAGAGATTCCTGAAGATTTATTGCTTGACGCATTAAAGTTTGCGCATGAAAATATTAAAGAATTAGTTAAATTGCAAAAAGAACTTATTGCTGCTGTTGCAAAAGAAAAGATGGATTTTGAAAAACAGGAAGTTGATCCTGAGATTGATAAAAGAGTCCGTGAATTATTCACGCAGAAAGTTCAGGAAGCAAATATTAATCCGGTGAAAGCAGAAAGGAGCGCTGCTTTAGATAAAGTTGCGCAAGAGGCTATTGAGGCATTAAGTGAAAAATTTCCTGAAAAAGAAGATCAGATAAAGTATATATTACATGAGATAGAAAAAGAACACTTGAGAAAATTAATCCTTGAAGAAGAGAAAAGAATTGATAATAGACAGTTGGATGAGATTAGGACTATTTCAATTGAAACTGGAATTTTACCAAGAGCCCATGGTTCTGCTTTATTTACAAGGGGGCAAACACAGTCATTGGGTGTTGTGACTTTAGGCACCAAGATGGATGAGCAGAGGATTGATAATTTAGAAGGTGAAGTTTTTAAAAGTTATATGTTACATTATAATTTTCCCCCATTTAGTGTTGGAGAGATTAAGCCTGTAAGGGGGCCAGGCAGACGTGAAATTGGACATGGTCATCTTGCCGAACGTTCGTTAGAGCCAATTATTCCAGCAGAAGAAGATTTTCCATATACAATAAGAATAGTGTCTGATATATTAGAATCAAATGGTTCTTCTTCTATGGCTACAGTGTGTAGTGGTTCTCTTTCTTTAATGGATGCAGGTGTCCCTGTGAAGACTCATATTGCAGGTGTGGCAATGGGGTTAGTTAAAGAAGGTGATAATTATAAAATTTTAACGGATATTCAGGGAGTTGAGGACCATTTAGGAGATATGGATTTTAAGGTTGCTGGTTCAAGAGATGGAATTACTGGTTTTCAAATGGATATAAAAATAAAGGGAATTACCTTTGATATTATTCAGGATGCTTTAGAAAAAGCAAAGAAAGCAAGAATGTTTATCCTGGATAAAATGTTTGAAGCAATTCCAGCGCCTAAAGATAATTTATCTGAGCATGCTCCCAAGATTGTAGTAACTCAAATTCCAGTAGATAAAATTGGAGAAGTTATAGGTATTGGTGGGAAGATTATTAAACAGATTCAGGAAGATACTGAAACAACAATATCTATAGATCAGAATGGAGTTGTTAATATAGTTGGTTATGATGAGGAAAAAACCAATAATGCAAAGTCTATTATAGAAAGAATTGTTACACCACCGGAGATTGGAGCAATAGTTGAGGGTAAAGTTACTAAGATTTTCCCTTTTGGTGCAGTAGTTGTTTTTGATTTTCTCCGTGAGGGGCTTATTCATATTTCTGAAATTGATTATACCAGAGTAAATGATGTTTCTGATTTTCTTAAAGAAGGTGATATTGTTAGGGCAAAAATAATAGAAATCGATGATTCTGGTAAAATTAGGCTTAGTAGAAAAGCTCTTTTAGATAAACCAGAGGGGTATTCAAGTAGGCATAGAAGTACTAATAGAAATACTAATTATAATAAGAATAATAGAGATAATAGAAGAAGATATTAAAAAGGGATGAGAGGTAATCATCCCTTTTTTCAGTAAAATAATAATTATAGCTTTTAATCTATATATAATTTTATATCTTGACTTATAACTTATAGTTTAATATAATATTATCAACTTTTGAAATCTGAAGGGAGAACTTATTGATGATGAGATTATTAATATTAGCTTTTTATTTTTTTGTGAATTCTATTATTTTTGCTGGCTATTCTTTTTTGAAATTACCACATGATGCTAAATCATCGGCATTGGGGAATAATGTGGTTTCTATAAGTAGTTCTTTTTCAGTTTATTCTAATCCTTCTTTAATCTTATATAGTTCAGATTATAAGAACGAAATAGCTTTTTCTTCTAATAAATTTTATGAAGACCTTTCAGGGTATAATATAGTATATAATTTTTTGCATAAACAATTTAAATTTTCAGTTGCTTTTGAAAATTATAGTATTAAAAATATTCCATATTATCCAGATTATCCTACTGAAAGACCAATAACATATTTTTCATCTCATTTTTTAAATTTTTCTATTGGCTCAGCTTTTAATTTGAGTAGATATGTTTTTCTTGGATTATCGGGTAATTTTATTTATCAGAAATTATATGAAAATTCTACCTCTTATGGATATTTTATTAATTTAGGTTTTGGTATAAGTCCTTTTAGAGGGCTTATACTCGCAGGTAGTTTTAATAATATGGGTATTTCTACAAAAATAGAGGATAAGAGGTTAACAGCTCCATCGTACTATTCTTTTGGTATTTCTTATGAGAAAGAATTTCTAAATAATTTTAGTTCTTTTTTAAGTTTAAATTATAAAAAATTTGAAAAGGAGAATTTTTTTACAATTGGAACCGGGATAAAGTTGTATAATATCATTCATCTATTAGTTTCTAATACAGTTTCTCACGATTCTTATTTTTTTAATAAATTATCTTACGGGCTTGGAATTTATTATAAAAAATTTGCATTTGCTTATTCTTTACAAAATACGGGGGAATTTTTAGATAATACAAAATTAATTACTATATCACGGGTTTTTTAAGATGGATGTATATAAAAAAATAATAAATTATTTTTTTGCATTTATTATATTTTTAGTGCCAGTTGTAATGTGGGATAGGCCAGCATTATATATTTATCCCAAGATTTTTATTTCTAATATAGCAGTAATTATCGGGGCTTTAGCGATTGTATTTGTTGTTGTTTTGAAAAGAATAAAATTTTCTTTTAAAATTAATATATTTGATATATCGTATTTTATTTTTTTGCTATATCAAGCTATAAGTTTATTCTGGGCAACAAATATTTATATAGGAATTGAGATAATATGTTTAGAAGCAACTGCTTTTGTTTTATATTTGTTGTATAAAAATTTTGATATAAAGAAAGAGATAATTGTAGCGAGTCTGATAGGTGGATTTTTTATTTCTGTTTATGGTATATTTCAGATTGCTAATATGGATTTTTTAAATAAATCTGTAAAATATTCTTATATTGTTGTGAGTACTTTAGGGAATAAAAATTTTCTTGGGCAGTTTTATGTTTATATAATTTTTATACATTTTTTAGCTTTCTGGTATTTTAAGCAAAAGAAAATTCGTGTAGTTCTTTTTATTTCTTTTGTTATCAATTTTTTTGTATTTATTTCTACTTTATCGAAAACAGCATATCTGGCAGTTTTTATTTATGTTATATCATTGTGTATCTTTATTATTTTTATATATAAAGAAAAGGTTTTTGATGTTATAAAAAGATTTCACAAAAAATTATTGATAGTTTGTATGATATTGATAGTAGCATATTTTTCTACAGAATTTATACCTTTTAAAGTTAATTATACAAAATATTACATTGCTTATGGTGTTAATATTTCTCAAAAGTATTTTTCTACGAAGCAGAATTTACGTTCGGAGATAAATAATAGGTTCAAATTAGCTTTATTGAAAATTGGTGAGTTTAGAAATATAAAAAGTCCGAATGTCAAAATCAGGTTATTATTGTATAAAAATTCATTTCCACTAATTAAACAAAATTGGATGCGAGGGGTTGGTATTGGTAATTGGCAAATAGAATATCAAAAATATAGAACCCTTGATGAGAAAAAAATTGAACATAAAATTTCAGGTGAGGGGGCTATTCCTCTTCATGCTCATAATGAATATGTTGAATTTTTATCTGAATTGGGGGTAGTTGGTTTTTTATTATTTCTTTTTTGTTCTATTATTTTAATTTTTTATGGTTTCAAGAATTTTTTCAAAGAAAAAGCACCTGATGAGAAGATTAAAATTTTATTGCCAACATTATATGTATTAGTCTTTATGGTTGAAGCAAATACAGCTTTTGTTTTTCATAATTATCCGATTCTTTTTTCTTTTTTTATTGCTGCATATTTTATAATTGGCAAAGAAGGGAGAATTTTATCGTTACGTGCTTCATCGATAATGATAGCAGTTGTTTTGATTTTTAGTTATTTTTTGGCAAAGCAAAATTATAAATTTCTTAAGAGGAATTATTATTCTACATTAGGGCATTTATATAAGAATTTTAATAATTTGAAAAGTGCGGCAATTGGTTTTGCAAATGCTTTGTATTATACTCCTTATGATTATCAGTGTAATTTTTGGCTTGCAGGAGTGTATTTGACTCAATCGAATAAATCTAAAGAAGAAGGCAAGATAAATGAATTTTTATTTTTCACACGAAAAGCAAGGGAGTACTGGCAGAAGACAGTAAAATATAATCCTAATTTATCGAGAGCTTACTATAATATTGGTAATAGTTATTTTGATGAGGCAACATATACTCAAGATTCTAAGCAACGTATAAAATTATTTGCTCTTGCTGAGGAAAATTATAAAAAGAGTATAGCAATTTTTCATGATTATACCAATGCTTATACAAATCTGGGAAATATTTATGCTACTATTGCAATTGATATAATTACGAGTGGTAGTTCTTATGAGAAAGATTCTATAAAGGAATTATTGACTAACGCACTTAAATATCATTTGAAAGCTTATAATATATATGCTGGAAAAGAAGATATTACAGCGGATGTAACAGTGATAAAAAATCTTGCAATTGATTATTATTATCTTGGTGATTATAAAAGTGCAATAAAGTATTTTCAGGAGTATCTTGAGAAAAATCCGAAACCTTATGATAAAAACGAGATTTTAAAGACTATAAATGAGTGTAAGCAAAGGATTGAAGATTAGGAATAAAATCTTTTTTATTTTAGCATTATTGTATTCAGGATTGATTTTTTATCTTTCTTCACTGTCCAGACCTGTACCTGAATTGCAGTTTCTTTTTTCTTATGATAAAGTTATACATTGTGTTGAATATGGAATTTTTGCATTTCTTTGGTGGTTTGGTTTACAAAATTTTATCAGAGATAAAGTTTTGTTGAATAGAGTGGTTTTTATATGGGGTATTGTTTATGGTGTTTCTGATGAAATACATCAAAGTTTTGTTCCAGGCCGTGTTTGTAGCATTTTTGATATTATTGCTGATATTATTGGAATTTTAATTTTTATATTGATCATTAGATATTATGATAAAAAAAATAATAGTTAGTGTTATATTCATTTTTTTGATTGAAGGGGAATTGCTTTATGCAGATGCCCCTTATTTTTATTTAGATTCATTAAAAGAAACTATATATGAAGATTTATTTTATCAAAAAAATATAAATTTTAAAGACAATGATAATGATTCTGTTTTTTTTGAGTTAGTAGATTCTCCTGAAGGAGTAAAAATTTTTCAGGTTAATGATACAGTTATTCAGTTGACATGGACGCCAGATAATAGTAATGTTGGTTATAATAATTTTAGAATTATTATAAAAGATACAACATCTTTATCTGATACTTTATATGTACAGTTATATGTTCAAAACATTAATGACCCGCCAGAATTTCAAATTGATACTTTGATTGATACTTTGTGGGAGGACCAGAAATATCAAAAGAATATAGGTTATAGTGATCCAGATAATAATATTGACCATTTTGATACTCTTTATATACCGGCTAATATGAAACTGCAATATTATAGTAATTATTTTTCTATTGAATGGACTCCTGTTTATCAAAATGTAGGCCGTGATTCTTTGAAGCTTATTTTATGGGATGATTCTTTAAAAAGTGATACTTTATATTGTTATTTTGAGATATTGGAAACAGATGATGCCCCTGATATTGCCATTGATACCTTGCTTGATACCTTGTGGGAAGATAAGCAATATTCAAAAAAAATAAACGTTTATGATGAGGATGATTCGGTTTTTCATTATCAAATCATTTATAAGCCTGATAGTTTAAAAATAGATTCTGTAACTTCGAGTAATGCTTTTTATATTGATTGGACACCACGAAATGAAGATGTTGGAGATGATAGTCTGGAGATTATAGTATTTGACGATTCTCTAAAATCGGATACATTATTTGCTAAATTTCATGTTAAAGATGTAAATGATTTCCCTGTTCCTGGAGAAATTTTGTTTCCAGAGAATTTATCAACAGTTAGAACGGATACTTTTTCATTTATATTGACGAAGGCAATAGACCCTGATATTGGGGATTCTGTGTTATATCAATTAATTTTTTCTATAGATGATTCTGCTTTTACTTTTGACAATATCAGGCGATCTGAATGGTTTGGGACTAATGAAGATACTATAAAGTTTAAATTTGATTATAGTTTTCCTGAAGATAAATGGATTTATTTTACAGTAAGGATTAAGGATGATTCTTTATTTTATAGCAGCTATGATACAATAAAATTTTTTGTTAATACTTATAATAGTATTCCAGAATTTCAGTTATTAAGTCCTGGTGATTCTGAGATGGTAAGAACAAATCCACCAAATTTCACTGTTGGTAATGTTGTTGATTCTGATGATTCGGTTTTTTATTATAGTTTTAGATTGTTAGATACTAATTTTTATATATTGAGTACAATAAGAAATATTCCAGATTCATCTATGATATTTGACTATAATTTTGAAGAGAATGAAGCTTATTATTGGACTGCAAGAGTGAAAGATTTAAGTGGCGATTCTTCTTCGTGGAAGGTCCCTAGTTTATTTTATATAAATGAGAGAGAAGAACCACCATATACGCCTGAGAATTTTTGGATTGTTGGGCTTGATTCTGTTGGTCATTATGTGAAGATAAAAAATCCTACATTTGTATGGAATTATAAAAAGAAGCCAGACCCAGATCCGTTAACAGGGAATAATGATATTCGAGCTATTGTTAAAATTTATATTGACACAACGATACCACCAATTGATACAATTATATCTAATTATGGAACAAATTATGCTCTTTATAGTAGAGATTTATTAAAAGAGCATGTTAAATATTTTGCTTCAATCACTGCATTTGATAAAACTAATTTATATTCTGAACGTTCTGAATATTTACAATTTTCTATTGAGTTGCAAAATGATAAGCCCCAAATAATTTCCCAGCCTGTTGTTTATGCTTTTGAAGATATTGAATATTTGTATAATTTTAAGGTATATGATGAAGAAAAAGATTCTGTTAATATAATCTTTTTTCATAAACCAGATGGTATGTATGTTGATACATCTTATTATTATAAAGATACATTAAATTATGTTATAAAATGGATACCAACTGCCTTACAAATAGGAATTCAACCAGTAGAAATAGGTATCATTGATCAAATGGATAGGATTGTAAAGCAGTCATTTAATATTCTGGTATCAAATACAAATGACCCACCTGTTTTAATTTATCCTCCAGAAGATACTTCATTTAATATAAGAGCGAATGATACATTAAATATTCAGCTTATTAGTTATGATGAAGATGAAGGTGATTCTGTACGATTTGAGTTTATTCAGTTTCCCCAATGGCTGAATATTGATTCTATTTATAGTAAGATTGATACATTTTTTGTAAGTTTAAAAGGAATGCCATTACAAAATGATATTGGTTCCAGTGTATTGGAATATAAGATGGTAGATGATAGTGCAGCAGTTGAACATAATAAAATTAATATTAATGTATTACAGCCAAATTCCCCACCATTAGCACCAATATTATTATTTCCTATGAATAATTCTATAATAAGAGAAACAAATCGCCCCACATTAGTGATTCAGGCTTCAAAAGATGTTGACCCTGAAGATTCTATTTTAACTTATACTATAGAATTATCCAGTAAAAGTGATTTTTCACAAATAACTGCAATTGCGGATCATTTACAAAGTGATAGCGGTACTGTTAGTTGGCTTGTTCCTCTGGAATTATCTGAAAATACTTATTATTTTTGGAGAGCAAAAGCGATAGATACTCATGGGTTATCAAGTGAGTATAGTTCTATTTTTACATTTTTTATTAATCGAATAGATGACCCGCCGGAAGTTCCAGAGATTATTTATCCTAAAGATAATATAATTATTCATAATTTAGACTCTACTAATTTTTTTGTAAAAAATCCTTATGATCCGGATACGCCAATAGATTCTTTAATTGGTATTGTTAAAATTAATTATTTAGAGGATGGGGATTTGTTTTATTATGGCAATAATATAAAATTTAGTTTAGATAGCGATACTACTTCTATAAACCTAAAAAGCTTATTTACAGCGGATTTTATCAAAGTAGAAAATAGAGCTTTTTATTGGTATTTTGGAGTCAAAGAAGAAAATAGTTCTATTTATTGGTCTTTACCAGATACTTTTAAGATTTCATTTATAGATGAACCACCAGAAGCTCCAAAGAATTTTAATGTTTATCGAGATATTACGACATTAACAACTGATTCAGTCTTACTTGAGACGCCAAATAATTATGTATTTTTCAAATGGTTTTATAATAATGCCAAAGATCCTGAAGATAATCAGGAAAATATTTTTTATAGAATTTATATTTATCATAATAATCAAATTCTTGATACATTGGTTACAAAACCTAATACATTTCAGATTAATTCTTATGTTGATAATAATTTGGTATCAGATGGTTTTACTTTGATTGATAATTTGCTTTATAATGCTAAATTAGTTGCAGTCGATATGAATAATAATGAATCAGAAGGAGTCTGGTCAATTCCGTTTATTTACAATAAGAAGAATGAGCCGCCATTTACTCCTGTTATTGATAGTACCTCATCATTTAATGATTCTATTGTGAAGGATACGATTATAACCTTATACTTTCATACAAAAGGAGATCCAGATTATACAGATTCTCTTGCATCGTTAAAATTTAATATAGAAATAAGTAATGATTCAGATTTTATCACTATTTATAAAAGATATTTAGATTTAGGATATAATCAATTGAATTTAGTAGGGATTAAAGATGGTATTTTTTATTTATCTTATGATATACCGGAAGCTTTGGAAAATTATTCATATTATTATTTCAGGGTAAATGCTTTTGATAATGATAATTCTTTTTCAGAATGGTCAAACTATTTTAAAGTTTTTATTCAGTCAGGTAATAGAATTCCGAATCCTCCGCAGATAATTTTTCCAGAGGATAGTGGTGAACTTACAAATACCAATATTGTTACAGTAAAAATTAACCCGGCTACAGATCCAGATGGAGATGATTTGTTATATAAATATTTGCTTTATGAACTAACACCTGAGAAAAGTTTCTTTGATTCGTCAGAATTTATTAGTTCTTTATCATGGTCATCTGACTTGATTTTATCAGAAAATAGTTTTTATAAAATTTTAGTTTATTCTTATGATGGAAAAACAGTAAGTATACCTGATAGCACTATTTTTGCGATTAATCAAATTATAGAGCCGCCTACAGTTCCTCAATTATTTCGAATAAAAAATTTAACAAGTGGCTATATTTCTTATAAAACACCATTATACCTTTGGGAACCATCGGTAGATCTTGATCCTTTCGATAATAAAAGGATTTATTATCGAATAAGTTTGTTTTCTGATTTTGATACAATTTATCCAATTAAGACTTATATTACAAATAAAGGAGAATCTTCCTATCAAACACCCGATAATGAGGCACTAATAGAAGATAAAACTTATTTTGCAAGAATAAAAGCTATAGTTGATTTTGGGAATCAACAATCAAGATGGTCTGATGCCATAATGTTTAAAGTAAATAGTGTCCAATCACCACCACATATAACTCTTGCTGATGAATTTACAGAATCAGATGTTGTAGTAAAAGGAATTGTTCCTATAAAATGGTATGCTTATGATTCAGATGGAGATTCTATTAATATTCAAATTGAATATAGCGGAGATAATGGAGTATCATGGCGATTATTGCCGGAAATTGATGCTCATGGTGATTCAATGTTTGAAAATGATAGTGTTTATTATTGGAATTCTAATGATTCTTACGTTATATATGGAAATAAGAATTCTCAATTAAGAATTTCCGCAACAGATGGTATTAGTGAACCTGTAAGTGTTTATTCTAATTTTTTTACTATAATAAAACCATTTGGCCCGCAGCCCAAAATCTTTTCTCCCGGAGATGAGATTACAAGAATTAATTTTACACTGGATAGGCCGGGGAAAGTTACTATAAAAATTTTTAATATAGCTCAAAGATTGGTTAGAACTTTAGTTGAGGATCAATATTTTGACAAAAAAGATAATTTTGTGGAATGGGATGGCCGTGATGATGATGGAAATATTTTACCTAATAGAATTTATTTTATTGTAATTAAAAAACCAGATGGGAAAAAAGAATTTAGTTCTGTAGTAATAATGAAAAAATGAAAAAATTGATTTTTTTATTGATAATGATTACATCTTTTGAAATATATGCTGAAATATTAAATAGAGAAGAAGATTTTTATTTTTTACCAAGACAGCAAGCTTTGGGGGCTTCTGGTATAGGGTTGATTGATACGGATGGATTCTTGAACAACCCAGCTGCTTCTTCTATTTTTAATCAATATTATTTTAATATGTATTATTTAAATTTCCGAATAGAAGGAGTTGATTTTATAGGAGTGAATTCATTAGTTCCAATAAATAAATCAAATTTACTTGCCTTTGATTTTTCAGATATGGGAACGGAAAATTCAACTTTGCTATATACTGAAAATAAAATAGGTTTGACTTATATAAATAAGTTATTTAAAAATTTAACATTAGGAATTAGGGGATATTATCATTTATTGAATACAAGAGATAAAGAGAACATTTTGAACACAGACAATATAGCAGGTCGGGCTTTTTCTTATAATATAGGCCTTTTATATTCACCTGTACCAGATTTAAATATAGGTTTTGTGATTAAAAGGCCTGGTTCTGAAATTATGCATTTTAATGATATTACAGATAGGAAAGTAGCTTCTTCTTTTATAGGGACAGGCATTTCTTATAAATATAAAAATATGCTATTTTATACAGAATTATCAGATCAAATTTCTCAAGGAGTGGAATATACAGTGTTTAATAAATTTCATATAAGATTTGGAGTATCTAAAGAATTTGTGAAAGGTTCATCATTTAATTTTAGTGGTGGTTTTGGTATTGAATATAAAAATTTTAAAATTAATTATGCATATAAGCATAATTCCTATTTACCAGACTTACATATTTTTTCTATATCTTCTTTTATTCTAAAACAGGCAGGCGTTATAGATATTAAAAAATCATTTATTAGGCCTCTTTTTGCATCGGAATACAAACATTATTTTAACTATCCACCAGCTTATATAATTGTGAAGAATAAATCTTCAGCAGATATAAAATTTAGAGTTGGTATAAAAATTAATGGAATTATGAAAAATTATACTTTTACAGATAAATGGCATATTCTTCCATCAAAGGGAATTAAAAAATTAGATATAGCACTTAATTTACCAGCTAATATTGTATATTTACAGAATACTTTTAATACTACAGCAGATTTTTTAGTTGAGTATATATATTCTGATAAAAATTATACTGTCAATGATGAGAAAAATGTTATTATATATGGAGGAAGGTATATTAAATGGGATGATATAAGGAAATTAGGTTCTTTTATTACTCCAATTGATTCCACAGTTATAAAGTTCATAGATAAACTTAAAAATAGTAATATCGATAGTAAAGATTTTGCATTTGTCAATCCTAATATAAAAAATGCTATGTTAATTTATTCTGGACTTCAGCTTTTAAATATGAAATATTTCAATGATCCTAATATTCCCGATATTTCAAAAGATAATAGTTCATTAGATTATATCCAGTATCCAGGAGAAACCTTTAGAAAGAAATCTGGTGATTGTGATGATCTTGTAGCATTATTTGCTTCATGTTTGGAAACGGCAGGTATTAATTCAGCTATTATATCAATTCCTGGCCATATTTTTGTAGCCTTAAATACACAAGTTAATATAAGTGATATGAAATCTTTATCATTAAAACCAGATGAATTTATCAGAATTGATAGTACGTTATGGATCCCTCTGGAATTAACACATATAGAAGATGCTCCGTTTTATAGAGCATGGCAGATTGGTGCTCAGCTTTATAGAGAATATAAAATGAAAGATATGATTGAGGTTATAAAAACTCAAGATGCATGGCAAGTTTATCCTCCAAATGTTAATTTTCAAAATTCAATTATTTTTGATCTTTCGTCAGAAAAGTTAAAACAATATTTTTATAATAATTTTCAATCATTTTATGAATCAAGGTTGAATATGATCAGTGCATCATTAAATAATAAGTTTGCAAAAAAATATATTTATTTTAATAATGTTGGTGCTTATCTTGCTCAGATGGGATTTATTAATGAAGCAATCGACTATTTTAAAAAATCTATCAGTATTAAAAAAAATTATAAAGAAGCATACGTTAATTTAGGAAATAGTTTTATAAGCTTAAATATGCCCGATGAGTCAATTAAATATCTAAAAATGGGATTGAAATATAATAATTCATCGGAATTATATTTGCTTCTTGCAATATCTTATGCTATTAAAAACGATATTAGTACTGCTCAATTATATTTTAATAAAGCAGTAAAGATAGAACCGTCAAAACGAGGGAAATATGAAGAGATTTTTAGGCATTATATTCCTTAGTTTAGTTTTGTTTTTCTGTGAAGATAAAGTTTCTGTAAATAAATTGAAATCTGATATACAGCTTGATACATCAAAAGCAGATAATATTATAAAAACTTCAAGAATTCAATTGATTAAAGATAATAGAGTTACAGCTATTATTTATGCAAAGGTAATTAAAAATTTTGAGAAAAATTTGATTTTTGCAGATAGTGGTTTAAAGATATATTTTTTAAATTCTGAAAATGATACTGTATCAACTTTGACATCTGAAAAAGGTTTTATATATCCGACATCTAATAATATGGAAGCATCAGGCAATGTGATTGTAAATAATGGGGATTCCTTATTTTTATATACCAATAAATTACTATGGGATAATAAAAAAGAAAAAATTTATACGAATGATACAGTTACAATTGTTAGAAAAGATGGATTTTTAAAAGGTGTTGGTTTCGAAGCCAATGCAAATCTTACTGAATATAAATTTAAAAAAGTGTATGCAAAAACAAATAAAAAAAGGGATAGATAAAGCTCTATCCCTTTTTTATCTTTTATTTTAAGCTATTTTTTATATAGCTGCAACAGGTTTATGATGAAGTTTACCTGCAATATTAAAAATACCTCTTTTCATCTCCATAGAAGAAGTATTTTTACTATCAAATGCTTCTTTTAAATAATCATGAATTATCCATGGATCAATAGTTTCACCGCAGGTAAAAATATCTACAGCAGCATAATTGTATTCAGGCCATGTATGTATAGCTATATGAGATTCCGCAATAACCACAACACCACTTACTCCATAAGGAGAAAATGTATGAAAAGTTTGAGTGACAATCGTTGCATTTGAGGCTTTAGCTGCTTCTAACATTTTTTTCTCTATATATTCTCTATCATTTAGTAAATGTTCATTACAATCATAAAATTCTACTAAAATTTGTCTGCCTAATGCTTGTGCGCTCATTTTACCCTCCTTGTAATTTAAAAATAAGAGAGTTTAATGGTAGAAATAACAACTAATATGTAAACGTGAACAAATATATATAAGATTTTTAGAAGCTTAACCTAAATGTTTTGGTAAAAGCTTTCACTTTTACCAAAAATACCTCCTGCTTTATAAATATAACCTTTTTTATTTTTTTAAAATAGTATAGGAAAAGGTTAAGATTTTTTATGTCGCATAAATCATCTAATTTTTTCATGGTGCATATATATACAAATAAATATTTTAAAAGTCAATAGGTTATATTATATTTAAAGATATTTTTTTTAATATTTTAATAAAAATATTACTTCCCTTATTTATTATGCCATCTGGAGGTAAAAATTTATTAGAATGTAAGCCATAGATATTATTATCGAGGGCTGTGCCAAGCCAAAACATCAATGATGGGAATTCCCTGGAATAATATCCGAAATCTTCAGCAGTATATTTAGTTTCACAGAGAATAAATTTATCTTCAGGGATAATTTGTTTAAATAATTTAAAAAGTTCATTGTCAACAAAAACTTCAGGATATATAACCCCTTGTTGTAATTTTATTTCTATTTTATGTTTAAGACTAAAACTATTTATTAATTTTTTTATGTTTTCTAAATTTTTTAATGCGTTGCCAAGACTATGAGAACGGAGAGTGCCTTCTATTTTTACTTCTTTCGGCAGTATGTTTCGAGCACTGCCCCCAGATATTTTCCCTATTCCTGCTAATATATTAGTATTTTTTAGAAGATTAAATAATTTTGTTAAAAATAGTGAACTATAATAAATTGCATTTTTTTTATTTTTAGAAAAAGCAATATGCCCTTCCTCTCCTTTTATTATTATGTCAAATTCTATTGAGGAACTGAATAGTATGCCCGGTTTTGTAGCAACATATCCCAAAGGATATTCATCTGTCACATGTAATGCGAAAGCATGTTTAATGTTATAATTTTGTTTTAAATATTTAGCAACTAATTTCCCACCGCTTTCAGCTTCTTCTGCTGGCTGGAATATTATTAATAAGTTAGAATTAAAGTTGATATTTTTTATTTTTATTAGAAAATCATATAAAATTGCTGTATGTACATCATGCCCACATGCATGCATATAGTTATTTTTTGATTTAAATTCACAATTGGTTTCTTCTTTTATATTAAGAGCATCAATATCAGCTCTAAAAACAATATAGGGAGTATTAGGGGTATTGGTTATTTCTACTAAAACACCTGTTTTGGCAATTTTTAAAATATTAGTGTATCCCAATGCAGTAATAGATTTTATTAGTAACTCTTGAGTTTTAAATTCATTAAATGCTAATTCTGGGTTTTGGTGGATTTTGTGCCTTAAAGTTATTGCATCAATCATATTTTTTTGAAGATTTTATTTAGAATTTCCAAAATCTCGTCAATTTCTTGATAGTTTATATTTAGAGGTGGTAGTAATCGTATAACATTTTTATTGGTTATATTTAGCAATAACTTATTTTGGAATGCTATTTTTTTTATTAACTTTGCTTTATCTTCTACTATTTCGATGCCTAACATTAACCCTAAGCCACGTACTTCTTTAATGATAGGAGATTTTATTTTTTTGAGTTCATTTAATAAATAATTTCCTTTTTCTTTTACGGATTGAAGCAATTCAGGAGTTAATTTTTTTAACACAATTTTTGCAGCTGCCAGTGCTAATGGATTTGGAGCGAAAGTAGAGCCATGTTCCCCTAATGAAAATATTTCTGAAAATTCGTTAAAAAAAATAGTCGCACCGAGTGGGATACCTCCTCCAATTGATTTTGCAATGGTTATTATATCCGGATTAAGATGTTCCCAATTCTGATGAGCATAGAATTTGCCTGTTCTTCCGAGACCGGCCTGGATTTCATCTATTAATAATATGAATCTATATTTTTTTCTAAGTTTAATTAATGTTTTCACAAAGTTAGAAGTTAGTTTTTTTATTCCGCCACTACCTAATATTGGTTCTATAACAACAGCAGCAACATCATACCCTCCAGTTAATTTAAAATAATGTTCTAAAGCTAAGTAATTATTATGTGGTAAGAACATAGCCTCATCATCGGGCATTACAAATTTAGTTCTGATATTATTCATTCCCGTGATTGATAATGCTTTATATGTTCTTCCATGGAAATTTCCTACAAAAGATATTATTTTTCCTTTTTTATATTTATGGATAGCTTTGATAGCAGTTTCAATGGACTCCGCACCGGAATTTGTAAAAAAGATTTTGCCATTATTAGAATTTGATCTTTTTATGAGGGTTTCAGAAACAAAATCTATATCTGGATCTTTGAAGAAATTTGAAAGATGAGAATATCTTTTTAGTTTTTCGCAAACTGATTGTATAATCTCATCATTTGAATGCCCAAAATTAAGCACTCCGATACCAGAAAATGTATCAATAAAACGGTTTCCACTTTTATCATAGATATATATACCTTTTGCATGGCTTACTGTTATAGGGAATGGATTATAGGTTTTCATTACAAAAGTCATAGTCCAAATTCCGTGATTATTTCTTTTAAAGCTTGCTCTGCTTTTTCTCTTGGTACTAATGCAGAAATTTTTATTTCAGAAGTAGTTACGAGTTCTGGAATAATATTGATTTTTGATAATGCTTTGAAAAATCTTGAAGCTACTCCGGGAGCTGTTCTCATACCAATTCCAACTATGGATAGTTTTGAAAAATTGCCATTATATGATAGATTCCATTCTTTTAAATCATCTAAAGCTTTTTGTACAACTTTTTCAAAATCTTCTCTTTGTTCTTCTAAAATGGAAAAGGATAGAAACATCTTATCATTGGATGATACAATTGATATCATATCTACATTTAAATTTTTTTCTGAAACTTCATCAAATATTTTGGATATGATGCTTTGGTCTTTAGGAAGATTTAGTAAAGTTACTTTTAGTTCATTTTTTGTGATAGTTGCTCCTGTAACAACGGGTTCTTCCAGCCATTCTGGTAAATTATTTACTACCATAGTTCCCTCACTTTCGTTAAAAGAAGAAGCGCATAATAATGTTATATTATATTTTTTAGCAAGTTCAACTGCTCTGGAATGCAATACTTTAGCTCCCAAAGATGCAAGTTCTAATACATCATCATATGTTATATAAGAATGCTTTTTTGCATTGGGATGAATTCTTGGATCACATGTATATATACCATCGACATCACTATATATTTCACAAGGGGCTTTTAATTTTGCAGCAATAGCAACAGCTGTAGTATCAGAACCACCTCTACCCAGAGTTGTTATATCACTATGCTGATTTATTCCCTGGAAACCTGCAACAACTATAACATCATATTCCTGTAAATTTTTTAGAATTATTTTTTCATCAATATCTTTTATTCGAGCTTTAGTATGATGCTCTGTTGTTTGAATGTTTAGTTGAAAAGCATTAAAGGATTTTGCTTTTATATTAATTTCTTTTAAAGCCATTGAAAGCAATGCAACACTCATTTGCTCTCCAGTGGCAAGCAGCATATCCATTTCTCTCGGTTCAGGATTTGAACTTACTTCTTTTGCGAATTTTATTAGCTGGTCGGTTGTTTTACCAGGAGCAGACACTATAACAACCAATTTATAATTTTGCAGGACTCTTTTTTTTATTCTATTTGCAACATTTTTTATTTTATTTGCATCTGCGACAGAACTTCCACCGTATTTTTGAACAATAATATTCATATTAATTTAATCTCCATTTAGATTTCTCAAATCATTAACCAGTTTTGTTTTTTCTTTTGTTTTTTCATCAATATTTTTTATTATTTTTGCCGGAGCACCAGCAACTACCACAGATTCTGGAACGTCCTTTGTAACAATTGCACCTGCTGCTATAACAGAATTTTTACAAATTCTTACTCCTTCTAATACAACAGCATTAGCTCCTACAACTACATTATCTTCAATTATTACTGGTTGTGCACTTGGTGGTTCTATCACACCTGCAATAACAGCTCCTGCCCCTATATGGCAATTTTTCCCAATTATTGCCCTTCCACCAATTACAGAATTCATATCAATCATCGTATTCTCCCCAATAACCGCACCAATATTAATTACAGCCCCCATCATAATAACAGCATTATCTCCAATTTCTACCATATCTCTGATTATAGCACCCGGCTCTATTCTTGCATTATATTTTGTCAAATTAGCTAATGGAAGAGCAGAATTATGAGCTATTATTTCTATTTCAGATTTTTTTATATTTTCATTTTTCAATATATTTTCAACTATTTTATAATCACCAAAAATAATTCCAAATTCTTCATTACCAAAGAAATTAACATTTGCAAAATCTATATTTTTTAAATTTCCCTTTATATAAGCACGTACAGGTGTTTTCTTTTTTGAAGTAGAGATTAACTCTATAATTTTATTTGTATCCATCATAATACCCCTTTTGAAATTATATCACTAAATGTAAAGAAACCATTATTTTTACCATTTTTTATAATAAACTCAGCAGATTTTAAGGCACCTATGGAAAATGCCCTTCTTGAAATTGCGGTATGTTTTAATTCAATTACTTCGCCATCATTTCCATATAAGATGGAATGTATACCCGGCACTCCACCAATTCTTATTGAATGTATTGGAATATCTTTATCAATATTGTTTTTAAGCATTATTGCAGTGCCTGATGGAGCATCTTTTTTATATCTATGATGAGTTTCTACCAATTCTATATCCCATGCATCATCTATTAAAGTGTTCATTTTTTGAATTAATGTTAATAATATTTGTATGCCTGTGGAAAAATTGTAAGACTGAATAACTGTTATTTTTTCGCCTAATTTTTTTAATTTTTCAAAATCATTTTGATTAAAGCCAGTTGTGCCAATTACAAGACCGGATTTATATTTTTCACAAAAAGAAATAGTTTGCTCAAGCGCATCAGGCAATGAAAAATCTATTATCACCTCAGGTATATCTTTTTCTCTATGATAATTTAAATCATATTCAAATACTAAAATATGACCTTTTGAGGTAAACAGTTCTATGATGTCTTTTCCCATTCTTCCTTTTGCTCCGATTACTCCAAATTTCATAATAATCCCTCTTTTTTTAATAAATCTTTTATAAAATTAAATGTTGTATCTGATGCCTTTACTAATGGCAAACGGAATTCATTTTCTATATACCCAAGGATATATAGTGCTGTTTTTACAGGTATTGGGTTGGTTTCTATAAATAATCCTTTGAAAATTGGTAATAATTTAAAATGTAATTGTGCGGCATTTTTTATATCATTTTTGAAAATAGAATCGCAGAGCTGGGCTACTGAATGTGGTATTATATTTGACGCAACAGAGATAACGCCATCGGCACCGGCACATAAGAAATAAAATGTTCTGTCATCATTTCCAGAATATATTTTAAAATTAGGGATTTCAGATTTGAGCAGACTTATTGTTTTATCTATATGATTTATATCACTATTTGCTTCTTTTAATCCTATAATATTATTAAAATTACGTGCTAATTTCAATACAGTTTCTGGTTGCATATTAACGCCTGTTCTTCCAGGTACATTATATAAAATAATTTTTAGCTTCGTATTTTCAGCAATATATTTATAATGGTGAAATAATCCTTCTTGCGTGGGTTTATTATAGTATGGTGTAACTAATAGCACTGCATCCGCACCGCATTCTTCAGCATTTTTTACTAATTCAAGTGTTTTTTGTGTAGAATTTGTGCCCGCACCAATAATTATGGGAATTTTATTATTTACTATTTTTTTAGTAAATTTTATTAATTCTGTCCTTTCTGATAAATTTATATTTGGAGCTTCTCCAGTTGTTCCAAGTACCACTAATGCTTTAACATTATTTTCTAATTGTAGATTGATTAAATTTTCATAAGCTATAAAATCTATATAGCCATTTTTAAAAGGAGTAACTATAGCGGTACACATGCCATCAAACATTTATAGCACCTCCTTGAAGGTAAATATTATTATTACTAAAAATTATTTTAAGATTTCCGCCACGCGCTATAATATTTATTTCATGTAATTTTTTATCTTTATTATATATTATTGCAGTTGCGGTTGCTCCACTACCACATGCTAATGTTTCTCTTTCAACTCCTTTTTCAAATGTTCTAATTTTTAATGTATTTTTATTTATAATTTCATAAAAATTTATATTTGCTCCCGTTAATTTTCTCATCATTTTCCCTTCATTATTAACATCGATTTTTTCTATATCATCGACTTTTATAATACAATGAGGGACTCCAACTATTATTAAATCATAATTAAATTTATCAAAGAATGCTCCTTTGTATTTATATTTTGGCATCCTGATTTTAATTGTATTTTCTGAGATAACTTCTCCCTGAACAATTCCAGCATAAGAATTAAATTCAATTTTTTCTTTCTTAATAAGTTTGTTATCAAATAAAAATTTGATAAAGGCTCTTGCTCCGTTTCCACAAAATTCAGCTCGTTTGCCATCTCTATTGAAATAATCCATAAAAAAAAGTTTGTCTTTTTTTTCTACAAAAATAGCACCGTCTCTTTCTTTTATATTCTCTAATACAAGACTTGATTTGTCTTCTTCTTTTATTTTTAAATCTAAGTTATTGAAGATAATAAAAGAGTTTCCAGCAGCAGTGTAATATTCCATAATTTCTCCTTGTTAATAACAATATAAAAATTTATATCATAAATGTAATTTAAACAAAAGTCAAGTAAAAAAAGTAATTTTTTTTAAATATTTAATTTAGTAAATAATAATTTATTATTAAAAATTATTATATCAAGTAAGAAGGAATTAATTATTAATATAGAGTAAGTTAATGTTTCGACTTAATAAAAGAATGCTTCATAAGTGTAGAAGTGGATTAAAATAAAATTGTTATTGTTTTTATTTTATATCTGATCGCAAAATTGAATATAGTGGGGAATTGAAGAAAAAATTTTTCAGTAAAAAAGTATCTCTTTTATTGCTATATACCAGAGATGGTGGCGTTAATTACCAAGAAGCTCAATAAGTTAAGTCTTAAGAGGACTAATATAAAAATTTTTTCTTTTTTATACTCTTTATGAATATAGAGATTTTTTATATCTCTTACAATTTGGTTTTTAAGTAATAAAAAATATTTTATTTTATATTATCTTATAACATAGTTTATTTGTTAGATTATCACCAACAGCGAGTAATAAATAATAAAATTTTATTAGAATTCTTATAGAAGAATTTTATTTTTATGACTTATAAAAGTCCCATATATCTTACAATTAGTTATATGGAAATTAAAAGATGACAACATTTAGCATTAATGAAAGAAAAATTATTTTCTCTAAAAG